>CAMTON010000006.1 GCA_947074105.1 uncultured Bacteroidales bacterium
ATAAAGTGGTTTTACGTGAAATTCAGCCTGTCCGATGATCATCTCCAGCATAAGTGTTATTGCTCCTATTGCAAGAATCAGCATTATCGTTTTGGCTACCGTGAAGTCTTTTAGTATAGACATCCCTGCAATCGTATTAAATCTGTTAAGACCGCTGTAACTCATCAGCCAGCCAAAGATCAATCCGATAATTATGTAAACATAAATCTGCATATAGTATTTTGATTTTCTTTTTAAACGTAATATACCATGTCGGCAACTCTCTTTTTCTATTAATAACAGAATATCATTGAAATTGATTATAAATAAAAATGAATTTGAGTATTCGCCCTTATTATATAAGAGAGATTACTCAAATTCATTAAACATACAGAGAGGACCGCAGCCTTCTGTTTCTGATTTTAAAGACAGAAATTATTTTTCCACCCTTATTCGGGCATCTACCGCAATCACATTATCTTCTGTTCCGAGAAGCGGATTAATATCAAGTTCTTTTATTTCTGTTGCAAAGCGAAGAAGTGACGAAAGACGAACTATGATTTCAGAGAACATATATTCATTTACCCCTTTCTGCCCTCTTGTTCCCTGAATAATCTTATAGGCTCGAAGAGATTTAATCATTGAATCAGCCTCATGAAAAGACAAAGGAGCAAGTCCGGATGCGACATCTTTAAGAACTTCAACAAATATGCCTCCCAGTCCGCAAAGTATTATATGTCCGAATCTCGGTTCATATTTTGCACCGATAAATAGTTCCGTGCCTTTAAGCATCGGCTGGATCATAACTCCGGTTGCGTCATCAAGAGCCATAAGGCGATCGAATTCAAAGGCAAGATGTTTCGCGGAATGGATATTAAGCACAACACCTCCCACATCAGTCTTATGAACAGGCCCTACGACTTTTGCGACAACCGGGAATCCCATTTTTTCTGCTTCCGCTATAATTTCATCTTTTGAAGAAGTGACAAAATCGGATACGACAGGGATATTTGCACAGGCAAATATTTCACGAACCATCTCAGGAGAAACATATCCGTTTTCTTCAATTCCGTCGATAACTTTTCTTAAACGCGGAACATCGACGCCTGTAAGTTCGGGACCCTCGTTTGTCGGAGCCGGCACACTGCATACACGGCCTATAGCTGTTGCCAGTATAACTTCATCGGAGAAGTTTACATTTCCTTTTTCAATAAACATCTTGACTTCATCTCCCGCTGTGATTATTGACGGAAGAACAGGGAAAATAGGTTTGCTGGAACTTTTAATCTTTTCATCAAGAACTTTATATGCATCATATACCTGAACAAGGCCGGGGCTGCCGAAGATAACGGCTATCGCATCAATATTTTCAAATTTGTTTTCGCAATAATCTATAGCTATCGCAAGATGTTCGGGAGTTCCGGTAGCAAGGATGTCAATAGGATTGGCAACGGCAGAACCGGGATAAAGTTTTGCTTTAAGTTCTTCTGCTACAGGGCCGTTAAGATCGGGGACATTAAGTCCCCCTTTTGAAAGAGCGTCGGTAAGCATGACGGCAGGACCTCCGGCATGAGTGATTATTGCAATGTTTTTGCCTTTTATCTCTTTAAGAGTGAAAAGAGCGGCGACTGTGGTTAGTTCTTCCCTGCTGTAACATCTTACGATACCGGCTTTACGGAATAAAGCCTCTACTGCAAGATCGCTGCTGGCAATAGCTCCTGTGTGAGATGAAGCAGCACGTGCTCCCGACTCGGAAGCTCCTGATTTTATAGCTGCTATCCTGCAACCTTTTCGAATAAGAGAAGAAGCATGTAAGAGCAGCTTATCGGGATCTTTAATATTTTCGATATAAAGAAGTTTGATTTTAGAACTTTCTCCTTCTTTATAGTTGATATCCATATATTCAAGAATATCTTCCACTCCGATCTGAGCGGCATTTCCGACCGACCATATAGAGTTAAAAACAATTCCTTTTGAAACAGAAGATTCAAGAATATAAACTACCGTTGCACCCGAACTTGAAATCAGATCCGCACCATAAGGTTTGAATTTAGGGATTGGAAGAGTGAAGACCCCGTGATAATTGCGGTTCATAACCCCGATACAGTTGGGGCCGATAAGAGACGCATTATACTTACGGCATGTTTCTGTTATTTTTTCTTCGAGAAGTTTTCCCTCGTGAGTTTCTTCGGAGAAACCTGCAGAGAGGATTATAAATGCTCTTACTTCTTTATCTCGTGCCAGCTCTTCTACAGCAAGGGGACATGCTGCGGCAGGAATAGCTATTATAGCAAGATCAGCATGAGGAGCATCCGATATTCTTTCATAACATTTTATCCCCTGAACTTCCTTTTCCTTAGGATTTACGGCACATAATTTCCCTTTATAATTACCAACGATAAGATTTCTTATCACTTTGCCTCCCGGCTTACGTATATTATCAGATCCGCCTACAACTATTATTGATTCAGGATCAAGTAATTGCCTGTTTATCATATTCCTTCAAATTAAGATTTTAATAAATGCAACCATATTCATTTATTATGCGAGTGAACAATGTCGCCGCAATATAGGAATAAGAGTGATATCTTTTATAAGTTGACGTTATCTAATATCGTATAAAATTTATTTTTCTCTTGATTAAATGAATAATTATCTACAATTTAGTAACTCAAAGGTTGCATATTGAGTTATAGCGGTTACTTTACTATAATATTAAAATTTAAATCATGAGAACAAGCGAAATCGAAAATTTTCAAAGAAAAAGATACATCGTAATGAAAGGACTGACAATCAGTTATCCCTTTTTTATAACTCCGATGATTGTTAATAGTTATCTGAATATGACAGGAGAATATAAGTTTATTCAGGTTTTCATCAATACTCCGATATTGATTATCGGAACAATATTCTTTTCGATTTTTCTTTTTAAAATGGTTCGTCTTATAAGAAAAATAAATACGGATCCTGTATTAAAAGGAGTACTTTATGATGAGTATTATCAGAGAGCTCAGTCGAAAGTATTTCGTAATTCATTTATGGGATTCATTGTTATCACAGGAATATCTATTCTTTTGTCATCTCTCTTCCCCGTTATCCCGGCAACAAGTGTATGTTTTATGATTTTTCTGATTGTCTATATGACAGGACAGGTTTCATGGCTTATTTATAACAGAGAATAGAGATGAAGATTTATAAGCTTAAAAATAATATACGCGTTCAGAGAGCTATAAAACGTATAACTCAGGAAGAGCTTGCAGAAGGTGTAGGAGTAACAAGAAAGACTATAAATACTATTGAAAATGAAGTATTCGTACCCTCAACACTGCTGGCATTGAAGATAGCAGAATACTTCAATGTTGATTTTGAGGAAATATTTTATCTGGAGGTTTCGGAAGAATAAAATCAATCTTATTTATTTCTTAAACTTCTTATAAAAGAAAACAGATAAAACTAATACTATAAAAGAAATAAGAATTATTGATCCTGTACCGATCGCATTCCAGATTCCTCTGCTATAAGGAAAACTTTCAGGCATAGATATCAGGCGCCCTGAATTAAATAAGGAAAGTATGAATACTGCAATAGGAGATACAATTGTAATAACCAGCAATATGTCTTTATCCGGCTTGTTCTTGTTTATCATGGTTTCTGATTTTATTATAATGTAAATATAACAAAAAGAAATATATAAAGTTACGGCTTGACTGATATATTAGTATTTAAACAAAATAACCTGCATGTCTGAATAAAAGAGATGCAGGTTACTTTTTTAAGTTACGGTATTATATTCTTATCGTTTTTAATGCTGATTGCTTATGCCTGTTTTTTAAATAAATAAATATTACAAATACAGATGTGAAAATCTCTGCCATAGGCACAGAAAGCCATACTCCGGCATTTCCGAATATTTCAGGTAATATCATAAAGCAGGCAATCATAAAAACAAATCCTCGCATGACGGTAAGAAATGTTGCGGATCTTATCTGTTCCACACTCTGAAAATATCCTACTGAAATCATATTAAGCGCAAAAGGGATAAATCCGACAGCGAAAAGCGGTAATCCGTCTTTTGCTATCTGCCACGCTTTGCTGTCTGAATTTATAAACATCGAAACGATTTCAGAACTGAATACTGCGGTTATTATTGCAAGAACCACACCACACCCTACAGCATATTTAAGAGCGATAACAAAACCGGCCTTTGCTCTTTGTGAATTTCCTGTTCCGTAATTAAAACTTATAATAGGCTGAACAGACTGAGCTATCGAGGTGTAAACCATAAAGACGATAGGGAAAAAGTAACATGCTACACTGAAACCTGCAACACCATCCACTCCCATATAATGCATAAATACATAATTGCCGCATATCATCATTGACGCGATAGCGATTTCTCCCAGAAAAGAAGAGAATCCCAGTTTGCACATATAACTTATGTTACGGCAGCTAAGAAGGATACTTTTTCTTGACAGTTTCACTCTCTCAAAATGAATTACATTCTTTTTATTCAAAAGATATATTATCATCATAATCACACCAACTCCGGTTCCGATTCCGGTTGCGAAAGCAGCACCGAACATTCCCCATTTAAACACGAATATCAAAAGATAATCGAGAATAATATTTATTATGGCTGCAACTACAGAGCAGACCATCGCGTAATTGGGAGCTCCGCTTAATCGTACAAAGAATCCGCATGAGGAAATTAAAACAAATGCAGTCATAAAAGGTACAAAACCTTTAAGATAATCCATTGCCGGAATCATCAATTGGTCAGAACATCCCAGAATCCGTAAAACATCATGAGGAAATATCATCACAACTACAGACATGAAAATCATAAGCAGCATTGAAACGACAAAAGACTGAGTGACATTAATCCTTGCAGTTTTCTGTTTATTCCCCGCCAGATGAATAGAGGCCACGACCGAAGCTCCCATACCGAACATAAGGCCGAGTCCTGTTGAAAGTAAAAATAAAGGAGCTGTGATGTTGACTGCAGCCAGAGCGTCACTTCCCAGTCCGCGTCCGACGAAAATTCCGTCTGTTATAGTAAACAGTGCAGAAAACAACATTCCCATAAGTGTCGGATATAACATCTTACGAAATAGTACAGAAATATTTTCTTTACCAAAATCAATAGTATCTTTCAGTTCCATAATGAATAAATGATTAAAACGCCGGCAAAGGTAGGTTCTATGTAATTCTAAAAAATTATCTTATGGTAATAAATACTCTACCAGTAAAAATATATTTTTGTATATGGAACAATTCAGAAAAAAACTTTGTGAGACTTACTCTCTGAGTATTGAAGAGTCGGATCTTTTACTTTCTAAGATGGATAGTTGCATTATACCAAAGAAAGATTTTCTTGTTCGTGAAGGAGAATGCAACAACAAACTATATATCATTAAACGCGGAGTATTAAGAGCATTCCGCAATAATGACGGAGAAGAGATTGCATTATGGTTTGCCGGTCTCGGAGAAATGATTATTCCTGTTTGGGGTTATTGCCTTAACGGAGTATCCCAACACAGTATAGAGGCAGAAAGCGAAATAGATACTTATTATATTACCAAACAAGAGATTGACAAACTTTGCAGTGAATCTTTACAGTTTGCCAATATTATAAGAAAGATGTTCGAACATCATTCTATGATAATGGAAAATTATCTGTTGTTTTTTGCAGATAATCAGAGTGCAGAAGAACGCTATCTTTCGTTATTAAAAAATCATCCGGAACTTCTGAATCAGGTAGCACTTAAGAAACTTGCGTCTTTCCTTTTTGTAACACCTCAGTCGCTGAGCAGGATACGTGCGGGATTGAGAAAAAAATCAAAATAAGCCACAGTATATAGTACTCTATTAATTATTTACATCACGATATTCGACAAAAATATATTAAACCTTACAGAGATTTTTCTGTAAGGTTTTTTTGATATCTGCTGTTTCTTTATTGAGAGCCGACAACAAAGCGTAATAATACGCTTATTAAAGAGGTAAATTTTGACATGAGCCTTATAACAAACTTACTTGATCTCTAAAGCAAAACATTGAAATTACATCAATTCTATTTTTGTAATAAATAAATTATGCTCAATGTTTTACGACTGAATTAAGCCAGCAAAACTTCTAAAGGCATAAACAGAAGCATCTATATATTCAAATCAAAATTAGAACGGATATGAAAACAATGGAAGGTAAAGTAGCATTGGTAACCTGTGCAGCCCTCAGGCAAGCTTTGTTGACGGCCATGCTATTCTTGTAGATGGTGCGTTCTCTATACATTAATTCTAAAATCTTTAAAATAACCGATTAAATATATTAAACATGAAAAGACTAATATTGACTTTAGCAATAGTATTATCAGTAGTAACACTTAATGCAAAAACTCTGATTGTATATTATAGTTTCTCTAATAACATACATACTATAGTAAGTGAACTTAATTCTCAGATTGAAGCGGATCTGCTTCGTATAGCACCCGCGGAAAAAGGTCTTGACTATGCAGCAAACAATTATGCGATAGGAAGTGCTCTGATAAATAATATACGGCAAAACCCGAATAATGCATCTTCATATCCGGCAATTGATCCTGTAGATATCCGGCTTTCAGATTATGATATGATTATTATCGCAGCTCCACTTTGGTGGAACAATATGGCTGCTCCCCTGCAGACTTTTCTGTTCAGTCATGGAAGTCAGATGGCAGGAAAAAATATCGGAGTCATTGTATCGAGTGCAAGCAGCGGAATATCAGGAGTCGTACAGGATGCAAAAAGACTTATTCCTGACGGAAACTTTATTGAACCAAATCTTCGTATCCGTTCATCAGAGGTTTCACGTTGCAGAACAATGCTTTCAGAATGGCTTGATAATATAAATTACGCCAGTGTATCAACCTCGGCAAATGCCGAATATATTGATAAAGAGATCTTTATTGTTTCCCTGCCGGGAATTATTATGGTAAATGGCTGTTTTAAGACTTTTTCCCTTTATAATGAGTCAGGTTATAAACTACTTGAAACATCCGAAAAATCAGTAAATACTTCAGACTTCGTTCCTGGAATATATATTGCTCATATCAATAAGGGAGATAGATATGTTGCAGAAAAGTTACATATTAAATAAGAATAAACGGCAACGATGCCAAAACTTCTAAATGTTTGGCATCGTTACCGTTTTAAATAAGTTCTATTTCCTCAATCAATTCTCCTCTTCTCATTCTCTGTCTCAACGACATCATTCTTGAATCATAGGACTCAAGTATTCCGAGGTTTGATTTTTCTTTATCTGTTCTTTCAATAATACTCATTATACCTCCGTTACGGATGACCAGACGCTTATCAGCCATAAGAGCAAGAATAGGATCATGAGTAGCCATGAGAACAATCTTTTCATTACGCATCAGAAGACTTATTGCATTCTTTCTGTCGATTCCCGCATTCTCTATTTCATCGATAAGGACAACGGGAGAGGCACTCAGAGAGGCAGTATCGGCAATCATCAGAGCGCGGCTCTGGCCCCCGCTTAAAGCGGTAAGAGGAGTATTATGATCAAACTTCTCCCCTGCCAGTTCATTAGCCTGATCTACCACGATATCAATTATATCATCATTATTTATATTTCGGCTTTCGGCATGCATTCTTATAAATTCACTTACCGTAACATCCATAACGAAATTCATATTCTGTGATAACTGTGCGACGAGTTTATTTTCCAGAGAAAAACGGTCGTCTATCGAAAGAGTTCTTCCGTCAATAAGAACACGCCGCTTTGTCGGAGTGTCACCCTGTGCAATCCATTCAATATCCGCCAGCAACCTGCTTTTTCCCGACCCTGTCGGACCAACAATACTCGTCACACTTCCTTTATGAAGAGTAAGCTCATCCATATCCGGCATTTCGGGATTTCCGGATTTATCAAACCCGGGCAGAATCGTTATTTTATCTATATTCATAATTCCGGTTTAGTATTATATTGTTATTTTCTTAACGTTGCCAACCTGATAATCCTGACCTATTTTTGTCTCACCCAGACAGTAAGAACAAATTGAAGCAGGCATAGAGAAACGCAGTCCGCCTCCGATAAGAGTTTCAACTTCCGCCGCATCCTCCAGTAGTGTGGATAATTCAAATGCGCCCTGACCCGTTATTCCGTTTACCGACATGATATAAGCCTTTGAATTCTGTTTTCTTATATGATAAGCAAACACTTCACGTTCAGCCTGTGATACGATATCACCTTTTGTCACCACGACAATATCGGCATAACGAAGCATGGGACCGATCTTTTTCGGCGTATTCACACCCATAAGATTGTCAATAACACATACTGCCTTTACTTTCTTGACATGAGGCGAACATCTGTTACACAATCCCGCACTTTCTGTTATGAGTATATCCAGATTATGCTTTTTCCCCCATTCCAGGCATTCCTCAATATTGCTTACAAAATAATGATCGGGACAGAAATGCCCGGCAAGTCCTACTTTAACGGGAATACCGTTTGCCTTGAAACGCTGATCATCTTCCGTCGAAAGACAATCGAATTTTATAACACCGACATTATATTTTTGCCAGTAAGGGGATTTTATCAGATTGATAATTATTGATGTTTTACCGGTTGACGGAGGACCGGCTACTGTAATAAGCTTCATATTATATTCCCTTATATTGTTTCATAATCAAAAACTTCGAGCTTCGCCTCGAAAGCTTCTGTCAGTTCCTTATCAAAAACCATCTGATCTTTCTGAAGTATATTATCCCAATCAGGAAAATAAGCCGGTTCATCCCAGTTAAAAGACGCAGGAGGATAATATCCGGATTTTTTCAGCAGATCGGAAAGAGAATCCATATCAAAAAACTCCAGCAGACCTTCAGCCTTCTTCATAGCATCTGATTTCACATATATAAGAAGAGGAGATATTATATCTCCCTCTTTAAGCTGTATCGGTAAAGCCGAGAATTTAGCCGGTATCTGATTTGCGATGACTGCCGGCAGAATATAATATACAGTAGACTGAGGGTCAACTGCACCTATAGCCTTTATAATATTAGAAAAATGCTTCACTCCTTTCAGGTTCTCTCCGAATTTCACAAGCCCCTCCATACCGAATTTCTCATAATAATAATGATGAACGGCACTGATTATGGTATGACCTTCATGACCGTGCATTGTCACAAGACCCTTGAATTCCGGCTTCAGCAGATCATCCCAGGATGAAGCTCTCGGAGTATCATCTTTAAGTTTACGGGTATCGACAACAAGCTGCCAGCTTCCTAATCCGAGCATCCCGAAACCGTATTTATCCATTACACTTTTCAGATGTTCCGGGATAAACGGCTTCTGTGATTCCGGAGTATATCCTTTTAGAATACCGCTTTCCATAAAACGTGTACGGAAAGGAGCCGAATAGTTTGTACCGAATCCGGTTGACAGGAAAAGATCCGGAAGTTCATTTTCCTCCGTTATGTCTTTTATTACCGCACCTATCCGCTTATGGGCATCAAGCTGTACAGTCGGACAATAAACAGGCATATATTCTTTTTCCTCATACTCATTAAGAAATTCCAGAAATATATCGCCGAAACGGTTCTTCATTGGACATGGCATTGAAGCAAAGAAATTAATATGCCCCTCTTTACACACAGGTACATCCTGCTGCATGAATTCTTCAGATGTTGACTTTTCCATATTCTCTCATTTTTAATAAACAGTCGGATTTAATATCTTTTCCGCCTCTTCAGGGCTCAGGTCATAGTGATAGAATAATTTGAAATATTCACACGTAACATCATTAATATCCCATTTGAAATGTTTCGGATGAAGAGTGTTGAATGTCCATAAGAGTCCGAGAATTCTGTTTGAACCCGGAGGACGGTCAAACCAGCCAAAAGGTAAAAGAGGTATCTGAAATATATTACCTGTCTTACACGCAGAAACCGACGACCATAATTCGTTTCCTTTGATTTCATTATATGTAGGCAGATCAGGACCGCTTCCTGTCCAGCAGATAATTTTTTCAGGATTCCATACCATGATCTGTTCAAGAGAAACCTCTGACATCCCTTTTCCCGGAACTATTTTAGACTCCGCCACATTTCTTGCACCCACCAGTTCCAGTATCTGGCTGTGTTTCGATCCTGAAGGGTCGGTATTAAGACCTTTTGGCCCTTCTGCATAATAAACGGCGGGAATTTCCTTTTCAGAAAAAGAAGAAGCTGTTTTCATCACTTCATCACAATATTTAGTGATGAAACCGTTCAGAAGCTCCGCTCTTTTCTCTAACCCCAATACATCACCAAGCATAGTGATAGTCTTTTTATAAGACAGTATGTTCATGTCATACATTAAAACAGGAATGCCAAGTCTCTGCTGCATGCTCTCGGCCTGATCCATAGCTCTTTCAGATAATTCATCCGACAATATTATGACATCAGGATTTAATTTAAGAATGTCCTCATATGCACCAAGCTCTATGCATGGTTTTGCCAGATAAGATGCTGGGAAAAACTTTTCTGCAGGTTTTGAAAAATTAAAGATCCTGTTTGAAGCGATATCCTGATCAAGTGCATAAAGCAGTATTGCCGAATGACGGTCAACAAATATATTTCCGACACTATCGGGTATAATCACTTCGCGACCAAGCATATCCGTGACTTTTCTTTCCGCAAAAAGGTTTATCAGGCAAAACAGAGAAAGTAGTAATATCGTATATCTTTTTATCATAATCTAACCATAACTATTTTTGAAAAATTATCCAGAAACCTTTTTCGGTTCTTGAGGCTTCTCCTTTAACTCCCATTTCATCTATCATTTTCTGATACTCCTCAACAGGGATCTCTTTACGACAGGGCGCTGATTCCAGGCCGGGATTTCCTTCTTTCACCCGTTTATTGTGAATACGTTCCTGAAGTTCCTTACACCCGAAACCGCCTCCGATATAAGCCCAGCCGCCAGGTTTTAAAATACGGAAAACTTCATTCAGCCCTTTTTTCTGATCTTCCCAGAAAAATATGGAACCGCGACTTGCAACAAGGTCGACTGAACCGGATTCAAAATATGTCATATCTTCGGCCATGCCTCTCACCGCATCCATCCTGTCGGCAAGTTCATATTCAGAAATATTCTCTTTTGCCACGATAACGCAATCTTCAAGCAGATCATATGCCGTAACATTAAGATCCGATATTCTTGCAAGTTCGATACCAAGCATTCCGGGGCCGCTTCCGAGATCGACACAGACGCCTGAACTTACTCCCGTTCTTTCTATTATCTGTTTTGCTATCAGAGGATATACCTCCGCGAAATAACCTTTCATCACATTTTGGTTATATTCTCTTGCATCCATATTATACATAAACTTACCTTTTTAGATATTAAACTTCAGGCCGATTGTAAGACGTGTTCCCTGATCAGGATATACAGGCGACATTGTGCAGTATTTCTTATTGAAAATATTTTTCACGTCACCGTAAACAGATACCGGAATCACAGGAATCTTATAAGTCAGATTAGCGTCAAAATTGTAATAATCACCGATTTTTGTATCCGGATAACCCGGAGATGTAGGTTTCACAAAACGGTTGTTTATATATTCGCTGACATAGCGTCCCATTATATTAAGAGTTGCGCCGTATTTTGAATATGTAAGACCCGCGCTTGCTATAAATTGAGGAGCGCCTTTATACTTGACACCTGTTTCTTCCTCGATATAGCATTCCGAAGCATTGGCAAAACCTGAAAGAGAATTAAAGAATGTCTTCGACTTAAATCCGACCTCAATACCTATTCTTTTCAGATCATTTACAGTATAATAATATGCATTGGATACAGATGTCGAATTCGGCACCTCTTCATCTCCCATTGTATAAGCATTTTTGCTGTCATGGAAATATCCCGTTACAGTAAACATCCCCAGACACGGTACATTGATATTTGAGCCAAGCTCTACAGATTTACGTTTTTCATCCTGAAGATTGATTGGATTTCCGTCGCTGTCTTTTGTCATGGCATTTACCGGTGCTGCGATACGACCGATACTTCCCACAAGGTTAAGTGCCACATTTTTGCTTACAGGCAACGTAAAACCTATGTTTCCGTTGAAATATCCCGGCTGCCATTCATCTGCTACACCGTTATAATCCGAATAATGTTCTTTTATATATTTTACTCCAAGGTCAATACTACCTCTTTTGAATTTGTGCTCATCGATAAATGCGAACATCATCTTCTCCCTTTTTCCGATTGAAACACTTGTATTATAATAGTTCTCTCCCGTAATTATGTAATAATCACCCGCAAGTCTCATTGTATTGTTTTTGCAGAGATTTACAGTCTGGACAAGACTGAAGTCGGTAGTATAAAGGCTTTCATTAGAAACTTTATTTCCGTTATCAAATTTCCTGTTATCAGCATAATAATAATAACGGAATTCAGTCGAACCGAATTTGCCTTCATCGAAATGAACTTTGGCTATACTAGCCTGTATCTTCTGAGGATCATATTTCCATGTCTGAGCCTTGTTTGCTGCAATAAGCTCGCCGTTATCCTGAGATATTAAGAACTGACGTGAACCGGTAATATAAAACTGCTGATATTCCAGATATATTTTTTTTGTAACATCAAAACGAACCTTACCATACAGATTCCAGCGATGTTCTGCACCGTTAAGATCTTTAGGACCGTCGGTATCGTCTCTTGTGACACTTGCCACATATCTTAAACCTTTTATCTTATCACCGATTATAGCGGATGCTCTTGTTGTATTGAAAGTTCCGTATGAAGCATTGACTCCGATATGAGTCTTATCAAAATATTTCGTTTTCAGATTTACCGAACTGTTTAAACCTGTACCTCCGTAAGCAAGTGAATTTGAAGATCTGGTAACTTCAATTTCTTCAAGCATATCTGTCGATAAAGATGTCGGACCGTCATAAAAGTTCATCAGTGTCATTCCGTCTATAGCATATTCCGAACTCTGACCTCTTACATAAAAAAATTCTTTGTGTTTTCGCCCCTGCTCTCTCACCTCACCACCCAGAGTATATTTCAAAGCAGACGAAAGATTGGTTGCACCTATATTTTCTATATCAAGCGAAGTTATTTTAGATACCATTGTACTCCATGATTTAGGCTGTTCCGCAACATTATCTTTTATATTTCTGTTTGCAACTACCTCTACACCTTCGAGGCTTCTGTCGACTGTAGTATCAGCGGGAATTCCTGTTTCTGTAGAATTCTGTGCCATTGAAACTCCTCCGGCAGTAATTAAAACGATAGACGAAGCCAGCCTTTTTAAGTTTCTTTTTTCTCTCTTAATTGATTTACCTCTTAAAATTTTCATACCACATTAATTAATTGATTTAACCTTAAACACACCGATATCCATTTTTATTATAACGGATATTACTTAAATCACAATTAATATGCCACGATAAACACTTTTATCATATATTCTTGATATTCAAACCATTAACACAAACACAACAATGATCAAAAATTTCCTAAATGTAATATCCATATATAACCATACATTTATGTAGTCTTTTTAAGGATCCCGGGAAGCATCCGAACGATAGCCTTACGGAGCGCCTCCGGCTTGCGGACGGAGGCACATAGAACTTCTGACGGAAGTCAGTAATAATCCTCTCCGTAATCGTAAGTGTCATTTCCGGAAGTCGCATTAAAAGATCCGGCGTATTTATAATTATACAGTTTTTCCTGATTATGAATAATAAAGATTGATTTGGAAATTCATAATATGTTCGTATAGATTTTATATATTTACAATAACTTTTAAACACCGGAATATATATCTACATAAATATGATCAGCTAATCAGAAAAGCTGCAGAATAGAAGTTCATCTTTTTCCGTTAACGAATTTACAGGAACATCTTATAATATATCTCTGTAATTTAGCACATTATCGAAATGACAATAATTTATAATTTCATAAATTATGATACAGTTTGAAGAATATTAATATATAAACTACCGGTTTTATTTTAATACTATATTAAACCAATTATTAACCAATACAGGAATTCAATCTGTTACATGACATTGATTCTTGAAAAACAAAAGTTACATGAAACACTTAATTTTGTTTTTATCAATTGCTTATAGTTCGCTATCATTATTTGCGCAGACCACAGAGTCAAAGATTATTGACAAGAAAAGTAATGGCCCATACAAATCCATCGCGGTAAGTGACAGAAGTTTGCCAGATTATGTCATTTATCGGCCCAAAAATCTAAAACAGCTAAAAAAGAAGTCAGGAAATGTCCCTTTATTCATATTCGCTAATGGAGGATGCAATGATACGTCAATACCATATGAGAGATACCTTTCGGAAATGGCTTCACACGGATATATGGTGATAGCACTTGGCTCATTACAAAAAGAGATAAATGACAGAGAGATAAAAAAGACAGAAGTAAATATGATTCCGAAAGCCATCGACTGGATGCTTTCACAAAATGCTGATAAGAATAGCGAATATTACGATATTATCTCAACCGATAAAATTGCTATAGGCGGACATTCTTGTGGAGGTGCTGATGCTCTTAGTGTGGCTTCTGATCCGAGAGTAAAGACATACATGATGTTTAACTCAGGAATGGGAGATATGTCAATGTTTGGAGCTACTCCGAAATCAATAAACAATATCCATGCTCCTGTTATTTATATTGCCGGAGGTCCTTCTGATATTGCGTATGAGAATGCGAAAAAGGATTTTGAACGTATTTCTCATGTTCCTGTAGTATTTTCCAATCTTATAGAAGGGGGGCATTCGGGAACTTTCGAGCAGAAGTACGGAGGCGATTTCACACGTATGACTCTTGATTGGTTTGATTTTATATTTAAAGGTGAAAATAAATCAGATCTTTTTGTCAAAGGGAATCTTAAAGATTATCCGGGCTGGAGTTTATCATCTAAAAATTTCAATAAAGATTATACAGTAAAGTCATCTGATCTTCAGAAATCTGAAATAAGACCTGAATTAGTATCAAAAATTGATTCTACTCTTAAATATATGGTTGAATCAGGAAAGATAAATTGTGTAAGTGCTTTTGTTGCTAAGTCAGGTGATATAGTTTATAATAATTCTTTCGGATACAGAGATATGGCTAAAAAAGAACCGGCTTCTGTCGATGATTATTATGTCATGTTCTCTCAGACCAAAGCTATCACAACCGTTGCTTTTATGACTCTTGTAGAACAGGGTCTGGTAGCGGTTAATGATCCGGTCTCTAAATATCTTCCTGAAATATCAAATGAAGTAGTTGTAAAAGTCAATGATGACGGAACATACACTACTCGTCCTGCTTCCACTCCCATGACTTTTGCACATCTTATGTCACATACATCAGGCCTTAATTCAGGAGAGGTAAAAAAAATCAGACAGATTGAAATGTCAAAAAAGAAGACAGACAATGCTGTAAAAATAATTGTACCGGGACAGCATAGTTTCGGGGACGAGCACCATGCAAGTCTGGCCTCAAATATGCAGTCACTGCTTTCATATCCGTTAGGTTTTGATCCGGGAAGTCAATGGGATTATCATATAAGCACAAACATGCTGGGTTATCTTATTGAGATTATTTCGGGTATGCCTGTACGCGATTATATAAAACAATATGTTCTTGAACCTTTAGAGATGAATGATACCGACTGGTATTTCTCTTCTGATAAGGCCTCACGTTTCGTAATGCCATATGATTATGTTGACGGAAAACTGATAGCGGGAAATTCTTCTTTTGGCAGAAATGCCATAGGTGATGACTATACTTATTGCGAAGCAACAATAGGCTTGAACGGGCCGGTCGGTGATTATGCTAAATTCTGTCAGATGCTTCTTAACAAAGGTGAATTCAGAGGACGTCGTATATTGAAACCTGAAAATGTAGAGTTAATGACAACTGTGAATCATTTACCGGAATCTAACTCCGGAGGTAAAGGATTTAAATTCGGTCTGGGATTCGAACTATACAACGAACATAAACGACCTGTTCAGCAGGTTTCCCCAACAGCTTTTGCATGGGCAGGAATGATGGGAACCGAGTATATAATAGATCCGGAGAATGATCTGATAGCACTTTTTTATCTGAATATGTTTAAAAAAGAATCAATGTATCCTTTATTCCTGGAGCAGGTATATGATGCTTTTAAATAGACTAACCGTTTATTTCTATATATCGAAGAATACCCTTACTATAATATCATTGTTTAAGGAATAAAAGGTATATCAGTCATATAGAATTCTATATAAATGATATAAAAATCATACATTAAAGGGGAGAAAGATTCATATAAGAACTTTCTCCCCTTTATGTCATTTATTAAAATTTTATTTCGGATATCTTATTATTCAAATTCCGCAATAGTATGTTTTATTATATCGATACACTCCATCAACTGTTCTTCTGTGATAACAAGAGGAGGAGCAAATCTGATGATATTCGTATGTGTCGGTTTTGCCAGCAAACCGTTGTCCGCAAGTTTCAGGCATATATCCCAGGCAAGATCTTTCTGAGAAGAATTATTGATAACAAGTGCATTCAAAAGTCCTTTTCCTCTTATATAATCGGCAATTTCTGATTTAGCACATAATTTTTCTATTTCGCTACGGAATATTTTCCCGAGTCTTTCCGCATTTTCTGCAAGTTTCTCATCCTTTACAACGTTAAGAGCTTCAGTAGCAACCTGTGCTGCAAGAGGATTGCCTCCGAAAGTAGACCCATGCTGTCCGGGACGTATCACATCCATTATTTCATTATCCGCAAAAACGGCAGAAACAGGGATTACACCTCCCGAAATTGCTTTTCCTAAAATAAGTATATCAGGGTGTACATTTTCATGATCGCATGCAAGAAGACGGCCTGTTCTTGCTATTCCAGTCTGCACCTCATCGGCAATGAAAAGTACGTTATGCTTCTTACAAAGATCATAACAGCTCTTCAGATAACCATCATGAGGGACATAAACTCCAGCCTCACCCTGTATCGGTTCGACAAGGAAACCGGCAATATTGGGGTTATTTTCAAGTACTTCTTTCAGTGCATCCACATTATCATAAGGGATTACCGTGAAACCCGGAGTATAAGGACCGTAGTTATCATAAGCGTCAGGATCTACTGAGAAAGAGATGATACTTATCGTTCTTCCGTGAAAGTTATTGCGGCAAACCACAATTTCAGCTTTTCCCTTTTCAACGCCTTTCTTTTCATAAGCCCATTTACGACAAAGTTTCATTGCTGTCTCAACAGCTTCGGCACCTGTATTCATCGGAAGAAGTTTGTCATAACCGAAATATTCAGTTGCCATTTTCTCATAATTTCCAAGGCGGTTATTATAGAAGGCTCTTGATGTAAGAGTCAGGAGCTGAGCCTGATCAGTAAGAGCTTTTATTATACGCGGATGGCAATGACCCTGATTTACTGCAGAGTAAGCAGAAAGGAAGTCAAAATACTGTTTTCCTTCTACATCCCAGACAAAAACACCTTTTCCTTTTTCAAGCACAACAGGAAGCGGATGATAGTTATGTGCTCCATAATGATGTTCAAGTTCCATCATCTGGTTTGCAATAGAGTTATTATTCATTATTATTTAAGAATTAAACGGATTATAAATTTCTGCCATCATACACCTTACACTTCCGCCACCATAAAACTCAATGGTCGGGATATTTACCGGAATAAGACGGTTGTAAGAACTAAGTCGGTTAATCTGTTCCTGAAAGAGAGATTTACAGGCAGAACCGGAGAGAATAAGTAAAGGTTCATCATTAGCACCTTTTATCTGGAGCATATTTCCGGCGAAATTATGAATCTGCTGTTCTGTAAGCTCTATGATCTCCTTTCCTGATTCAGAGATTGTCTTTTTAAGTTTTTCTCTTTCTTCTTTATTATCAATACATTCAAGACAAACTACAGTGAATTTATCGCCGACACACATCATGACATTTGTATGATATATAGGTTTTCTTTCCTCTCCTACTGTCTGATATGCAGTAAAAGAACACGGATTATATCCGAAATCATTACAGAACTTTTCAAGAAGCGCTTTATCTGTTCTTTTAGAAATAGCAGCATATGCAATCTTATTTTCTCTGTCAAGGACCATGCTTCCTGTGCCTTCAAGAAAAGATGGCATCTTCCTTTTTTCTGCATCGGTATAATCAATGATATCATTGATTATCAGGCCTTCCCTTTTCAGTACTTCAAGAATATCCACTCTTCTTTCAAGGCGTCTGTTTTCTGCTAACATAGGATATAAAGCGACATTTCCCGATTCGTGAAAACTTATCCAGTTGTTAGGGAATATAGAATCCGGAGTATGCGGAGATAGTGTGTCGGCAACAGATATCACATTTACACCAAGAATTCTCAATGTCTGAACCATAGTGTCGTATTCATTCAGTGCTTTATTCTGAATTTCCTGAGCCGGAGTCATTTCTTTCTTCTGAAAAAAATTATCCTTCGCCGTATCTTCATTAAAGCCGAACGCGACAGGCTGTATCATTAATATATTAGAAGTCATAATTGAAAGATTTTGGAATTATTCGAATGGAAACTATTCGTCTTTTCTTATAAGAGGTAGTGTAGAACATCTCAGCAGTCCACCCATTTTTGAAATTTCATGATATGGTATTCTTTCAACCATGATATTCCATTTATCTTCAAGATGTCGGTTAAGTCGCTCAAAACGCGCTTCACTAACAACAATTTCAGGAGATATTGAAAAGATATTTGAGTTCATGTAATACATCTCTTCTGTTGTGATCTCAAACAGATTTTCCTTCCCGAAAATATCACATATACGTTTATATGATTCAGGGTTAAGAAAGCCGTCTTTATAAATTATCGCCTTATCCTTTCCGACAGGCATAAATGTACAGTCAAGGTGAAGTATTCCTTTTCTAGGATCTGTGTTATCTTTCTTAAGATCAAAAGCAATGAAAGTCTTTTCCGGACATATATCCTTAAGAAATTCAAAAGCATACATGTTTGTCCTTGCTGTTTTCATCTTAGGATAATCCGGCTGATTATAAGTACCAACAAATACCAGATCATTGTATAGTACGACGTCACCACCTTCTACATGGGCTTTTTCCGGAAGATTAAAAATCTTATTATAGGATATCTGAGTATATATATTCTCATAAGCCTCTTTTTCATCTTCGCGGTCCGGAATGATATTTGAAACGATAATCTTGTCATTGATAACAAAGCCTACATCTCTCGCAAAAACCTGGTTGCAGTCGCTTAGCATCCATGGACGGAATACCTGAACGTTATGTTTTTTAAGAACTCTGTCAAACATCGTCATTTCCTTAAACACATCTTCTTCTCTGGGATATGTTCCGAGAATTACCGATTCATAAGACTTTGCATCATAAGTTTCTTTTAAAGTGGGAGTTTTTCCCAGTGAAGCCGGTTGGCCCAATACCACAGCCTGTAATTTAGAAGTCTCGTTATTTATATGTAATTGCATAAACTTGCTATTTTTATGCAAATGTATATTTTTATCATAAAAATACAAAAAGAAGTCAAAAAAAATTCAAACTTTTTTTTGACAACTGTAAATCAACCTTTTAATAAAACTTATTATTTTCTGAGTCAGATAATATTTACCGGCTGGAAAAAATAGCCGGATTATTTTTTAATATTTCAGGCAATCATTTATAAGATGGCAATATTTTTCGTTTATGTTTTTACTGATATTATCAATAAGGATATCAAATTGAGATGAATCATAAGTAGATGTGATATTTCCGTTTTCAAGAACAGAAATAGAATCACAGATTGAAGTAAGGGTTTCAAGGATATGAGAAGTTATAATGATAGTTTTCTGCATTTCAGCCAATTTTCGGCAAACAATCTGCAATACGGAAACTGATTCAAGATCAAGTCCGTTAAACGGCTCATCAAGAATAATCAGATCTTTATCTGACGAAATAACTCCGAGAAGAGCAAGTTTTTTCTTCATTCCTGTTGAATATGTTTCAACAAAGCTGTCAAGAGGAAGCCTGAATACCGACTGCCATAAATCAATATCGAATTTAGAATTATGGTACCGGAACAGATTTAGATAATCCCGGCCTGTAATATTTGAATAGAAGAAATTCTCAGATTCAAGATATGCTATCTGTGAACGGTGGAGAGTCTTTCCGTTGAACTTTATCTTATTTCTTTCTATATCTGTAAGATCATATATAGAATTAAGCAATGTAGTTTTTCCTGCTCCATTATAGCCTACGATGCCATTTACTGAAGAAGTATTCAAAGTCAGTGATAAATTGCTTAATACTTCTTTATCATGATATTTAACCGATAAATCATTTATTATAAACATACAGATACTTATTAAGATTTTGCTTAGCCTGAAAGAAATAAGAGATAGCCTGAATTATAGTAAGAGGTAAAAAAATGGGAATGATTATTCCGAGAATTCCTATTGCGGCAACAGCCGGTATATTAGTTTTACTGTTATCATTCTCATAAAAAGTATATTTTAAACCGACATGCAGAGTAAATGCAATATAGGCTATTACAGGAACAACCGGAACAAGCCAGGCAGTATCAAAATTAAATACAGAATATAAAATAAGAGTCGGGAAACTAAGTTTTAGAAATAATAGAAAACCGTCATTGATTTTTTTCATTATGAAACTCATAGAATCGTGTTCAGAAAGCAGGAGGATATTAAGAGGTTCATTTTCATTATATGCAATATTCATAAATATCAGAAATAACAATAATATCAGAATAGGCAAAAAAGGAATAAAGCAGGTAATGATTGACAATGTTATCAATATCATTATAAATGGAAGATGTTTTCTTATGAAACCGACAAGCTCTAATGAAGTTACGCCAAAGAGAAACAATCTGCTCTTAAAGGAATTACGGGGTTTTCTTTCAGGTACATATGCTATCAGAACGGGCAGTAAACAATAAAAAATAATATTATAAAAACTTTCGGCCATAAAAGAAAGTATAATGAGCGGCGAACAAAGCATGAAATACTCTGTAATAAAAAGTTTTTGCGGCATTTTCATCATATGTCTGCAAAATCCTTTGTCTTTTCTTCCGGTATGAACGGATAATAATACTAAAATTGAAATGACTCCTACAATATAAGAGTTCGGCGTCTTATTAAGTTGCTGATATATGACATATAAAATTGCTGCAATAACAGTAAAAAGAAAAATATAAAGTATCGGAACAGAAATTATATCTCTGTATATCCGAATCAGTTTAAACCGGATTATAGATAACATAATGAGGACAAATATAATATTAATAAAAATATGTATTTTATTAATATTATTAATCTTTATCTCAAAAACTCTTCCGATTTAATTCTTTATTAATACGATATTAAAATCATATCTGAAGTCATTTAATTCTCCATTCTATACTGATTAGGCGACATTCCTACCTGTTTCTTAAAAAGCCGGCTGAAATACTGAGGATATTCAAAGCCAAGCTCATACGCTATTTCACTGACCGTCTTATTTTTATCGAAAAGTTTCTCCTTCGCTATTTCTGTCATTTTAAGCTGAATATGTTCCATTGCGCTTTTGCCGGTCTCTTTGCGCAATAAATCACTGAGATAACTTGCAGAAAAATTAAGTTTATCGGCACAGTATTTTACGGTAGGTAATCCGGATTCTTTAGGTAAAGAGGAATGAAAATAATCATGCAGAACAGTTTCAAAACGAGACAATGTATCATTATTTACATGAGAACGGGTAATAAACTGTCGTTCATAAAAACGTTTACAATAATCTAAGAAAATCTCTATATTGGCAATTATAAGACCTTTACTGTGATTATCCATTCCATGCTTAAGCTCATAATCAATATTCCGCAAACAATCCATAATAATTGTTTTCTCCTGTCTGGAAACATGTAAAGCTTCGTTCACATTATATGAAAAATAAGAATAATCTTTCATTTTCCGACCCAGAGATGTTCCATGAAGCAGAGACGGGTGAAAGAGTAGTGCTTTTCCCTGAGGATTGATTAATGCTGAAGGATCAGTTTTAATAATCTGATTCGGAGCAAGAAAAATAAGAGTCTCCTCGTCATAATCGTAATAATTGCAACCATATTTAAGTTTGCCGCAATTACTTTCCTTGAAAGCTATATAATAGAATCCAAAAGAATACTCTTCAGGTATATTGACTATATCAATGTCTGTCTCAGAGAAATCAATAAGTGATACCAACGGATGAAATATCTCTATTCCAAAGGCGGAATGATGCTCTCCGGGAGTCTCATATCTTACTTGTTTACTCATATCTTTATTTTTTTTGTTTTTACAAATTTAGACTTATGTGATCATGTAAAAAATTAATCCGCAATATGTATACACTTTTCCTCAATACGTATAAATAAACTTCATATATATTCTATAATCTGCAATATGTATACAAATGCCCTCAATTTGTATACATATTGCAGAATGTAACAGAATTAATTTTGTCATATAGAATTTCGTTTAATTATAATATAAATCGGTTTTCAGGCATCAATTTTACAAATATGAAACTTAAGTTATTTACATTGTTTATTGTATGTGTATTAAGCATATCCTGTATTAACCGGGAAAACAAAGAAATTATGGAAATAGAAGATAAAATGGCGATTAAAGAGCTTGTAGATGTATTCTCTATATTAGCTGACAAAAAAGACGGTATGGCACAAATGGCTCTTTTCACAAAAGATGCTACAGTCGAAACATATATAGGCGATAAACTTGCAACAGCCTTAAAAGGACAACAGCAGATAGGTGAAACATTTGAGGCTTTTCTGAAAAACTTTGAAACGGTATATCATATCAACGGACAGCAGGTTGTAACTCTTAACGGTGATAAAGCAAGCGGGACTTCTTATTGTCTTACCGTTCTTATTTCAGATAACGACGGAGAAAAAACCAAACAGACTATAGGAGTAAGATATAATGATGAATTTGTCCGACAAGACGGAAAATGGTTAATATCAGCCAGAAAATCTGAGTTTATGTGGCAGGACAAGGTTAGGTTGTGATGTAACCTTTACTTTCATAAAACGCCATAATCTCCCTAAAATAAAACAAATGGTAAAATCTGTTGTTGAATTCTTGTTAGTTGGTAAATAATTCCTTTTATATGACAACTAATAAGTTAACCCTATTGCTGTATAATTTAAATCAAAAAAAATATGGGAATAAAAACAGGTCAGGGATGGAAGCTTCCAATTATTGCATTCCTTGATGTCTATATCATTTTCATTATTACATCATTACCGGGGCTTGCAATATCCCCAATTGAAGGGAAGTTAGCGACAATTTTCCCGGGAACTTCTCATCTGGAAATTCAGATGATCACAACAGTACCAAACTTCGCGTGTATTCCATTTGTGTTTCTTGGTGGTGCATTGGGGACAAAATTCAATATCCTTAAACTGGTAAATTGGGCATCTATATTCTATGCTATTGCCGGTGCATTATGTCTTTTCGCTACAGAAATGTGGCAGCTGATTCTTTTAAGTCTTGTATGTGGCCTTTGTGCGGGTGTTTTATCACCACTTTCTGTTGTTATCATTTCAAAGATATTTATGGGTTCATACCGTACAAAACAATTCGGTTATACTTCGGCTACACTTAATGCCGTGCTGGTTGTTTCGGTGATAGCTACCGGATATCTTGCTGAGATAAACTGGCACTTACCATTCTTACTATATGTTGTTCCGGTTATACCGATCATATTATATCCATGGTTGAAAAAATATGTTCCGGAGCCTGAAAAGGATAAAAAATTATCTGGAGCACCTAAAGTCAAATTCAAATTCGCTAATGAATGTAAAGTCCCTACTTTAATAAGAATATGTGTGGAATATTTCTGGTTAAACTTTGCTCTTGCGAGCTTCAGTCTATATATTCCGTTCCTTGTTCAATCTTACGGTCATGACAGCGGCATGGCAGGCGACTTGACTTCCGTAATTTATGCGGGAATCATGATTTCAGGGTTTACATTAAGTTGGTGTCTTAAAATATTGAAACGAACTACATGGGATATGATATTATTATTTACTTCTATAGGAATGCTGTTAATGATTGTCAGCAGAAATCCATTTATAATGGGTGCCGGTATTTTCATAGCATCAATCGGATATGGTATCGGACAGCCACATGCTTATGACAGCGTTTCGAAGATATCAACTCCGCGTGCAAATTCACTGGCTTTATCGTTCCTGATGATTATGTGTTCAATTGGTATGGTGATATGTCCGTTTATTATAGATCCGATAGGAAAATTACTTCATCTGTCACATTTTCCTACTTACCCATACTGGTTCTGTCTTATAATAAGTGTCATCGGCTGGCTTGGAGTACTTTTCAGACGTCTTATCCTTCAGGGCAAAGAAAAAAGAGAAGAAGCTACACTTGCACACGCCGGTACCGGAACTGCAGCACCTTCTAATCCTTCTGTAAAAAGTTCAACTCCGGCTTCTGCACCTTCGAAAGGTCCTGCATCTCCGACATCAGGGACTTCTTCTTCAGCAACAGGTAATTCTGCAGAAAAGCCTAAAGATCCTAATTCAAAATAATAATTTTTTATTTTTCAGTTTTTCCTTTATATATCTTTCATGAATGATCAGAAAGAATATAAGTTATGAAACTATCATTTTAAATAAAGCCGAATCAGCAAATAAAATAAGCTGATTCGGCTTTAATAATATTAATATTTATAATTCAATATTTACGTAGTCACAGACTAGTACTCAGACTCCTTTTTTATTTTTCGCAAATTCCTTAGCATTTTCTATAAGAATCTGATAAATCTTAAGCATCTGTTCATCATTATCATCTATCAATCCTTCCGGGTGCCACTGTACGGTAAATATAGGACGGGTAGGATGCTGTGTTCCTTCGATTATGCCATCAGGAGATAAAGCTGTTACAACGAAATCTTTCCCGACTTCTTTAACCGCCTGATGATGGAATGAATTTACCCATACAGGTTCATTGCCAAATATAGGTTTTAAAACAGAATCATAATCAGTGAGTTTAACAGTATGAGATGGTTGATATCGTGGTTGTTCCTGAAAATGTTTCAACTTTGTTTCTTTTCTTTCCGCATAAATGTCCTGGTACATACTTCCTCCAAATGCTATATTTACGACCTGATGTCCCCGGCATACTCCCATTATAGGAATATTCATATCTGCAGCCAGACGTAAAGCTGTAAAATCACATAAATCAAGATATGTATCGACAGAAGTCAGCTGCGGAATAGGTTCTTCTTCAAAGAACAGAGGATTTACATCATAACCTCCGGGAACAAGAATTCCATCAAGATTTTCAATAAGTGATGATAATGCAGGAATATCATAAATTACAGGAATCAGTACAGGAGCTCCTCCGGCTTTTAAAACTGCATCAATATAAATGTCAGGAACACTACTTTGTTTATTCCCGCTTACTGTTGTAATGCCGATAAGAGGGAGTCTTTCCTTCTTTTCATTTTTTTCAAATTCGTCTATCGCCTGATAAAGACTTTTAAGATTCGGATGCGGCAATCTTTTACTCATAATTATATTTTTTAGATTAAACAGTCCCTTTCAACATGATAAAAACATTATTGAAACATTAGTAAAAATGATTTGTTCATCAATAAAAACATACAAACAGGTATTGATAAATAACTTGTGAAATATCCTTTATTAAGATATAATGCGAACTTATCCTCTACCTTAATTTATGAATAACAGAAAAAAGTATCAGCGACTCTGTTTAAAAAGCCAGTCGCGTACTCCTTCCAGTTTATAAGCATAGTCGAAAGATGACATATGTTCATTACCGCCTCCATCTTCAGGTAGTACGGTTCCCCGATCGAATGTTATATAATTAATATTATTTTCTTCAGACAGAAGCTTCTGCACATTTGCTTCCTGCAATGACTGAGGAGCCTTGGCATCCCAGTTTCCTTCACTGATTTCCGCATTCAGAGATTTCAACACCTCTGTCAGTTCATTTCTTCCTTTTGAGGCTTTCATATCCCCTTCTCCTACAATATAGAAAAACCGCTGATTGACAAATTCTTTCATCTTAGTTGCGTCCCATTGACAGCCGACATATACTGATGCAGCAAATAATTCAGAATAATTAATGTCATAATATAAAGACATCATCCCTCCCATAGACTGACCGGTCTTATATACACGATCTTCATCTATAGAATATTGTTTCATAAGACTCTTAAGTAAACGTATTGTTTCGTCTACTTCGTATGTAGTATTGAAATCATCATCTACAGTTTTAGTCTTATATTGAGGAACCAGGACAAAACAGGGATTTTTCGCCTGTTCTTTTTCCGAAGCCCATATAATACCTCCGTAACCTTGAGTTAAGGGTACGGAAACATCTTTTTTAGAAGTACTGGCATCTCCGATAAACATCACTAACGGATATTTCTTATCTGGATCATAGTTATCCGGAATAAAAAGATTATAACTCATTGTATCATTTGTTTCCTCATCCCAATATTTAAGAACTTTGAATTTATTCACGGTTTCAGTTATCAATGAGCGGAGTTCGGCATCATTACTTTTATCGATCTGCCGGCCCCATCGTCCGGAGTTATTGTTTTGAAAGTTTGTTACATTATTCTGTGAATACATATTTGCTGCAAATGCGATATTAAGCAGAAATATCGTTAGAAGCCTGATTTTCTTATTATTAAGCATAATCTTATTTTTTCTTTTATGACAATCAAAAAATAAAAAAGTTTAAACCGATTCTGAATTAAACAATATATATAAATAAGATTTTCAGCTCCTGTTTTAATCAAAAAAGGGATATCTGACTATAAATATTCAGATATCCCTTTCTGTTTTAACAAATGGATTTTAATTTTTTGTCCATCCGGCAGAAATTATATTATTTAAATTTCCTCTTATCATTTAATAAATACTTTTCTGGATGTTCCGTCACTCATCTGAAGGATATTCAATCCTTTTGACATCTGATCTATACGTGTACCTGTTATATCATATATCGCAACGACAGTTGAACCATCTACTGATGAAGAAGGATCTAAAGATGCCAGTACATTCTCATTTATCTTTGTTACGATATCATACAGCTCCTGAGTATCCTGAGCACTTGATGAGAAATTTGATTTTTTTGAAAGAACACCGGAAAGTTCTTCTTTAAGATAATCAGGAAGTTCTCCTCCGTAAAGTCTGTTCGCTGCATTATAAGCCTGAACATAAGCTTCATGAGCATCTTTCTGATCCTTAGAGATCAACATCCAGTCATTATATTCTGATTTTGAAGAAGCAGAAGTATATGCAATATCACCTTTTGCTGTCTTTACATCAACATTAAAATATCTTGTCTGACCTAACACTTTTGAAGTTAATTTATATGTCCCTTCTGTATCTCCGCTTTCATAACTAAATGTCGTTGCTCCGCTTCCTTCAACAATTCCGGCCATTTTCAGCATATAACCGTCGCTGTTTTCCACTGTAAAGCCTGAATCCGGATTACCTTTTATAAACCATGTCAGTCCCTGTTCGATCTCGTGCATAGCCGGTCTTGAATTATTGGTAACAAAGAAACCTGATCCGACATTGTATAGATACACTTCCTGATCATTACCTGCAAGAGCCTCTCCGACCCACCAGTTTTCAGCTGCCGTAGGTCTGAACTCTGTTCCGGAAGCAACAAATTCAACTATAACAGGTTTATGATCTCCAAGGGTATAAGCTTCGTCAAACTCAATATATTGCGGTGTAAGTTTTACTCCACCGTGAGTAGGATTAAGATATATCACCTTATCTACAATCTCTCCTCTTCTGTAACCAAGATCACCGACCATAAGAGCATTAGATCCCAAAACCGGATATACTCCGTTTTTACATTTTTCCACCCATACATCAGTAACAGTATAATTGCCGGCTTCAATAATCGGGTTAGTAAAAAGCTTAAGGATACTATCACGAGTGTAACGGCTGTTGGTATCGCCCATAACGATTTTAGGACGGCCGTTTTTAGAACTTAATATTACGTCACGCAACTGTTCCCACTGTGATGCACGTGCAGCATTCGACTGCGTATCTGTATTTGCATCCATGTGAAGTATAAAAAAGTCAACTTCAATACCGTCTGCAAAAGTAATCGTATATTTTCTGTAGCCTTTAGTGATAAGTTCATCAGCTCCGTCTGTGAATTTTCCATATGACTGTTCCCAACCAGTCCAGCTTTCACCGCTCATGGTAAGACCTTTCTTCCACATAAGATTCAGACCATCTGTAAAAAATCTCAGGTTACTGAAATCAAGAGAAGACGATTCAAGCCCCCCGCGGTAAGTACCGAACTCATACATCTCTTCCGAGTTTTCTCTAAGATTCTGATGATAGTTGAAATCCTCGCTTAAGGCCACTACGTCAAAACCTTTTTCAACAAGATATTTTCCGATTTTGGCTGTTCCTTCCTCGCCCGGACCATCAGGGTTAAGGTTAATGCCCAGTATTGATAAAGGTAACCCGTCGACGTTAAGCGGACATACCGTAAATTTTGCTGAAACTTCCTGTGCATTTATTACTATAGGAGACAACAACGCCATAGCTGCCATACAGCTAACTTTTCTGATCATCTGATTTGCAATCTTCATTTTCGAATGTTTGTTTAAATGGTATTATATAATTATTGTAGTATTCTTAAAATTCGGCACTTTGTGAAAAAACTTATATTAAGGCGTGTTAATAATGACGTTTATTGTTTCTCGTCATAAAAAATTAGCTAAGAGATTGATTAAAGAATCAAAATCTAACATCTCTAACTAAAATACGTGTATCAGTAAAGGTTTTCTTTATTTTGCCGGTTAGCAAATCTATTGTTTTTATATTATTAATTAACTAACTGTAAGGCAATAATAATATGATTAATTCATTCCTGCAAGAATAAGCGACTTAAATATTAATTTTTATGCGGTTAATTTTCAATATTAAAGACCTCATTGCTTAATCTTAGTCGATAATTAATATTTAAATATATCTATTTCATTTCAACAACATCGTAATCAACTGAAACTTAATAACAAAGCCATTCTAATGTTTAATTTTATTTATATTTGAATATATTATATAATTATAAAAAATTCGTTGTTTTGTCTTTTTTAACAGCTATATTCTTTAATAAAAAACCCTCTGTAATAATATTGTTAATGAAGGAAATTAAAGACAACGGAAATCGTAAATTATACAGCAAAGTCTGTAATCTTCAATAATAAATATATTCAAAATGCGAACACTTACATTATTATTTATCTTACTTTCTTCATTATTCAGCGTCAAAGCACAGAAAATAACTCCAATAGAACCATCAATGTCGGATGCTCTTTTCATTCTAAAATCAATGGGAATCGAGATGGTAAGATTTGATTTAAGTACACTACAGCAAAACACTTTTGAAATCAGTATATATATTGATGAATATATCGACGGGGTTAAACAGGAAAGAAAACTGGACAGAAATTTAGGCAAAAACAGGGAAATAGTTTCTGAAGATATAGCAGCGGACTTCATAGCTGCTAAATCTGAGAATTTTGATACGGTTAATAATGTTTTATTACGTCATAAAGATATTGGAATATATATTTTACCTGAGAATGATTCTGTAGTTACATGTCGAATAAATCTTACAGACGGTGCTACACTCTCTACACCTTTACCTTTAAAGGAATTAAAACCTACATCTCCCCGCTTTAGATTCTCTTATGAGATGCGACCTTTCAGCGTAAATGAATTCAATCAGTCATCGTCAGAAATTCCCTTAATGCTTTATGCCTCATATTGGTATGACGATAAATCCTATGTTTACAGATTCTGCGGTGAAAAGATGATAGATCCGGAAATGAATAGTGATAGTAATATTTTGACTTATTCTCCACATTATTATGTGATAGGAATTTCTGTTGTTAAAGTATTGTGATTGAATTGTATTATTTAATCACTTATCTAAAAGACAAACACTTATAATTATATTTTAGTATCTAAAGAAAAATAATTAAAAAATAGTTTTTCTTTAGCCTCTGAACTTATCACGGTATAACTTAGGAGTCAAACCTGTATGTTCTTTAAAGTATTTTGTAAAAAATGAAGCATTAGGAAAGTTGAATTCATCAGCGATTTGAGCAATCGTCTGATTTGTCGAAATCAGTGCAGCACCAATATTATTTATAACATATTCATCTATACAATCTTTTGCAGTCTGCCCTTCTATATCTTTGCACACTGATGATAAATACCTTGAAGAAATACATAGTTTATCAGCATAAAACTCAACACCTCTTTCTTGTAGACAATTAATATTCACAAGCTCTGTGAACTCAAAAAATAATTGATCTTTTCTTGAATATGATTTTTTATTAAGTGGCTCATTTTTCTTATATAAACCCATTATTTCATATAGAAGTGCTATAATCAGATGGTCAGAGATTTCTTTTCTATACGGATGTACGTGTCTTGCATCACAATTCTTCATATTAAGATAAATCTTAATCAGATCATCACGTTCTTTATCTGAAACTGAAATGCATCTGTTTTCCTTTATATAAAGATAAATCGACGTTGATGACGGAATATTTACATTATATACAAATGATGAAACTAATGCAATTACATAACCATTAAAATTCCGGCTCATTTTTCTTATTTGTAAAATATCACCAGGGAAAATCACGCAAATATCGTTCTTCATCATTTGATATTTTTTTGATCCGATAATTATATTGACATCTCCGTCCATACATATAAATAAAGAATAGACTTCTGCTTTTACAGGAAACAGGTTAGGAAATATCATATCCTTGTCATCTCCGGATATGATAAAATCTTCATAAAAATTCCCATTATCTTCTATAGACAGTTTTTCCCGCATGAATATTTTCTCCGGTTTATAATTCATTTTGCAAACTTATTTATTCCTATATTAAACATTAAGTCATCTATTTCAACGATAATAAACAGATGATATTCCGAAATAGATCATTTTTGTATAAAAATAGATAACATTCTGTTATTTATAATCATATACTTTTGTATTTGAATAATCGAATAAGATATTTTATAAAATCCTTTCGAAAAATGAATTTGCTGATACAAATATTTAATCTCTCTTATTCGGTTAGTCAGAAGAGTAAACACAAATTAATAAATGAAATTATGAAGGATGTGAAAATAAAACAGCTTGAAAAGAAAGATTTCGATAAAGCAAGGAAATTTGCTATTGAAGGAATGCATCTGTCTCGTTATACAACAAATAATATTGAATTATATCTTTACAGCAAATATTTCTGGTATATGGAAATATCCAAAGCGACAAAAGCATTAGGTGCTTATATCAACGATGACTTAGTAGGTGTATTACTGGCCAGAATCAATAATGAACCTATAGTATTTTCATCCGTATTGTACAGAACATGTGTAAAAATTGTATCGTATATTATAAATATCTGTTATAAAGATATCGCAGGAAAGTATGATGATGCCAACATTGATATGTTAGAGAAATTCAAAAGGCAGAATAATCCGGATGGAGAAATTCTTTTTTTTGCGGTTGCTCCTGATATTAAAGGTAAAGGTATAGGAACTTTTTTATTGAATGAGTTAAACGTATTGGAGAAAGGTAAACATTTATATCTATATACAGACTCCGGCTCAACATATCAATTCTATTCTCACCGTGGCTTTAATAAAGAAGAAGAAAGAAATATAGAATATATAGTAAATAAAAAGTCTATTCCTCTCACTTGTTTCCTGTACAGTAAGAAGTTATAAGAAAATTGTTGAGTATCATAGTTTATGTTCTCAGCAATATTCTACAATCGTTTTATTTATCTTAATAGCACATATAAGACTCAGCACTGAACCGGCGATAAAAGCAAAGCCGGTAGGTATCAGTATGTTTCCCAGTCCTACGAGCGGAGAAATAACACCTCCTGCCATAAACAACACAGCCCCGAGCACTGCAGAAGAACTTCCTGCATTATTGCGCTCGCTGTCCATTGCCAGAGTGGTTGACAACGGTATGGTAAGTCCCATCATAAACAATATGATAAATACCAGAATCTCATAGAGCCAGAATGGAGCAGCGCTGTAAAGCACTATAAATTCGGCAACAGAGAAAATAACCATTCCGGAACTACCAAATAAAATACCTTTTTCAGGACTCTTAAATTTCAAGCTTATTATGGCGGCTATTAAGAGAGCCATAGCATTGACCGCGAAAATTATACTGAAGAAAAGTGCCGAATAACCGTAAATCTGCTGAATAATGAAAGGTGATGATGCAATGTTTGCAAACAAAACTGTCATAGCCAGAGCCTGTTGCGATATACACAAACGATAACGCCTGTTTCTAAGTACGACAGCAAAGAGTCTGAATGTTGAAAGAAGCTTTTCTTTAGTTCGTTTCTCCGGAGGCAATGACTCATTAAATTTTGCGCAACCGAAAAGAAGAATGATTCCAAGCACGAGCAAAACAACGAATACTCCTCTCCAGTCAACATAATTCATAACGATACCTCCTATAACCGGAGCTGAAATCGGTGCTATCCCATTTATAGCGCTGACAATGGCAAGAGTCTTAGCCAGTTCTTTTCCGGTGAAAATGTCTGTTGCAATACATCTTGACATAACGATTCCGCCTGCTCCTGCAATTCCCTGAATAAATCTCAAAATGATAAAGGATTCTATATCCGGAGAAAATATGCATAAGACAGTAGATATTATGAATAATAACATTGCTATGATCAACGGTCGTTTTCGTCCGTATTTATCACTGAAAGCTCCGAATATCAATTGCCCGGCTGCCATTCCGATCATACTTGCCGTAAGTCCCGTCTGGACCATCGATGTAGTGGTATTAAAGAATCCTGTCATTGAAGGAAGTCCGGGAAGATACATATCAGTGATAAACGGTCCGAATGCAGATAATGCTCCAAGTAATATCAATAAGAATATTTTATAATTTCCTGTCATGGTAATTTTCGATTTATAATAAAAAAAGCAGGCATAGATCCACCTGGATTTATGCCTGCTGCTACTCGGTTATATAATATAAAGATAGAAAATCTGACTGAAACTCAAAAGTTTATTTGTATTAATGTTTTGATCTGATTTTTTTCCTTTATCAAAAATACTAAAATATTAAAGTATTAAATTTCTCAACCATAACTCAAGCTGAACAAAAGAACAATCTTTCATAATCACCTTTTTATTATTGTCAAGCAGATAAATTGATGGTACCGCTTCAAGAATATAAAGTCCTGATTCTTCTATATATTTCCGGCTGTCCCATCCGTGAAGCCATTCAGGTTTATCAAAAGTAAAACTTAACCATTTATCATATTCTTCTTCAAGATAAACTGCAAAAAGCTTCAATTTGTCTTTATTTATCAATTCCGTCAATATTTTGCTGTTATGTAGCGAAGCTGTTATTCCGTAACATGATTCACAATCAGGATTATAGAAAAACAATACTGTATAATCGGCCTCTACCTCATGTAAAAAGAAAGGATCTCCTTCAGGTGTCTTTGTTTCAAAATCATTTGCAGTTCTTCCGGCAGAATTAAGCCGGAGAATTCCGAGTTTTCGACTATAGTTTTCCTTATCGGTTTCTTCAACTGCCGTTGAACTTATAACAGATTCATAAATACATTCCGCAATATAGTTGTTTCTATAAGGAGAGTTCGGATAATTATAAATCAAATCAAGCATCCCTGCTATTATTCCGAATGTCTCCCTATCTGCCTCAGCTCGGGAGAAAAGATTAATCACCGACATTTTCTGTGTTGCACTGTCGCTTCGTGCCATTAATGGCAGATAGGATCTGAGCATATTTCTGAATTCGGGGTTTTCTTTCGGATTTCCGTAAAACTGAAACGTTCTCCAGTAATCAGATACATTATCTTCGGCATTTGATACGGAAAAAGCAATCAAACAAATAAATATCAGGATGATTCTTCGCATAACAGATGATTACTTAACAATCAGTTTTTTTGTTTCTTTAGGTTTTCCTTCAGCCTCGATATTGCATATATAAACACCGGCTGAAAGATCGCTTATATCTATTTTATTTTCAGAAAATGTGAAAGAAGCATCTTTAACAAGCGATCCCGACAAATTATAGACTTTTATAACTCCTTTTCCTGAATCAAATCCACTTATAAGTATATATGATGTCGCAGGATTAGGGTAAACTGAAAGTTTTACTGAATCTGTATTCTTTAATGCTGTAATAGTATTATTTGTTTTTCTTATACATCGGATATTCTGTCCCTCGCTGTAATGATTTCCGGCAATAAACATAAGCGAACTGTTATATTCCATATTATCAGAACTGTAATCTCCTTTATCAGATGGCTGATCTCTGTTTGTGATCACCATAGACATACGGGCATTGCCTTCTCCTGCACGCATATGCTCCTTACACCAGATTCGGGCTGTTTCGTACATCTGAATATATTCTACTGTCTGAAAATTTTTGCCGTCATAACGATTTCTGAAACCTGTCGGCAAAACATTAAACTCAAACTCATCGGTCCCTTCCAGATTATGTGCCCATGTTGTTTTAGATTTCAACTTTGTTCCTATTTCAGGAAATGATTTAAATTTTGGTAAATCACCGCTGCTGTTTCTGTAATCAACGTCTGCATACTCCGTTCCCATAATGAAATCAGCAAGTTCAAGAAAATCTTTATATGATGGCACTTCCCATCCTGCAGGACATATCATTCTTTCATCTTCAGTTACATTAAAGTTATACAGAAGACCGTAGATCTCAGTATTGGCAGAATTATTCTCCATATGCATCATTCTGCCGACATATTGTTCATAATCTACTATTGATCCGGAATTATTATCATCAAGATTACCGTCAAGAATCTCATCACCATTATTATAATGTGTCACCTTTAGATTCTCAATCATCCATTCAGTATTATTATATACTTTGGTTTTATAAGTATTATTATCTATATCTGTCACACTTCCTGTTTGTGCGGATATACTTAATGTACATCCCAATGCGAATAGGGTAAATAGTTGTTTCATGTTTTTGTTGTTTATCGTTTTTAAACGGAGTAATATATTTTCTCCGGAGTTATAAATATTATGCATCGACATTCTGTCTTATATTATTAATTGATATAGACTTTCATCTTCTTAAAGTACCGTGATTATGTTGCGTTATTTTTTTGCGGATAACGCATAACAAAAAAATATTTCCAAAACACCAGACGATTAGCACTTATCCAATTAACAGTAATCTATAGAACTATTTAATTATTATAATTCAAAGACTATACCAAAACAATAATTTGTTAATACCCAATACTATAACAAAAAACATAATAGTTAAAATATAACTTCAACGTATTATATGAATATAAATCCTACATTAATGTAAGTTTTATATTCATATCCCACCAAAACATATAAACTTGTCGGTTTCTGCTTCCCGTTCGTTCTGACACGAGCGAAGACACATTAAATGAAGTATATAAAATCCTACAAAAAAGTATTGTTTTTGATTTTCTGTTACCTCTTTGTATATATAAATACCGTCCACTATTACCACTAAACATCGAATTATCAAAGACTTAAAGCAATACTCTATTTATGGAACGTTATTTGAACAAAGGATAACGAAAGGCTTACCGAAATAAGTTGTTCATAATAAATCATATAGTCAGTTACAGATAAACCGTAAAGTGATGATATCAATTATAAAAGATAAAATACAGTGTTTAATTTTTATTTTCTTCCTTATCGGTTGTGCTCCTATATCCGATCCTAATCTTTTTTTTACAGAACAGATTCCATCGACAGGAATTCTTGAAACAAAACCGCAGAATTATCCCGCCGGTTTTGCCGTGGATTTCGAAACCGATTCTATTGTTTCTCTTGACGAATATCCTGATTTCGAATATGACTTAAAAATGCTGGCCTGGCGTATAATGGATGAGAAAACAGGAGCCTATGGAGGACGTCCGGTTATTTTTTTATGGGGTGACCAATCTACTCAGAGAAATGCCAAAGCATTGAATGTATCAGAATATGCCGGCATAGGTCTTGGTGCGGAAGGATTTGTGGAATTCAGAGAAGTCACGCTTGCTATGCAGAGCGCGTTACAGGCAGACGGAGTATTCCCTATAAATCCGGATAACGAAGAACAGTATCCATGGAAAGACGGCTACATACTTATTGAAGAAGAAGAACTAACTGACGCTTATTCAGTGCTTGTAATAGGAGATAAAGGAGTCCGTCTGCCGGAGAAAAGTTCACCGGTATGGTTGATATGTACTGCTGATGGCAATCTGTTCAAATGGCAGCACATCGAACGTCAGGGAGGCGGACATGTACCGATCAGATGGTATCGGTTTAAAGGTTATGAGATAAACTGAACAAAATATTATTCATAATGAGATTTATAACTATCATATTATTAATTTTCTTTTCGGCAGCCGAAACTTTTTGTATATCATTATCCGCTGATCATAATGAGCCCGATTCAATTATCCGGCGTAATCTTAGTGAGGTTACAGTTTCTGGCTCGCGATCTGAATCGCTTATTATGATCAATGCAGTCACTATGAGAGCTTCGGAAATAGAAGAGGTCAATACAGAAAATTTCATTAATGTGGTAGAACAGCTACCGGGAATAATGAAAATTCACGAAGCAACTTTTCCTTTAATAATAAGAGGAATGTACGGCAGCCGTATCCATGTGGAAAAAAACGGAATTATAAAGACCGGAATAAGCCAGACAGGATATTCTCTTGAGGATATCAATCCTTCTGATGTATCAGAAGTAAGTCTTATACATGGCAGCCGTAACATAATTTTCGGTAGTGGCAGTATCGGAGGAGTTCTACTTATAAATGAAAAAGTTGATTTCAGTAAAAAAGGATTCAATGCACGGCTAAAAACTTCTTTCGCAACAAATAATAATGAGAATTCTTATAATCTGCGTCTCGGATATACCGGCGCAAAAGATCTTATCAATATAACGGGCCGATACACAAAAGCTTCAGATCTTCATTATTCTCATAAAGAAAAAGCTGAAAATTCTTCTTATGAATATAAGAATCTGTCTTCAAAATATGTACGTCTGTTTCCCGCACTAAATATGACACTCAGCTGGGACAATGCCTATTATAGTGGTAAGCGTGATAAACCGCTCGGGTTTCAGAATAATCCGTATGATTTCCGCTCCTTCAATGACAGATATAATTTTGAATCTTCCCTTAAGTTAAAAGTTAACGGAACAACTTCCATTTTCAATGGGAATGTCTGGTATAATACTCTTAATACGGATCAGAGCCAGGATCAGTATAATGCAGGCACAAAGAAACTTGCTTTCAGGGAGATACGGCAGTCATATAAAAACAGTGCCGGCGCAAGGGCTGATATGACATTCAATTTCATAAAAAACTGGACACTACAATCTGGATGTGATATTTTTTATGATGATCTGCGTCAGGATAAAGAATATGAGGATATCATTCGTGATACACGGAGTTTCTATAAAGATTTCTCCGGTCAGCGTCAGAATATTTATGGCTTGTTTCTTTTTTCCGAATACGAGAGCCAAAAGCATAAAATAGGAATAAGTCTCAGGGGCGACATAGGCAGGATACATAAGGATAGTATAACATCCGATCTTTATAAAAATATTACAGGAGGAATAGACTGGGATTATACGATAAGAAAATATCTTATCAGCCGCTTCAGCGTGAGCCGTCATTTCCGTTTTCCCATACCTATGGAAGCTGTTGGTGTTTTCTACGGAGGACGTGGTACTTTTGTCGGAAATCCGGACATTAATCCCGAGACATCTTATAATATAGAATACAAACTCTCCTATTCAGGTCGCTGCCTGCTGATGACAGCTAACTTCTGGACTTCCTTATTTTTTGACCGCATCAATGAGCAGGAAATCTTCACCAATAAATATACTTATATCAATATTGACAAGGCGCGACTTTACGGCTTCGAAGGTTCGCTTAATCTTTTTTGCGGCAAAGTGCGAACCACGGGAAAAGCCGATCTTCTTATAACGGCTCATTATGCTTATGGTGACGATGTAAGTGAAAAAGGTTTTTTCTCTAAAGGAACATATCTGGAGGGAATTCCTCCCGGGCGAATAAGTTCCCGCCTGAAATATACAATACGCGTCAAAGGGATTGAAACGTATGCTTCAGGGCGCTTCAGCTACATAGCATCTTATGACAGGCTTCCTGAAGAAGCGGTTACCAATACATGGGGACAAAATGCAAGAAACGCTTATCCATTTTGGGATGCCGGCGCGGGAATAAAGTTCTGTACTCTTTTTAACGGAATAAATCTTGATTTCACTGTCAATAATATGCTTGACAGAAGCTATCAGCCTTATGGCGGCTATCTGAAAGGTATGGGACGCAACTTTAAAACAACATTATCTTTTAATTTCTAAACGTAACAGACATGGAACAGATAACTTCTGAAAGTAATCTAAAAGAGATGATTGAAACATATACCCCGACTTACAGGGTGTTACTTATGAACGGAATAAAAGTGAATCCTTTTAATATAGAAATCGATATGAAAGTAGGGGATGTCACTGCCGGACACAATAATGAACAGATGGTTTATGAGCATCTCAACAAAGTGAAAGATATGCAGGATAATAAGACCGACAAACTTGACTTTGTTAAACGAAACATTATCAAGCCTGACAAAATCAACATTTCAGGGTTTACGGATTTTATCTGGCATGATCAGTTTATGGAAGAGATCCACAGTTTCTGCGAAGAAAGTAAAATAGATATCAATCCTTTGTTTTTTTCCAAATATGATAAAAAGAGCCTTCAGCTGTATCTGTGTAAATGCCGTAATGAAGAAGAATTGCCTGATATACTTATCGGAAAAGGATTCAGCACACTTATGTCTCGTCATTTTACCGATCGCTTCATAAAGACAGGAGTATTCGACCGTAAACTTGATGTAAATATAAAAGATCTGTGGTATGAGGCGGGAATAAAGGATCCGGCAGACAGATATCATGTATTCGGAGTACAGGAGGATATGATCATGCAGGACATGTCGATAAAGACAGATGTTGCGCCACCGAAAAGATGGAGCGATTTACAGAAACCTGAATATTATAATACGGTAACACAGATGGGAAAACCACAGAGAGACCACTTCGGATTTAATACTATGTTTTATCTGTATAAGGAGTTCGGAGAAAAAGGGATTCGCGATTACGCCAATTCGGTGAAATATAAATGGCACTTCTCACGGATAGTAAAAGATCTTGGAAAGGAAAGCCCATCGTCCTCTCCATATAATGTGGTACATAGTTTCGCAACATTATTCTTTCGCAATAATCCTGTGGCAAAAGTTCTGAGGCCTACAGACGGCAATCCGGTAACATCGGTGTTCTGTCTCGTAAAAAAGAATGCACCGGAAGGTGCGGTAAAGATTGCCCAACATCTTTTCTCCGAAAAGATAGGTCGCATATTAACCTCTACAGCCGGTATAATAAGTGCTAATCCTGCACTTGCCGACAATCAGGATCTTAAGATAAGATGGATAGGATGGGATAATATAATGAATTCCACGCTGCCCTATCTGAAAGACGATCTTAGCGAGATAGCATATAGTGTATATGACAGAAAAGAGATAAAGGATAATCACGGAAATAAAATAAATAAAAAAAATTGTCTGGTATGAAAAAGCATGAAATTAAAAGAGTTCTGAATTTATTACTGATCACATTGATTACATTATCCGGTCTTTCCGCACGTGAAATAACAGATATGGCGGGAAGAAAAGTAAATATCCCGGATGATATCACCGCAGTACTTCCCCATGATGAAAAGACGGGAATTCTTATTTATCCTGTGCTGACAGATATGATGATTGGGAGATGTATAAATTCACACAGTAATAAAATGAATAATATAAGTGATGAATATAAAGCTTTAAAAGATTACGATATAAGAAATCATGAGGATATCATCATGGCACGTCCCGATATTATACTTGCAGGATGCTTCATCCCGGAAAATTATGACCGTTATGACAGATTAAGCGCAAAACTGAATATTCCTTTTGTCGTAATAGATATGAATACAATGTCAATTCCCGCAACTTATGATTTTTTAGAAAATCTCATCGGCAAGACCAATGAACGGGCAAAAGACTGTAAGCATTTCCTGAATGATTTTTTTAAAGATCTTGAAGATATGAAAGCGGCAAATAAAGATAAAATACCGGGTGTTTATCTTGCAATGAGTGAAGACGGCCTTAAAACCGCACCATCAGGAAGCCGACATTCTCAGATACTGGATATAATGGGAATTACAAATATTGCTGATACCGATATTCCCACAAAAGGTCTTGCTTCTGTATCAATGGAACAAATCATGATGTGGAAACCGGAATATATTTTCACTGTAACCAAAGAAGGCAAAAGTTCCTACGGCAATATATGTTCATCTGCATTATGGAAAGATATTCCCGCCGTAAATAACGGAAAAGTATATGATATATGTGAAGATCCGTATTCATGGTTCGGCAATCCTCCGTCCATAAATATCATACCGGGTATGATAATGCTTTCAGGGATGTTTTATGATATGCCGCAGGACGTAGCAAAAGATAAAATAAAAGAATTCTATAATTTATTTTATGGAGTGGATATCTCCCATCTCAATTATTAATTTCCAGAGAATAATAGCAGAATATATCTTTTCCGTCATTATGACTGAACGCAGCAATATATAATGTATTCCCGTTTACCCAAAACACCGGCATTTCATATTCCGTAACGCAGATATCCATACTATCATTATTAAATCGTGCCAGGGAATACATTATTCCGTTGTGCAGTTTTCCTATTTGTATAGATAAACTGTTATCACAATCATCTCTTCTTAATCCTGCCCACATACCGTTCTCAGACATCACACCATATGTCCCTGCGATATGATCACCATATAATATTCTCCCCGATTCTTTTGAGAGGGAATCTTTTTCGCTGCTAATAAATCCGGCATAACAGAAATGTAAATCCGGAATATAATACAAATGTAAATCAAGTCCGGGATAATATCCTCCGTAAGTAATCAGGTCTCTCGGACAACTTAATTCACTTTCCGCTATAAATCTCGTCTCTTCACTCAGATTATTCTCTATTATATCAAAATATTCATCGGTTAAAGGATTATCCGTTGAATCAGATATCAGACAAGCGTTATAATTCTTCGCCAGACCACGCTGGAACTCTGCTTTGGTGATTGGTATTAATTCGAATTTATAATCTTGTGTTTCCTGTGATATTACCGATATAGCAGAAAACAGAATGGCTGTTAACAGTAAGATTCTTTTCATACGGTATTTTCTATATATAATAAAATTAAGAAAAAACCTCAATTCAAACAATTAGGATCCAGATATTTGCACTCAATTCTTTAATGAAAATCGTTATATACAGATATTATTCAATAAAAAAGCATTTTATATATTATAAATTCTTTTTGCCTCCTTACACTAACCAAAATATAAATTAATTTTATTAAATATGTTACATATATTTGTAAATCATCTCATTAACTGAGATATAATAATTTATTTATCAGAAAGGAGTATAATATGAATTTAGAAGAACTCAGAACCGATTGTTCTTTAAAACAAAAAAAAGGATTGCATTTTATTCTGGCATCGATAGTGATATGGTGCGCAATCTTAGTTGTACAATTATTGGAAATTCCCGTATTGACAAAAAATCTGCTCACCTTTTGTTGCACCGCTCCCCTTGCACCTCTGGCTTTCCTGATCTCTAAAATGATTAAGGTTGATTTTCAGAGTAAAGAAAATCCACTTACCAATCTTGGTATTTTATTTGCCCTTAACCAGATTGTCTATCTTTTAATCGCTATGTGGATCTACTATGAGATGCCAGACAAGATGATTATGGTGATTGCCATTATTTTCGGAGCACATCTTATGCCTTTCAGCTGGCTTTACAGATCAAAGACATATCTTATTTTATCTATAGTCATTCCTGTTGCTTCATTAATAGCGGGATTAAATTTTCCTCCTTACATATTGGCAATAATGATGATAGCTTTTGAAATGATATTCAGCGTTTGTTTAATATTTGAAAATAAAATGCTGAAAGAATCAGAACAGACTGTATCTTAAAAATGACAGAAAGAATATTATTATCTATCATTTTCATCACAATTCTGAAATAAAAAATAGCGTGAGTCTTATATTACTCACGCTATTTTTTTGTCTGTTTCTGTACTATAATTGCTTTACGTACTGTAATGACAGTAATAGTAATTAATAATATTGTTATTGACTTTTAGTGAAATGCAAAAATTCACCAAGAGAAAAATCTATTTCTTGTTTTGTCCGGATCTCCTCTTCCTTCTACGATACATTACAAAACCTGTAATAGTAATTAAAGAAAGTATAATTCCGGAGATAAACACAAAAAGATCAGAGAAGAAGCCCAAAAGAGGTTTATATATTCTTCCAGTATGAACTTCCAAAGCTAAATGCCACAATGAGATTCTATCGGGGGATTCTATCCCGGTCATAGGAATAAACTGACCGTTTCGGTGAATATACCGTGCACCGAATGAATATCCAAAAGCAACATCTCCCGCAAGAAAATCGGCTGTATAGCCAGTCACAGCCAATTGATTTCGAGGTGGTCCCGGTCTATGCGGTGTTATCGGGAGTTTTGTTAGATAGTCTATACTTTTCCCTGTATTTCTATCCCATAGCACCAATCCGTCAAAAGAGCCGACAATCCAGTAATTTTGAAAAACCTGTTGCATAATATTCACCCCCATTACACTTACTCGCGGAGAAGAAGGGATTAATTTTGGTTGTGCATCCAGATTATTCATTGAATAGAATCCTTCTGATGTATATAGTAACCATTCATTTTGTTCAATATCATAGTTTATACAACGTAGTCTATCGTTCCATGCATTATCTGAATCAAGTGTGGAATAAGGCAATGGAGTTACATCAGATCTTATTATGCTAATTAATAATGGCGGACGTAGAAAAGCGCCACTTACAAACAATATAAGGATCAGAAAAGTAAGCCAATAACCAAGTTTTCCATGCCATTTATACGAAGGGCGAAGAGCAGAAATAAATATATTTATATTTCTGCCTTTTCGTTTAAGAGGTCTGACAATCTTCGGAAAAAGAAATATTACTATACCAGTAATAGTAAAGATAATTATTGCTACGGCTAAAAGATCTACTACAATTTTACCAATCTCTCCAAAAAGTTCTCCACTATGTAATCGCCAAATCGTTCTGAACAATGAGACTTTCCCATTATAGCCGACAGGTGCAGCTAATGTTGATTTGGTAAAGCTCTCAAATGGATATATAGAAAAAAAGGCTTCCGAACGAGAAAGAACAACTAAAGTATCTCCACACGTAGCCATGTCACTTAATCGGCCACCATTGTCAATAAGAGAAGATACATTATTCCATCTATTGTTATTGGCATCAAGGCGATAAAGATCGAAAGTCGTAACAGCAAAAATATCACCTTTTTCAGTCTTTATTATTTTTGAAGTATTTCTATTCTCCACACCAGTTTTCATACCTTTTTCAAACCTTTCGACAAAAGTATGCCTTTGATTTGTAAGCCAAATCCCGGACCCTCCATACATCAAAAGAGAGTCTCCCCCAATATCGATTGTGGTTTTAATAGAACTTTGATTCCAATTTTCTAATTTTAGGTAATCCGGTAAATATTTTCTTGAAACATCTATACCCGTGACAAGAGATCTGTGATTTAGAATAATCCCGGATATGGCAAATGCCAAAGCGAAGAATGAAAAAATCAATCCAAGCCATTTATGCCATATTTTCGATTTGCTTTTTTTTCCGCTTTTAGTCATTATCAAATTTTTTCGCAAAAATATTTAGAAAAAAAACAACTGTATGTAACCAATGTTACACCTCATTATTTTTTTGCTTATTATTTTTGGGTTTTAATTAATTATTAGACAAATAGTTGATGAGGAAGTTTTTAAATAATATTCCGCAATATTTCATTGTGCTGGTTTTCGTATTAGGAGGAGTTATTGCAGGGCTGGGGGCTTATATCGTTTATGTTTCCAGAATGCATACTTATGCAACCGACGATCCGTCGGCTTGCATAAATTGTCATATAATGACTCCTTATTATCAATCTTGGATGCATAGTTCACATGGAGGTCAAACAAATTGTAATGATTGTCATGTACCACAAGATAATACATTTAATAAATACTTTTTCAAAGCAGTTGACGGCTTATATCACTCAGCTGTATTCACACTGAAATCCGAACCACAAGTAATCAGAGCACGAGAGGCAAGCAGTAATGTAATCATGAATAACTGTATCCGTTGTCATACACAGCTAAATACGGATTTTGTGAATACAGGAATGATTGAATTCACACAAACTCAGACAGGAGAAGGCAAAGCATGCTGGGATTGTCATCGCAATATTCCTCATACGGTTGTCAGTAATACCGCTTCGTCACCAAATGTTATTGCCCCTATGCCGGCTTCACCGGTTCCCGGATGGCTTAAAAAAATGATAAATAATAAAAGAAACGAATAGATTATGCTTAAAAAATTATCCGAATCAATTATGCGAAATCCTCTTATCGGTTGGGGGATTTTTATTGTTGTTATGGTTGGAGTTTTTGTAATGGGACTTCTGGCCGCCTCTATCACTGAACGAAGAGCTGAAATAGCAACATTGTATGCAAATAAAAAAGTAGAGATTACAGGTATCAATGCCAAAAATGAGGAATGGGGATTAAACTATCCACGTGAATATGATACCTGGAAAAAGACTAAAAATATGGATTTCAGAAGCAAACATCTTGGAAATGTGACAGAAGACATATTGGAAAGTCGTCCGGAGATGGTTGTTCTTTGGGCCGGATACGCTTTTTCAAGAGAATATACAGCACCTCGCGGACACATGTATGCAATTGAAGATGTTACTCACACATTACGCACAGGTACACCTGACTGTGAAAACAGTGATATGCAACCCTCTACATGTTGGAGTTGTAAAAGTCCTGATGTGCCTCGTATGATGCAAGAAAAGGGAATAGAAGAGTTCTACAAAGCTGCATGGAGTGAACATGGAAGCGAGATAGTAAATCCGATTGGTTGTGCTGATTGTCACGATCCTCAGACAATGAATCTTGCAATAACCCGTCCGGCTCTGATTGAAGCTTTTGAACGCCAAGGTCGCAAAATCGAAGATGCTACTCCTCAGGAAATGCGATCATTGGTATGTGCACAATGTCACGTCGAATATTTCTTTAAAGGTGACGGGAAATATCTGACATTCCCTTGGGATGGAGGTATAACAGTTGAAGATATGGAAGAGTATTATGATAATTCGAACTATACAGACTGGACTCATTCTCTTTCACGTGCTCCGATGCTTAAGGCTCAGCATCCTGATTATGAGCTTTTCCTTCTTGGACCTCATGCTCAACGAGGACTTGGCTGTGCTGATTGTCACATGCCCTATAAATCTGAAGGTGGTATAAAATATTCTGATCATCAGATTGTTAGTCCTCTTAAGAATATCTCTTCAACCTGTCAGACCTGTCACCGTGATAGTGAAGCGAACCTGACAAAATATGTATATGAATATCAGGATAAAGCACTTGAAATTCGTAACAGAATAGAAGTAGAACTTACGAAGGCCCATATAATGGCAAAAACTGCATGGGATAATGGCGCGACAGAGTCTCAAATGAATAAGGCTCTTCAGTTGATTCGCCAAGCTCAATGGCGTTGGGATTATGCAGTGGCATCACACGGAGGCTCATTCCATGCTCCTGTAGAAACTCAAAGAATATTGGCTCATAGTCTCGACCGTTCGATGCAGGCACAATTAGAGTTACAAAAAACTCTTTTTTCTCTTGGCATTTCAGAAGTAACAATGCCTGATGTATCAACAAAGGCAAAAGCTCAAAAGTATATCAATCTTGATATGCAAAAACTTCATAATGAAAAAGAGAATTGGCTTAAAACTACATTACCTACATGGATTGAAAAGGCCAAAGCAAATGGTAAAATCGTATCAAATATATAATGACAGAAAGCAGAAATCGAAAAATATGGAGTACTCCCTGGCGATACGCTGAGTCTATCGCGGTAGTAGTAGCATTGTTAGTTATAGGTTATTTGCTACAGATTGTTGTGGGAGAATTTAATTTCTTCTTGCTTGCCAAACCGGCAAATTATGTAATCGCATGTGTGATTACATTCATTTGCATTGCAATTGGTCTAAGATGCACAAAGAGTAGCTTTGCTCGTTGGTTATCTGGTGTGGAGATGAGTGTATCGCTGATTGTAGCACTTTTATTGCTCACAATAATAATGGGGTTTACTCCTCAAACGACTCATAGTCATTCCTTACTGGGATTCGATGTGATGACCTCCTCATGGGCTTTCGTGATAATATATACTATAACACTAATTTCTCTTGGTGCATTGGTTGTGCGTCGTCTTAGAGTTTTTAGAATTAAAGATTACGGTTTTTATCTTAATCACTTTGGGTTATGGTTGTTTTTACTCTGTTCAGGAGTGGGATATGCCGATATGGAACGTTACATAATGCATGTGCGCGAAGGTGAAACAGAATGGAGAGTATATGATGACGATGAAAATATAAAAGAACTACCAATCGCTATAACGCTCCTTGATTTCGATATGGATTATTATCCACCCAAATTAGCTGTTATTGATCTTGAAAATGGAGAAGTTCTTCCAAATGGAAAAGGCGACTATTTTCAAATTGACAACGATATTCCTAAAGGGAATTTAAATGGTTGGGAAATTGAGATAAATCAATATATACATAATGCAGTCAGAAACAGTGATAGTACTTATCAGGAAGTACATATGCCTGGAGCTACACCTGCGGCAAAAGTTACAGCAATTAAAGATGGAATAATTCGTACAGGTTGGATTTGCGGAGGTAATCAAGCTCAATTATTTATGACTCTTTCGCTGGATGATAAAACAAGTATGGTTATGACTGTTTGTGAACCTCGTAAATTCATTTCCCAAGTAGAGGTTTATACTAAAAGTGAAAAAAATATTAGTGCTGCAATTGAGGTAAATAAGCCTTTAAGAGTAGATAATTGGGTAATCTATCAATACGGATACGATAATAATGCCGGACGATTATCATCTTATAGTAGTTTTGAATTAGTGTATGATCCTTGGATTATTCCGGTATATATAGGAATATTGATGATGATGGCTGGCTCACTATCAATGATCTGGGAAGGAAAAAGGAGAAAGGAGAGTGAAAATGATGTGGAGTAATTTTATATGGTTTGCACTACCTGCCATATTATTGTGGCTATCTTCCGGTGCTCTTGTGTATTCTAAAAAGAATGAACGTCTATCAAATCTTTTAATGCTCGCCGGGATTGCGATATTTGCATTTTTTATTGCAGGTTTTTGGATTCATATTGAACGCCCGCCAATGCGAACAATGGGAGAAACACGTTTATGGTATTCTATGTTTTTATCTATCGTCGGATTTGTAGCATATCGTAGATGGAAATATCCATGGCTATTGAGTTTTACAGCAGTTGTTGCAACGGTATTTGTTGTAGTCAATCTGGTAAAACCCGAAATTCATTCAAAGAGTCTGATGCCGGCTTTGCAAAGTCCCTGGTTTGTTCCTCACGTTACTGCTTATATTCTTTCCTATGCTATGTTTGGCTCGGCAACAATCGGAGCTATAATTCAGCTGTGGAAAAAAGATCAGAATAAGGGTGTTTTTAATTTTATCGACAATATGATTTATGTCGGTTATGGTTTTCTTATGCTTGGACTTTTGATGGGCGCTATTTGGGCAAAAGAAGCCTGGGGCCATTATTGGTCATGGGATCCAAAAGAAACATGGGCTTTTGTAACTTGTGCTGCTTATCTTGGCTATATACATATAAGATTAAGGAGGAATAAAAAAAGCAATACGGTTGCTCTATGGTTTGTAATTCTAGCCTTTATATTATTAATGATTACATGGATTGGAGTTAATTATCTCCCTTCTGCTCAAAGCAGTGTTCATGTTTATTAAAAAAATATTACCCGAATGGCCGATGACTATTCGGGTAATTTTTTTATCCCTATAACACAATATTTTTAATATTTAAAGTAACAAATTTTCCATAGCGTCAAAATCCAATACCTTACCCTTTCCATTTTGGAAAGTTATAATACCGTCACGAACCATCTCTGAGATAGCGCGCGAGAGAGACGGACGTTCCACACCAAAATATTCAGCTAAGGACACTATACTTCGTTCAAAATTGAATTCACCGTTCTGCTCACGAGAAAGTATATAATAGACTATTTTAGCCTTAATTCCCTTTTGTGCAAATATTTTAAGTCTCTCAGATATATATTGCATCCGATTTGCATTAAAGGCCATAAAACCACGTAAGAAACCGGGACATTTAGCTATCTGTGCCTCTACGGAGTCTTTACTAATATATAATACTTCGCAATCCTGCAATGCAACAACATCAACGGGAAAACAATTGTCATCAGCAAACAAAAAAGCAGCAGCTAATGGATATGGCGCCTGAACCTCCTCCATTGGAAGAGTCAATCCGGAATTTGAAACAATCTCGGTTTTAACTTTCCCCTTTATCAACATTATGAGATATTGAACCTTATCACCCTGATAAGCAATATGTTCCCCTCGTTTATATTCCTTTACCATGTGTGGAATAGTACATTTTATCTTTTCTATTTCCTCTGCCGATTTATCCCGACACATAGAACAGAAGAATAATAAATCTCTTTTTTCCATTGATTTCTATTTTATTACAAAAATAATAAAAACATTTCAACGGCGTAACAAATGTTACACTAAAAACTATACTGTCATATTATTTTTGAATTACAATTAAAATCTGAAATCGATGGGTACAAAAGAATTAATCAAAGGCTCTTTTATAGCTAAAGAAAGAGTCGAATATGCAAATGAAAGCATAGTAAGTCAACAGATAATTAAAAACAGTGCGGGAAATATTACTCTTTTCTCGTTTGACAAAGATGAACAGTTAAGCGAACATACAGCTCCGTTTGATGCTCTGTGTCAGATATTAGACGGAGAAGCTCAGATTCGTATTGCCAATCAGACATATACACTTAAAGAGGGAGAGATGATTATCATGCCTGCAAACATACCACATGCCCTATATGCGGTAAGCAGGTTTAAAATGATGCTGACAATGATCAAAGGCAATTAGAAAGAAGAAATAATCATTAAAAAGATATTTTCATTTTGAAGTGCAGCTCAAAAGTTTTATGTGAAATGCATCCCGGAAAATTGGACGGTTAATCATATTTTAAGCAAAAGATTGGAACTGAGCTCGGTATTGTACCGGGCTCTTTCCTTTTAATCTATGCTTTATTCTTTTATTGTTATAATATTCTATATACTCACCCAAAGCCCGCATTGATAATTTTAAAAAAAATTCACTTTTCAATGTTACACTCTGTTTAATTATTCGTATAACTATACAGAGGCAGGGATAAATCGCATGATTGCCCGGAATTGTAACAAATTTAATTGAAAAGAAAAATGAAAAATAAACGCTCTTATATTTTAGCCGGATTATTAGTATGTGTAATAATGAATAGCTTTTCTCAGGTACTGACTGGTAATGTGACGGACACCTCCGGCAATCCTGTAGCTTTTGCTAATGTAATACTGATGAATATGCGTGATTCGGCTTTCATCACAGGAACGGTGACTGATGATGAAGGGCAATATTTGATGAAGTGTAGTGAATCTGCAGACAATCTTATTGTAAAGGCCTCTTACATAGGTTACGAAACATTTACCGCTTCGTACAATGATCTGTCTTCAGGAAATATCATTATGCATGATGCTTCAACTCAGTTAGACGAGATAGTGATAAAAGGAAGTCGCCCTACATTCAGAATGGATGGAGGAAATCTTACCGCACAGATACAGAATACTGCACTCAGCAATCTGGGAGATGCTTCGGATGTACTGGCTCAACTTCCTTTTATATCAGGCAACGACGGCAGCATATCCGTTTTCGGTCGCGGCGAACCGGTGATTTATATCAATAATAACAGAATGAGAAGTCTGGATGAACTTTCAAAACTGAAAAGTGATCAGATAAAAGATATTAAGATCATAATGAACCCGGGAGCGGAATATGAAGCATCGGTAAGATCGGTTATTAAAATCACTACATTTCGTCCCGTAGGCGAAGGATTAAGCGGAATGTTACAGGGCGTAGCTCGTCAGAGACGTGATTTATCTCATACTGAAGCTGCCAGCCTTAACTATCGTACGGGAGGACTGGATATTTTTGCTTACGGTTATAATAAACTTAACCGCAAAGATCAGAAACAGAATATGGAAACTCAGTTCCCTTTTCAAAATGAAAGTTTCAATATTATTGATAACGGAGATATAAAATACAAATTCAAAAGTTGGGAGGCAGAAGGCGGATTCAATTACACGTTCAGTCCTAAACATTCATTCGGAATGAGATATACTTTTGATAAAGATGAGAACTCACCTTTCCACAGTTATTTCGATATGACGGCAACGAAGAATGAAGACTTAGCTTTTCAGGGAACAACAGCACAGGAAGTATGGCAAAGCGGAGAAAAGCAATATCTGAATTTCTATTATCAGGGACAACTTACAGATAAAGTGCTTTTGCATTTTGACGGCGATTATGTTAATGGTAATAAATATGATGACAAAACAACTATCGTGAACGATTATATGATGCCTGATCAGGATGACGATGTACGCAGTAACAGCACAACAAACTATGAGTTATATGCAGGTAAACTCTGGTTAAAATCATCACTTTGGAAAGGAAATCTCCTGATAGGGATTGAAAGCAGTTATACAAACAATCACCAGCGATTCAATATGTTGTCTGAGGGAATGGAAGATGATATTCCGAGCACTGATAATAAATCCGAACAGACTGCATTCGCACCGTTTGTCTCTTATGAAAAGTCATGGGGTGGTTTTACTGCAAATGTCGGTTTGAGATATGAATATGTGGATTTCAGATATTTTCTTGAAGGTATAAAACAGGAAGGACAAAGCAAAACTTATAATAACCTCTTCCCTACCGCCTCACTATCATATAACATGAATACCTTTTCCGGATCATTAAGTTACAGCAATACCGTTCAACGCCCTTCGTATAATCAGCTACGCAGCAGCATCTCGTATAACAGCCCTTTTACATATGAAGGAGGAAATCCTGCACTTTTGCCTTCTGACGAACATACTTTCAGCTTTCTTTTATCTCATAAGAATTTTCAGCTTAGCGCCGATTACAGGATTATTAAAGATAATGTATTCTTCACAATGAAGCCTTATGAAGACAAATCTGTCATCTTATTCACAACAATAAATCATGATGTAGAACTTTATAATATTTATTTGTCATATTCTCCTACTATTTCTTTCTGGAATCCGGAATTTTCTGCAGGAATGCAGGGACAGCTGCTCAGCTATGAAGGACGGACCTATAATAAACCTTTATATAATTATTCATGGCGGAATATGCTCAGATTACCCAAGGGGTTTATGGCAGTTCTTAATATAGAAGGTAATTCGTATGGAGATATGGACCTTTGTACTGTTAAGGATGCATTTCAACTGGATTTAAGCATAAGAAAATCACTGCTAAACGACCGTTTGAGATTAACAGTTGGGGCACAGGATTTACTGAATAACCGTCGTGAGCGCTGGAGTATGCGCATTAATGATGCAAGTATCAGTAAATGGAATAATACCGATACCCGTTCAGTTTATGTTAATGCCGTATATCGCTTCAATTCCGCAAAAAGCAAATACAAGGGAGATAATGCATCCGGCAATGAAATGAACAGACTGTAACAGATCAGTGCAAATTCAAAAAAAGCATCATACAGATTCAGTCTGTATGATGCTTTTTTCCTATATCTATATGCATATCAATCATGTTCACGGATATTTATTATCTCTGCTATATATGTTGATACAGACCTCCATAAGCATCTGTATACTATTTCTCAAGAGGTACTTTATCTGTGAAACAAAAGTGTATCCGAGATCAGACACTCAGTTTATGACTATTATGCAGCCAATGCAAGTTCTGACTTTTGAGATTGTTCAAGCTCATATATTTTAGCCTTTTTTCTGAACCTCAGCATAAACAACACTGAGGCTGCTGTAAGCCCTGCTATAAAACCAACCCATACGCCCATTACTCCGTAACCAAGTATAAATCCACAAAAATATCCGATAGGAATATTAAGCAGCAAATAAGATATTACAGCATAAATCATCGGAGCTTTAACGTCGGCAATACCTCTCAGTGCTCCTAATGCCACATTCTGTAATCCGTCAGGAAGAAGATAAATTGATAATATAATCATCAGATCTGCTGCCATTTTTATTACTTCCTGATCATTTGTAAATAATAAAGGTATCTGAGAGCGGAAAAGAAGTATTAATATATCACATATTGCAACTGAGAAAATTGTAAGATGATATGATGCGACAGCTGCTTTTTGCATATCTTCTATTTTACCTAAACCATATTGATGACTCACCCTGATAGTTGTCCCCGCACTTAATCCGCAAAGTATCATAAATACCATTGTTGAGATATTCATAGCAATCTGATGACTTGCCAGAGTAATGGCACCCAACCATCCTGCCATAATAGTTGTAAAGCCGAAAGCAATCTGCTCTACAAGAATCTGACCTCCGATAGGCATTCCTACGTTAAAAAGATTTTTTACGGAAGAAAAAGAGAATGATGCTTTATTAAAAAATAAAAGATATCTTTTTAAAGAATTTCTTTTAAGAAAAACAGCTATAAATGCAAGAGGCATTAGAATTCGGGCAATAAGCGTTGCATACGCCGCACCCAAGACGCCCAGTTCCGGGAAACCGAATTTACCGTAAATCAAAACATAATTAAGAGCAATATTTATCACATTGGTTACAATTGTTATAATCATCGCGACTCTGGTATTTCCTATTCCCTCCATAAATTGTTTGAAAGAGAAAAATACTAACATCGGTATCAGTGAAACCAGCATAATTCTGAAATACGGTACTCCGTAAGCTACTACTTCAGAGTCCTGCCCCATCAAATGCATGTAAAACGAACCTCCGAACATTATCAGGATTATCAATCCTCCTAAAAGGAGATTCATAACAAAAGAGTTTTGAAACAAATTCGCACATTTACGATGTTCGCCACGGGCAGCACTTTGTCCCACAAGAGGAGTCAATCCCATTGAAGTACCCATTATAAACATCATACCCACCATGAAAATAGCTCCGGCAAACGATACCGATGCCAATTGAGTAGCACCAAGCCGGCCCACCATCATGGAATCGGCAAATTGTACAACAACCTGACCTAACTGAGAAAGAATCACAGGTACAGCAACAGCTAAATTCCTTTTATAAAAAGGAAGATACATCTTTAAATTCATAATAAAATTGCTTGTTCAGTAAGTCAATACTTATGCAGCAAAGACTTAGGCTTAAGGCAATAAAAAGGTGATGGCGTACGCCGTTTGCGTAACGCAGCTCTCCTGCCATTGGATAAGGACTATCCGGGAAAACGGATGCTTTGATCACAAAATTACCTGCTGAAGGTTTATTTTTTTCTAAGCATCAGCAAAGGTATAACCTTAAAATATGAGTTCAAAATAAGGAAAGATAACTTTTTTATTATTAGCTTTTTTTGAGAACATTAAGTAGTTAATCCATACAATCTTCTCATATTGCAATATTAAATAAGATAAACATTTACAACTTTATCACAATAATGGATATGAAATAAGCTCACACGACAGCTTATCCTTGTTCTCATAATATTATGTAGTCATTCCGTCTTTTTATGTTTAACCTAAAATCTTCTCCGCCATATGCTTGCCTGCATCAAAAGCTTTTTGAAGATCTTCATTCCAATGCACCTCATGCCAGGCTTCTTTCATTTCCTTTGGAAACATTCCGAAGTCATAACGATCATAATTCTTCACCTGCATGGTATTTAGAGCTGCGACACGCTCATTCGTCTGATTACCAAAAGCGAAACGTAAAGGGAATTCAACCCGTTCGAGCATCTCATTTACCCGTTCAGGCAAAGAATCGTTCATTGCATAAATGGTAGTCGTAAACAGTTGTTTTGGAGGAGTCATGCAAATATTATTGTAATCAAGCCATGGATAAAAAAGGCGCTCGATAAAAGCCTTGGTTTGAGCAGATATATCCATAAAATAGATAGGAGCTGCAATACAGAGTCCGTCTGCGTAAGCCGTCTCTTTAAGAATATCTGTAATGCCGTCTTTTATTGCACAGACATCATGATACTTACTGTCTTTCACTTTGCAAGCCAGGCAGGAATAACACCCTTTATAATCATAATCATATAATCGGACATGCTTTACTTCAATCTCTTCACTTATATTTTTGACACCCTTAATGAAACTCTCTACTAATTTTGAGATATTCATCGTTTTACGCGGGCCACCGTCAATTACTATTATTTTTTTCATGTTTCAATACTTATTGTTTTACTTTAATCTCATAGGGGGAATTTCATACTCATGCTAGAATGCTGATAAACCGCAATATTGCATCTTTAGAGACTTTACTGTTGAGCATTGTTTGACAAGAAGATTCTCAATTCAGAGCGAAAAAGCAGCATGTAACGATCTTCATATGACTCAAATATAAAACACATTGCAGAAGAAAAGGCTCACGGATCCTACTGAAATACCGAGAAAAACAAAAGTGTCCCAATGTATAATTATTGAAACACTCTCTTGATTATTGTCTAACTTAAATATCTGCTATTTATAAATTTTCTTTATTCTCTTGGTCCCATCAGACATTGTATTTACAGAAATAAATATTCCATTGAGACTCTGTTTATTATTTTGTTTTATTCCGTCTATTGAATATAACTCACGGGAAACGACATATACATTTTCATCCACATTATCTATTGATAATATTTTATTATCGATTTCAATAACCAATTCATTAATAGAAGTACCTGAAGGAGAAACATAATAGGCTCCGAAGGGTTTTACTTTTACAAGATTATCTTTTGTTGATAATTTAAGCATCGGACTATTTTCTGCTAAAGAGAAGTAGTATGAATCAACAGGTATATAATTATTTATATAACATGATTTAAAATCATAAATCTGGTTTATGTTATTTGATAATATACTGTTTTTACCTAAAAATTTAAAATTCCCGTTTCCATAAACTAAAACAGGCTCATTGGCTTTAATTTTATTGTCTGATATATAATTGGTTTCTATTTTATTGTTTGCAGAAATAAGAGCAAACGCCTTAACTCCTTGCGGTACTTCACACTCAAATGGAATAGATATTAGTTCAAAACCATTAAGAACACATTCTAATGATGCATTTTCTGCTGTAAAATCTTGATCGAAACAGAAATTACCATTATCTGTATACAAACTCAGATTTTTACAAATATTATCATTTATCGTATTTGCTGAGTTGTCTGATAAATCTTTTGATATATAATATACACAATTTTTATTTTTAGATTTTAATTGCCAGTCTTCATCAGATGGGATTGAGCCAACTTTTCTAAAATCCAAAGAAGTATAAGATATATCTTCCAGACATTCAGATAAATTACTATCATTACTTGAGTAATTACCTTCAAATACAAAAGACTTTTCTTTATCAATACTTAAATATACATCGTTTAATAACATTGTTAATTCTGATGACCAATTACCACATCTCAGACTTAACAGTCCCTTACAACCGTCCTTTAAAACTTCAGGAGAAATATTAAAAATCAAATTAAAATTATCTCTTTTATCGAACACAATATCACCATAATTATGCGAAGAGACAGCCCCTTTATTATTAATATAATACAGAGTAGTATTCGCAGCATTATAATTCATTGTGGAACTAATATTTTTTACCTGGAAGATCAATTGATTAAATCTCTCCGATAATTTTAAGTATGAATTTGAATTTGAAATATTATTGCTAATAAGAGGGGAGTCATGTTTAAATAACACTTTTGTACCACTTAATTTATACGAAGTTCCAAATGTGTTGTTACTGACAATTTGATTGTCTATCTTATTTAAATTAACAGCATATCCTGTCATATTAGAGATTTCCCTATCCTTATCTTTAGTAAAAATAAAAGTGGTTACACTAGAACCGGCAAGTTTAGCTTTAGGTCGAAAAGTAGTTTCGGGGATACTAATTTCTGTATCTTTTAGATTTGCGTCATTTGAAGTAACTATGTATTTTCCATTATTTGTATAGAAAGGTAAATCAAGAGTAAGATCATATACTTCTGACGACGGATTTATAACTACTGTAATAATACTGTCTCCTGAAGCTGAAATATAGCTTGATCCACAAAGGACTCCACTATCGTCAACAAAACCACAATCAATTCTTTTCTTATTTGTTACATATTTTGAAAATTGACCAAGGATATATCCTCTTTTTGTCAATACACCGGAAACTGTACCATAATAACCGTCACCAACCATTCCATAATATCTTTTTGAGGAATAATGAACCCATGCATTAACATCAGAAATCATACAATCATTAATTGCTTTTGCAAAATCAAAGGCATCTATATTCCAATTAAAATTCCTTTCGGGAATATTATTATCAGCATTCCAATTTATGAGAAACTCAGACTGCCATATTTGTTTCCCCTTTTCTGCCAATATCTTATGTGAAGTTCCGATTCCTCCATATTGATGCCCTGCATAAATATCATATTTGTCGAATATTTCATCTGAGGCCAGAGCATCCACATAGGGTGTTGTTGAAAGCCCAACAGTCTCGGGAGCCATAATCTTACATTCAATAAAAGAAGAGTAATCTCTTAGAAAATTTGCAATCTGCTGAGGAGTCCAATGACAGCCGGAATATTTAACATCATAGTCCGGCTCATTTTGTATTGATATAGCTTCAAGTTCAATGCCGTTTTCATGCATAAATTTCACGAACCGGTTAAGAAACAGAGCATAATCCTTATAATTTGCCTCTTTTAGATATCCTATAACTCCATTAGAATTAACTCCTGAAGTGCTATTATTCGTTTTCCATTGTGCGGGCATAGACCATGGACTCGCAAATATCTTTAAGCCATGAGATTTAGCAAATTTAGCAGCAGACAGAGCTTGTGACCAACTATTTTCATTATCAGATATAAATAGTCTCATAATATTACATCCTAATGGGCTTTCTTCTCCCCATACCAGGTTCATCTCTTTTTCACTCATATGTCCATATCCAAACTGTGGACTACAAACAAATCCGCCAAATCCTGTTATTGTCTGATATTCTTTGGTATTATCGATTCTTACTGAAGCTATATTTTCAGCACTAATTGTGTTATGTATTAAAATTGTCGGAACAATCAATGATATAAATTTTGTTTTGGATATAATGTTTTTCATTACCATATTTTTTGAGCAAATTGATTAATAACAAGTACGATTCTTATATAAATTAAAGCATAATAAAAGTTTTATTCTTGGGTAAACTTATATATAAACAATTAATCAATTAGACTTAAATTCATCAAAAGCAATTGATTGTTTCAATATTTATATCAATTGTTTCAATATTATTATTAAGTATTATAATCATTAAAGACAGTTCGATCTGTCTGGAGTTTTTTGAATTTGAAAATAAGATCATTTAGTTGAAATGAGAAATATTGAACTTTATCGTTCAAAAATCTTCTGAAAAACCTCATTCTCCGGATTTTTAGAATAATTATTTATGAACTCTTTGGGAGTCATTGCAAAATAACTTTTAAAGTTATTTGTGAAATATGAGTTACTTGAAAAGCCCACTTTATAAGCGACTTCGGAGATTGTAATTTTATTGTTAACCAATAAATAAGCAGCCTGTTTCAATCTGACAACTTTTATAAGAGAACTAGGAGAAATTCCTATTATCTCTTTTAATTTTCTGTTTAGATGAACACGGCTAATTCCAACTTCACGACTAAGGTCCTCAACACTAAATACTGAATTTTCAATATTATCACTAATAACTTCTGTTACTCTCTTCAATAGTTTTTTGTCTACTGAATCTACTTTTATATGATCATAATCATAAGTTATATCATTGCGATTAATTTTATTTACAATATTCTCTCTTATCCTTAATGATTGAGCAATAGCACCTCTAAGCAGCGATAAATTTACAGGTTTTTCGAGAAATCTGTCAGCCTGACAATTCATTGCAAGTTCCTCGGAAGATTCATTGGTTTCGGATGTCAATACAATTACAGGGATATGATCACTATCCGGATTACTTTTAATTTTTTTGCAAAGATCATAACCATCCCCGTCCGGCATTCTTAAATCTGTAACTACCACATCAAACTTATTTGTCAAAAGCTTTTTGTATGCGTTATTGCCGCTATTGGATGTCGTTATATTAAAATCAGGAAGTTCGTTTTTTATATATCTGCATAACTCTTCATCATCATCAACAAATAAAATAGAATATTTATTTTTCTTATCGTTATTATCTAAATCGTTAATATCAGAAGCACATAGCGAACTTACATATTGAGTTTTTAGCACATCAAATAACTCAGAAGTTTCAATACTATCATTTATAGAAGTAGTAATTTTATCAGATAGTAATTCATCTGGCGATAAAAATTCATTACCTAACGGAATATAAATAGAAAATTCCACTCCTCTATTTTCAACGTTTCTCACCTCTATTTTACCATGATGCAGCAACGTCAGTTGTTTTGCAAGATCGAGACCGATCCCGGAACCTGATTCATCTTTACTATTACCTTGAAAAAAGCGTTCAAAAATTGACTCTAACTCATTCTGAGGAATTAAAGAACCTTCATTAAAGATTCTTATTTCAACATACTCCTTTATTATATTATTATCAAAGAAACAGTTAGAATTATATTTTAGATTTATTTTTAAATTAATTTGTCCTGCATCAGGAGTAAACTTAAAGGCATTAGAAAGCAGATTAAAAAATATTTTATCAAAATGAACCGGATCAGCCCATAAAAAAAGAGAATTTAAATTTTCATTATCAAGTTTGAAATCAATATTCTTAATTTCTGCCACATTATTAAAATGCAACATAACATTTTTCAGAACCTCAATCACATCTATCTCTTTAAAATGAAGTTTCAACTGTCCATTATCAATTTTTCTTATATCCATTAATTGATTCGCCATTAGAAGGATTCTCATAGAATTTCTATACATCAATTCATAAGTATTTTTTGAATTTTCATCATTTTCCCTTTCCATAAGTTTTTTCAAAGGGGAAATTATTAAAGTTAACGGAGTCCTTATTTCATGAGAAATGCTGGTAAAGAGTTTTAGCTTTGCCTCTTTAATTCTCTCAGTTTGACGTATCTCTCTCAGTTTGTTTTCCCGGATACGTTTTGATTGAAAATAAAGATGTGCAAAATATGATAACAGCATGACAATTAACAGATAACACATTTTGGCTACAGTTGTCAGGTACCATGGATTATCGATATTTATTATTATACTTTTGAATGAATCGTCTTCTACTTTCTCATCAAAAAATGCCTTTACTGTAAAAGTGTATTTTCCGGGATCTACGTTGGTATAGTTTGCCCTTGGAGCAGTTGCATTCATATAATACCAGTCTTTATCATAACCATCTAGTTTATAAGCATATTTTACCTTCATCGGATTTGTATATTCTAAAGCCGAGAATTCAATGACAAAAGAATTATTATTAAAAGGAAGATTGATATTTTTAGCACACCATAAGGAAGCATCAATAATATTGTTTTTTGAATCTGAAGGAATATAATCTGTTTTATGATTTTGAACTACTAAACCGGTCAAATATACTGACCTATCCAATTGAGATCTTATATTAAAATTCTCACAATTTACTTTTAGAACTCCGTTATCACCTCCAAACAACAAAACATTATTATTCAGAAGTCCTAATGAATTAGACCTGAAACTTCCAATTCTTTCAACTTCATAAGTTTTGTAATTATAAAATTTCCCTGTTTTTCGTTCAAACTTTGAAATACTTTCGGAGGTTGCAAACCATAAATTACTTTCAAATGAGAATAAAGATTGTATATTAGGAATATTATCCGAATCCTCCATTCTAAACTCTTTCATTACATTATTAGCTTTATCAAAACACCAAAGACCCTCCGTTGTACCAAACCACATATATTCATTATCTTCCGTGAAAGAGTTTGTCATTTTATATCTAATCTCTTCAATATTGAGATCTATGTGCTTCTCTTGCTCAATATTCATACAATACGTCGTTACGGCACTACTAATCCATAAGTTACCTTGCATATCAAGATACAATGACTTTATCCAGCTATTATCGGTATTATTAAGTTTGTATAACTTACACTTATTAATATCATATATCCATACTCCGGAACCATTTGTGCCTGCATATATAAAATCTCTTTTTTTATCATATTCAATCGCCATTACACGATTATTAAGATTGTTTAGTTCTTTTTTCTTTGTCAGTTTATTATTTTCATAACAATAAATTCCACTCCCATAAGTAGCAATCCACATTACACCTCTATTATCCCTCTTTATAGACATGATAGCATTACTTTCCAGTGATGAATTATTAATATTGAATCTTTTAATAAGAACATCACTACTCTTCTCGTACACAAAAACGCCACCACCATCAGATCCAACCCATAAGTTTCCATCTAAATCTTCTTGAAAAGTTGTATTACACGAGAGATTTTTATCAGAACCTTTATCTGTGATTGCACAATATTCGAAATCATTATTCGCAACAGGAATAGTTAAGAGTCCTTTTTGAAATATTCCTAACCATAAATTATTTTGATCATCATACATTATAGTTCTTATTTTGCTATAATTAAGTTCTATCGGACAATTCGGAATCTCCCAAATCTCGGCACTCTCATCATTTAGGTTTATTCTCCATAATCCCATATTTTCGGTTCCTGCCAAAAGAATTGAATCCGACTGTTGACATAATGATGTACAGAATAATGATTTTAGTTCTTTATTATTAAATCGTCTCAATATATTTTTATCTGCTTCATATAAAAACATACCATTTAAACCTCCAAAAACAATGTTATTATTATCCAGGACCAAAATCTCCAAATTATTCAAATCAAGCAATTCCTCCGCATTAAGATTTTCCAAAATAACATCACGTTTCTCTGAATATTTTAAATCAATCTTTACTATACCGGCTGAATTATTGCTTATCCACAAATTTCCGGTTTTATCAATAGTCATACAATCAATATACCCCCCTGCAAAAGCTAAAATTTTAGCAGCCCAATGTTCATCTTTATTATTATCGGTTTTATTTATTCTGAAAGCGCCATAACCCGATGTTCCAATTAACAAATAATTTTTATCATAAGGATCTTCCAATATTTGTGATACTGAAACCATTTCATTATGATCTTCCTTTTCTAGAAGAGGAATATGTTTAAATTTATTTTCTGTTCTGCTGAAATTATGCAGACCATCTTTTGTGCCTATCCAACAATTGTTTTGTGAATCTTCAAAAAATTCTAAAACACTATTATTTCTCAAAGAATAGTCTGAATTAGAGTTACGTTTTAATGTTACAAAATTCTTACCGTCGAACCTGCTTAGCCCGTCAGTACTTGTTATCCAGATAAAGCCATAGTTATCCTGATATAAAGATTTAATATTTGATCCTGCCAGTCCGTCCTGCATAGTATAAAGACGAGAGGATTGTGCATTGGAAATCGTTGTTAAAAGAAATAACCCGATTAAGACATAAAAAATAAATAAAACGTGTTTTCGTATTAGCATAACAATAAGCATTTATCCGATATCTATAAGCCCTTCATGATATAAAGACAATTGAAATGTATCAAAATTTTAATTATTACAAATATATATGTATCAAAATTATAAATTGTCAAATTTGAAACATGCAATAGTAATTTTGATACATATTCATAATAGATGCGCCTTTTAATAGGATGTCTTATAATATTACAATAATAAAATAAAAAAGCGTGACCTCAGATGAAAGAGGTACACGCTTTGAATATTGAATAAAAATTATTACTGATCTTATCTTAGAATCATTACTTTTTCATTTCCGATTATATATGTTCCTTTAGGAAGTTGTTGAATTGCTTCATTTCTTAAAACATTTCTCATTATACAAAAGCCGTAAATATTATATAAATCAATCTTTTTATTTGATAAAAAATCTATTTCTTGAATATCATTAGTTTTTTCATATTCTTCGGAATTTGTAAGATAAATATCAGATAGCTTAATATTAGTGTCTCCATGCGACCAAAATCCAACAATATAAATATGTGACGGATCTAATTTTATATTATCAGATTTAAATGAATTATGTAAATCAACAATTATGTGATCCTTATTATTCATATCGAATAATGCAGGGCTAGACCAATAATTATACTCATCAAAAATTCTAAAAGACAATATTGACTTATTTAATTCCGAAAATTTCACAACTAAATATTTATAATTTGAAATATCCTTTCCTTTGTTATACTTCCAGCCACCGAATCCGTATTTTCCTGTTATTAATGTTTTGGAATCTTCGTCAAAAGAACCGGTTTCCCATATAGAAGGATTAAAAAGTTCTGTAGTTAAAGGAAAAGTCGTGGAATTAACAATAAATTGTTTGGATATTTTTTCACCCATAGCATCTTTAGAACTTACAGACAACACTGTTTCTCCATCTTTTAATGCCATCATACGTCCATTTTTAATTGAAATAATATCATCATTCTCAATTTTGTATTCAGCAGAAAGAGTAACATCTTCTGAATGACTATCAAAATAGATAGCTTTAACATTTATGGTAGAAGAACTACCTGTAAGCATAGTTATTCTTTCCCATCTTTCATATCTCCTATTTCGATTTTTATTGTTGCATAAGAGTTATTCTTATCTGAAGGAAATCCGAGAATTCTCTGTGCCAAAGTATTTTTTGCTGAATACAATGATTCTGTTACTGATGCTGTATATAAACGTAAAAAGCCTGGATTTTCTATAAGCGACCATTTTGAATCTACCGGATTATGATTCCATCCCCATTGCAGCCCAGGATTATAATGACAAAAATTATCATATCCTTCACCACTTCCAAACCATCCGGGATAAATATGAACTGCATAACCTATATTATCACCCTCAATAGGATTAATTGCATATCCCGAATATATAGATTGATAAGCTAATGACATTATAATTTGTCCAATACTTGCCTCGTTCATTAAACCAGGGACTATAAGTTTGTGCAAAACCATGTAATTTCACTACATTATCATGAGAATCGACTAATTGATTCCCTTTTACTTTTAATTGAGTCAATGCCATTAAACTGCCGGATTTAAAATCAATAAACTCAGGCAAGTTAATGTTATAAGAAATAATTTTTTCGTCATAAAATCAGTATTAATTATAAAATTGCCAATAATCAAAATTGAACAATTTACATCCTTTTCTTCCTTTAAATACAAAATACAGATCATGGCATCCTGTTATTTTTTTATCTAATCTAGCAGAGATAGTTTGCCAATTTTCCCAACCGCCTGTTCCTGGCACATTTATTTCAGTCAACAATTCTCCATTAATACTATCTGCGCGCACTTCAATCAATCCACCTCTTAATGCACTTGCTACACTTACATCTATTTTTTTAGGAGACTTTTTTGTAAAATCAACTTCTCTAACCATAATAAATTCATCATTGTGAATATCAGAAATATATATTCCCGTTTTTTGATTAGGTTCTGATTTAACACCTTTCGAAAAAGCAATAGTTTCAGCCTCTACTCTTTTATAAGGATCTAATTTTCCCACCGGTGAGACACCTTTATCTGTTGCATTAATAATAGGAAAAGTATTATCATCATTATAAGTAAACTCTTCTACTGCTACACTTCTTCCGAAACCTCCGCCTTCGGGAAGTTTACCGGTATGATAAAAGAAATAAGAGTTTCCTTTATAATCAATCAGTCCGCAATGATTTGTAAAAGAGCCTGTATTTTGAAGCGGCATAATCTCACCTTCATATTTCCATGGTCCGACAGGTGTATCACTTGAAGAATAAGCTATATGTTCAGGCACGCCACCTGCAGCATATAACAAAAAATACTTATTGTTCCTTTTATGTAACCATGGACCTTCGGTATAACAATCTTTATATTTTACACCTTCTTTTCTTAATTTAATATTAGGACCGCCAAAACTCTCTTCACACTGCGGAATAATTTCTATTTCACTTTTCAACGATATCATATCATCATTTAATAAAGCATAATAAACTTCAGGATTACCCCAATAAATATAACCCTGACCATCGTCATCAATCATTACGGAAGGATCAATATAATCCCAGCTCCCGTCTGCAAGCGGTTTTCCTATAGCATCAACAAACGGGCCGGTAGGACTATCACTTACCGCTACACCTATAGCCATAGCATTTGTTATTTTTGAATGAGCACAGATATACCAATAGAATTTACCCTTATGTTCCACACACTGTCCGGCCCAGGCTCTGTCATCAGCCCAGTCAAAACTCTCCAAAGCCAGAGGAGAACCATGATCGGTCCAGTTAACCATATCTTCAGAAGAGTATACCCTCCATTCCTGCATCCAGAAGAAATCAGCTTTATCTTCATCATGACCTGTATAGAGATAAACTTTTCCGTCATGAACAAGTGGTGCCGGATCTGTAGTAAAGCATGTCTGAACAATTGGATTTTGTGCTCCTAAACTAGTAGAAATCGCACATACAAATGTTGATAATAAGAATTGTGTAACTTTCATGATATATTAATTATGTAGATTTACATATTTGTTTATTTCGATTCTCTTCTGTTAGGAGATTCATTCATATATAAATAAGAATCTTTAAATCCGCCAAGATCTATAACAATCTTTTGAAATACAATACCCGGATCAAGAGGTTGCAGATTTAAAATATAATTACCATCATTTTGTTTCGGCAACTTCAGTCGCACTTTTTTTTCTACAACCCTTCGGGCTACAGTAGGATAGAAAATACTATATATATTCTCAGGGTCCTCATTAAGATTATGATTAAAATTCACGACTTTATTTTCCGCTCCCTCAAAACCGACTCTATATTCATGCCCCTTTAAATTATGAAAAGCAAGAGTAGATTTTACAATGACATAAACATCAACTTCATTTATATCGTTAGGAATTGATATTTTATAACTTAAAGCAGCATCTTTTATTTCAGAAGAATAAGGCATTAAAGCCACACCGCTTAATGTTCGTCCTTGATAAGGTATTACAGTCCATTTTGCAGACCCTGAGCTCTCTGCATTATAATAATGTTCTGCCTCAATAGCAACAACATTATTATCGGCAACAAAACAAAATCCGCCCAAATTTTTATCTGCTTCATCAAATCTGAAAGTCTTTGGTAAAATATTCTCTTTAAAATTATCGTTCCATGAAGTATAACCGATATGTTTCTGAATCATCATGTTTTTCCATTTCCCTCCAGACATCACATTATTATAATCAAAACACAATTCCTTATCCCTATTAAATGTTTTCTCTACTAAATCAGCCCACTCATTAGCCTGAGGATTATTCTCGTTATAAAGTTTATGATTCATAGCCTGAGCATAATACATCTCATAAAGATTAGCCATAGCCTGTATAGGAAATAATATCAATTGCTTATAAGCATCTTTATATAGCGGGTTTAATGCTATAAATTGTCTGAGAGCTTCAGCCTCTAACTTTATAAATTCATCGGTAACCTGTTTCCACTCACCTGTATTAATATTATAAGTATTCTTGTCAAGCATCTCTGCTGTAACTCTTCCCGCATACTTACAATATAGATTTAAGATTCGCTTTGCTTCTTCAGCATTATCCTGTCCGAATTGCTGAGCACAAAATAAACTTGTATGATTCAGTAACGTTGATGCTGTATATTTTGTAGGATTCCAAGCCATATCCAAAAACAAAGAGATTGGATATTCCATCGGTTTCAGGTCACCTACATTAAGAACCCAAAGTTTATCCACACCATAATCATAAGTCAGCTGCAACTGCTCCCACATATTTTGAATAGGAGTTACATTTAGCCATTTTGAATTTCTTGGAGCACCCACATAATCCACATGATAATACATACCCCAACCACCGGGATGTTTTCGCTCTTTTTCATTAGGTAGACGTCTTACATTCCCCCAGTTATCATCACAAAGCAACATTATAACATCATCCGGCACACGTAAACCCTTATCATAATAATCAAGAACCTCTTTATAAAGAGCCCATACCTGAGGCGTTTTATTAGCAGCTTTGCCTGTATATTTTTCTATTATCTTACGCTGATTCTTAATCACTTTCTCCAACAACTTGACATCAGCCTCCTCACTCATTGCCTCGTCACCGTCTCCCCTCATCCCTATGGTTATTACATCCTCGGTATCTTTCACCCTTTTTATACCATCAATAAAAAAGCTGTCAATTGTTTTTTGATTAGAAGCATAATTCCATTTACCGTATTCATTTCTATTTCTTGCCCATTCTTGATGATTGCGTGCCATCGGTTCATGATGAGAGGTACTAATAACTATCCCCATATCATTTGCAAGCTTACTATTTAACGGATCGTCGCCATAAAAAGCCCAGCCCCACATTGCCGGCCATAAAAAATTACCACGCAATCTTAATATAAGTTCGAAAACCCTGCCATAAAATCTATGATCTCCATAATCGGTATCATAAGTATGCATAACCCATCCGGTTAGACAAGGAGCCTCATCGTTAAGAAAAATCCCTCTATATTTTACGGCAGGTTCGCCGGCTGTATAAATACCCTTTTTTATTGCCAGATTATCTCTTTTTTCAATAGGAACATCAGCCCAATCATACCATGGTGAAACACCTATCTGTTCTGATAATTCATAGACTCCGTAGATTGTTCCTCTCTTATCACTTCCGGCAATTACTAAAGCCTCATCTACTCCATCGAATGGATTCTCCACAACAGAAAGAATATATTTCTCATTCTTATTTTTAAGCAGATTATGATCTATCTTCTTTGATTTTATAAGAGCTTTGATATATTTACTATTTACACTACCTATAATAATTAATTTCCCCGAAGCAGGATTATTAATTAACATCGGCTTATTTCCGCACACCGAATTGAAATCATTTCGGAGATTTTCTACAGCTAATAAAATACCCGTATCATCATCCTTATCAATAAGAATATTTCGAGATAGACTATTTTCAATTAAACCGAAATATCCTTCGGATGCATAATCTGAAGTTATCCCATAATTGTCTTTAGCTTGCAATTTATTACTTAGTACTCCAAGTAAACAAAAAAATAATATACACCTTAGTTTCATATAACAGTAATTCAAAATTTGTGTTTTCCAACGAAAAGCGATAATGCTGTTTTAATATTAAGCTTACATTAAAACAGACTTAATCAACTCAAAATTAACAACAAAGATTACAATACACACTGAAATTTGTTACTATCAACATCAGTCTATGGACCAGAAATGTAAATTATGAAACAAAAAAATATAAATATGATACAAGCCCGAATAGTTCTTCTATATCTGTCTTATTTATGGAGGAAGTATACAATAGAACTAAAATTAGCAACTAGCGTTTACTTTATGGAAAGGACATTAATAAGATAATTATATGAAAAGTACAGAGTTTGTAAAAGGTCATCTGCTGATGATTGTAAGCACCATATTTTTTAGTTCCAACTTTATCATGCTAAAATATATGATGCCTCGTTGGATGAATGGTTACGATGCTACTTTCTTTCGAATAACGTTTGCAATGGCTTTATTTTGGTTGTCGTCAATTTTTATTAAAAATACAGCTATTGATAAGAGCGATTACAAAACACTCTTTTTTAGTGGTATTTTCGGACTTTTTCCGTTTATTCTCTTTTTTAATATGGCATTGCAGTATAGTTCGGCTGTAGATGTATCCGTCATTATGACTACACCACCGGTGTTGGTAGTAATTATAACAATAATAGTTGATAAGGTAAAAATTAGTATGCAAAATGCTTTCGGACTATTTTTGTCAATTGGTGGTGCCGTTTTTCTTATAGTGGTTGGTAAAACCGGAGGTGGTAGCGGACGGGATATTGTAGGTAATCTATTTGCAGTCATTAGCTCAGTAGCATATGCTTATTATCTTTTTTCGTTACGTCAATGTTCAAAGAAATATAACCCCATTTCATTGCTTCGATGGGTTTTCTTAGCCGCCTCTTTAATAGCTATACCATTAGGCGTAATATTTTTACCTCATGCACAGCTGATTCATCATCCGAGTGCTGAAGCAATATTAATATTGACATGTATTATACTATTTCCGTCGTTTTTATCTTTTTTACTAATGCCTAAAGCCATCAAGTTTATTGGTCAGCAATTAGTATCAATGTATCAGGATATACTACCGGTCTTTGTTACAATATTGGCTATACTTTTCAAGATGGATAAACTATACTGGGATCAACCGGTAGCCATCGCTATTATTTTATTGGGAGTTTATATCAGTTCGTCGGCGGTAAAGAAAACTAAAAATAAAGAAATAAGTAATCCGAAGCAAAACCGACCACCCCTATAATAAAAAAGAGCCAATTACAATTTTTAAAGAAAAAGATATATCCTTGGGACCTAATTCGGGAAGCCATCGTTCTGTAAGGGGTGGAAGTTGGCATCAAACAGCAACAAGTTGGAGAGTTTCATGTCGTAAGCCATATTCCCCCAGTTACAGAGGTATAAACATAGGGGTCAGAGTTGTTTTAGAGAAAGAGTAAACATAACGTTTGCTCTTTTTTTTGCTTATGTAATTTGTATCCAACTATCCGTAATTAGTTTAGCGATAGCCTTATGGCTTCCCCACTATTTTTGTAGTGTTAAATAACTAAATATGGAATTAGAAAAAATAAACGGAACAGAAAATATTCTTCTATTTAAGTTAGATAGTGGCGAGGTTATAGATAGTAACGTTGATGAAAATATACAACTAATAATTAACAACTCCAATATTACTGTTTTAGGATCTAATAATACTATCTGTTTTAAGTTTGGCAGATATGAAGATATTGAAAAACTACTCACCAATGTAAGCATCCGATAAAAGACGTCTTGAATAAATCAAACTTTGCGTAGAAGACTAAATTTTAAGCAAATTGCCCCAAGTTGGATAAAGTTGGTCCAACTTGGGGCAATTTGTCTTCAAATATCAAATTTGTCAATTTTTCTTTGAGGATTTCCAATTATATGGTAGAAGTTCTGATATATCCTTTTTCCCTGTTTCATATTCCGGCATTCGATTAAGAATATCTTCCATCCATTCTTTTGGATCCACATCAAGAGCCTTGCAGGTTCCGATTAAGGAATAAACAATTGCCGCTCTTACAGCAGCCTCATGATTACCGCAGAACAGAAAAT
>CAMTON010000007.1 GCA_947074105.1 uncultured Bacteroidales bacterium
TTTTTTACTACCGAAGAGTCTATATTAAAATGTAATCGCGGATATGCTACTATCTCTATTAATTCTTCTGAGCATATTTTTAAACAGGGAGCAAATTTCTTCTTAGGCGGAGGTATGTATTTAAAGATTATTGATTGTAGTGAAGATTTTGAATATATTTCTCTTAATTTTTCCCTTCAGTTTTTTAATGAAATCTATGTCAGTTTAGAAAATAAAATTACTGATGTATTGTGGTATAGTGCACCTGATTTATATTCTGAAGAGGAATTATTGGTTACTAATCTGACTATTGAAAAAATTGTATTATTAAGTAGAAGAGTGGAGTTTGTATATAAGCATAGGGTGGCAATTAACCTTGTACTTTCTTATCTTTATGAAATATATGAATTCACCTATAAAAAAGTTGACAGTAGAAAGAGTAATACAACTAAACATGTTGATTATGTAATGGATAAGTTCTTTACTTTGTGTCATGATTATCATGTAGAGCAGCATAAAATTCAATTTTATGCTGAAAGACTAAATATAACACCTCGCTACCTCAATACAATAGCACGTAAAACTCTTGATACTACTCCAAAAGATGTCATTGATTATTACATTTCAGGTTCCGCAAAAAGAATACTTCTTACAACCTCTTTAACAAATCAGCAAATAGCAGATAAACTTAATTTCCCCGATCAGGCCACATTTGGTCAGTTTTTTAAAAGAAACGTGGGGCTGACGCCTAATGAATTTCGTAACAAATTCAAATAATCAAGTTATAAATCCCCACTACTCTTATAGAAATAGGTGATTTCGATAGGGAATTATAATAGATTTCATGCATGATGTAAATTAGAAAGATTTATCGAATCATTGAAGAATTGAAACAAAATACAGAATCTTATGATGCGTTTCGGGTGTGAAGTTTTATGAACTCACTCTTGATTCAGCAAATAATATTCAACTTCTTTTCAAATGAATGTCGCATAATGAAAGTGCACCATAAAAGTTTTATGTCTGACTTTTATGGTGCACTTAAACTTTCCTGACTTGGAGCAATTTGCATAAAAATTTATTCCTCTAAGCAAAGTTTGACGAACTAAATACATATTTTGTCGGATGACTACATTAATTTTTTACATAGATGTAGATAATATATTTCTACAAAACCATTATTGTGTAATCAAAATATTGAGCTTTTTAGCTATTCTACAAGCTTCAATTGAATTACCGACTTGTAGTTTTTCTAAAATATTTTGGCGATGTCTGTTCACTGTATTTATACTTATCGATAAAATCTGTGCTATCTCTTTACTCATCTTACCCTGTTCTATCAATTGTAATATTTTTTTTTCCCTGTTTGTTAATAGATTACTGCAGTTTTGTTTTTCCAGATCGAAGACCTGACCATTTACTGAATTAATGATTATACTCTCTGAAGATGGAGAGGTAGAAACATTGTAAAGACATAAGACTAATCTCACGCTGTCATTCGTATCGTATGTTAAATAAAATATCCGGTGCAGAACATGAATGTATTTGCCCGATATATCACGCATGCGAATATTGCTTGCGAGATAATAATCATTACGTTTATTTTTAGGCGCATTTTTTATAAAATGGTAAAAACGAAGCTCTTCCAGATGTTTTTCCTGCAAATCAAAAGGATGAATGCGGGAAAAGATATCATTTTCCCATATCGAATTTATAGTTTGAAAATTATCTTGTTTTTTTAATCCTAAAGTCTCAGAAACTTTACCATAATATATATAGCTCGTATTAGATTTCATATCGCTCAGAACAGCTATTGCATTTTCTATACGAGAATAAACAGACGCAATTTCTCTGCATTCGTTTAGCTGCAATAATAGTTTCTGCTCCTTTGAAAATGGCTGTTTTAACAGCTCTTCATTGAGTTTGGTTTTAACGTCCATGATAAACCGTAATAAAATGGTTATTAATCAGTATTTCTCTCTCATTAAAAGAAATTTATTTTTACAAATAATAAATATATGTATATTCATTTAATATAGAGTTATGAAAAGTGAAAAGGAAAAATCAAAAGAAGGTAAATTATATGATGCCAACTATGATGCGGAACTTCTTGCAGAACGAGATCTATGTAAGGAAAAATGTTATGATCTAAATAATCTTAGGCCTCAACGAATAAATGATAAGGAGAATATTATTAAAAATTTATTCGGAAAGACAGGAAAAATATTTACTATAGTTTCCCCTTTTTATTGTGACTATGGTTATAATATAGAAATCGGTGAAAACTTCTTCATAAACGTGAATTGTATAATTTTAGATGAAGCAAAAGTAACTTTTGGAGATAATGTTTTCATTGCTCCGAACTGTGGATTCTATACAGCAGGACATCCTCTGGATGTTGAACAACGTAACAAAGGATTAGAATATGCTTACCCTATTACAATAGGAAATAATGTATGGATCGGAGCACATGTATGTGTATTACCCGGTGTTACAATCGGTGATAACACAGTGATAGGAGCCGGAAGTATAGTGACTAAAAATATTCCTGCAAATGTTCTGGCTGCGGGAAATCCGTGTAAGGTGATACGCAATATTACAGAAGAAGATAAATTAAAATACAAATAAACAGATCTGTCATGAAAAAAAGAATTTTAAATAAACGTGTAGCTGCAATTGTTGCAAATATGCGATATGGTGAAATGCTTTTTATAGCAGATGCAGGAAGCGGGACTTCTATTAAGGCATTATATCACTTAGATCCTACCGTAGAATATTTAGATTTCGGAGTAACAGTTGGTTCTCCAAATTTTCAGGATATAGTATCTACTCTAATTGAAGTAGGTGATTTCGAGGGCGCAATTATAACAGATTTGATGCATGATGTAAATGAGAAAGATTTTTCTTTCTTGTATAATCTGCTTGGAAAAGAAAATATCACTCAGGTTCCTTATATTCCGGATTATTATCAATTAAGGGATCGTTGTAAAGCAGTCGTACAGACAGGGGATTACGGAATGCATGCTCAGGCTATATTAATAGCAGGCTATTCAACAGACAATATTCCAATGGAATGGCTGAAAAACGGGATTAAAGGCATAAAATAAATACGATAATTCCGGACAAAACGTTATTGTGCATCAATTAAAAATTCTAACTATTGAGCAGAATATGAAAAAATAGAGATTGAATGGTAATGATAAAAAATGGTGTGGTTTTCATGAAAGAAAGATAATAAAATGTGATAGTAGTTAACATTTAAAGTTAAAATGTATATATTTATGGAAATTTTATTACCAATTCACCACAATTGCTTTTTATGAAATTCAAAACTATATTTTCATTACTGTTTATCTCATCTTTTCTGACTCTGTCTTCATGCATTAAGGATGATGAAAACGATGTTCATGACAGATATACTTTGGACGTGTCTGATAATTACACGTTTAAAATGAATAAAGCCGGTTTGACTTATGTTGCTTTCAGTGCTCCGAATAATGTCGTTATAAGATCAGTAGATATAAAAGGGGTGAAGACGACAGATCTGCCTGTTAATGTCACTTTGAAAGTGCATGACCTTGCTGTATCGAATACGCCGGGTGAATGGCTGGCTAAAGTGATGCTTGTGGATGAAGAGGGTAACAGATATGAACCGGAGAAAGGAGTATCATATAATTTAGTGTTTCCTGATGTCTTTCTGGTTGATGATAAGCAGAACGAAAGTGATAAATTCACAGTTTCTTTTGAAAAATAGGCTGTCGTGAAGTGACGATAAAAAATAAGAGAAATAAATATTGAAAAATCGTATGTAAAAGAATCTGTTTACATACGATTTTTTTATCCGGTATAACTTAGAATCCCATAGCATTTTTCACAGGAATCATCTCTTCGTAAGAAGTCAGCTTTTCTAAGAGTAATAAAGCGACTCCGTATGATGTCCGGGGACAGTAAGATGTTATAATATTATTATCAGTCACTATCGGAGAATTTTCTATTATCGCACCGAATTGCTGAAGAGTTTTTTGTCTTGCGGCTCCGTTCAGATGATAGGTCGTTGCTTTTCTACCGTTCAATACGCCACTTTTGCCTACCGGCAAGGCTCCGACGCAGATTGTTGCAATCCACTTATTCTGAAGATCAAATTGTCGGATTAATTCAAGAAACTTTTCATTATATGCTTCTTCGTAGAATCCGAATTCCTCAAACCCGCCCGGAATGGCGAGAGCGTCATATTCATCAGCAGATATTTCATCAATGACCTTATCTGCTAAAACAGGAACATTAAAAGAGCTTATAACTTTATGATTTAATCCACATGTTATAACGTCTATGTTGTAATTGAAGTCTGTCTTAGCCCATCCCATAACATCAATAAAGGCACTAGATTCAATCATTTCAAATCCTTTAGCAAGAAATACCAATATTCTCATATTCAAATTATTTATTAGTTAAACGAATTATCAATGCTGCAAAGGTATGTTTCTTATGTTTTGTCTGAAATGACATAATTCCGACAAAAACTGCCATTCTTATTTTATCTTTGTTCCCTAAAAAAATGAGTTAAAGAATAATGTATGGAAAAAGAATTCAGACATATAGCGTTTCTTGTTATGCCAAATGCGACATTGCTTGATATAACCGGACCATACGAAGTTTTTTCTCTCGCAGCTCAGCGTTTACAACAATTTGGCAGAAACGATTTTCCTTCTTATATTCTTCATACATTATCTACAGGCAGAAACAAAATAATCAGAACTTCATCCGGTCTTTGTCTGCAGAGTGAAGGTGCATTGAAGTCGGCAGATTATCCGATAGACACTCTTATAATACCCGGTATTCCTGAAAATCTTGAAGATATGGCAGACGCAAGGACATTGGACTGGATAAAACAGCAGTCAACACGGGTAAGAAGAATCTGCTCTGTTTGTACAGGTGCTTTTATTCTGGCAGAAGCAGGTGTTCTTGATAACAGAAATGTTGCCACACACTGGAAAGTGTGTGATAAACTGGCTAAAGATTATTCTTCATTAAAGGTTGACCGAGAATCCATTTTTGTAAAAGACGGGAATGTATATACTTCTGCAGGAATATCATCTGGTATAGATCTGGCTTTAGCACTGATTGAAGAAGATTTCGGGCGTACATTAGCTCTGGAAGTAGCTCGAGAACTGGTAGTATATTTGAAAAGACCCGGTAATCAGGCACAATTCAGTGTCGCGCTAAAACATCAGGAAAGTGATTATAATCCTGTTCAGTCGGTTAAAGAGTGGCTTTTAGAAAATTTAAAAGAGAATATAACTGTTGAAAAATTAGCAGAACGGGCATTGATGAGTCCAAGAAATTTTGCACGTGTTTTTAAAAGAGAAACCGGGATAACACCTGCTAAATATATCGAAAAATTAAGACTGGAAGCAGCGTGCCGTTTTCTGACGGAAACTCAGCTTTCTATGGAAACTATTTCAAATGATTGTGGTTTAGTAAATATCGATAATATGCGAAGAATGTTTATCAGACACCTTAAAGTTACTCCGTCGGATTATAGAAAACGCTTCAGAAGTATCGCCAGAATCTGAGTCTTTATAAAGATATATAGTCATTTAATAAAATCTGAGAAATAAATGAGCATAAATGATATAGAGAACAACCTTGCAAGCCTTTAGATTGTTTAACATTCAGATATCAAGATATATAAGCTGACTATATGGACAGGCAATTATTGGTTAAGGAAAAAGACTCTACTCTTAAATTCTTCGGCATATTTAATGAATGTTTTCCGCCGATTATGGATGGCGTTGCTGTAGCGGCGCATAATTACGCTTACTGGCTTCATCAAAAGACAGGAAGAGCATATGTTGTTACACCGAAGCATCCGGTTCAGACAGATTATGAACCCTATGATGTGCTTCGTTACTCTTCAGTACCAATGCCTTTCAGAAAACCATACAGGTTGGGTTTACCATCTCTGGATTTTCAGTTCAGATCGCAGTTAAATGCTGTTCCGTTTGGCCTTGTTCATGCACACTGTCCGTTCTCATCAGGAAGGCTGGCATTAAGAATAGCAAAAAAACAGCATATACCGATAGTCGGTACTTTTCATTCAAAATATAAAATGGATTTTGAGCGGGTGATCCGCAGCCGTTATATAGTAAATAAGATAATCAGTGAAATAGTAAATTTCTATGAGATGTGTGATGAGGTGTGGGTTCCTCAGAAAGCTGTAAGTGAAGTATTACGTGAATATGGATATAAAGGAAAAATTTCTGTAGTCGAAAACGGTAACGATTATGCATCAGAGATCTATTCGCCGCATTTCCGTAGTGAAGCCAGAAAAAGACTTAACATAACTGAAAACGAAACAATATTATTATTTGTCGGTCAGCATATCTGGGAGAAGAATATTGCTTTTTTGCTTGAATCATTGTCTTTGCTTCAAAACGAATCATTCCGTATGATATTCATCGGAACGGGATATGCTGCAAGAGAAATTAAAAGAATGAGTGAAAATCTGGGGCTTTCTCAGAAAATCATTTTTACGGGTCTTATAAATGACCGTATGCTTATAAGAGACTATTATTCATCTGCTGATTTATTTCTTTTTCCGTCCTTATATGATAATGCCCCTCTGGTGGTGCGTGAAGCCGCTGCTATGCAGACACCTTCATTGCTGCTGGAAGGCAGTACATCGTCAGAGATAATCATTGACGGAAAAAACGGTTATCTTTCTTCAAATCAGCTCTCTGCTTATGCAGAGAAGTTATTACATTTGATTCATAATAAAAACGATCTTCATAAGGTAGGGGTTGAAGCATCCAACAGCATTGCCCGACCATGGAGTGATGTAATGGATGAAGTTTTAGACAGATACAGATTGTTAATTAAAAAGACATGAACAAAATTTTCAGAGATGTTCTTTTTCCGGCTCTTAAGATCATTATTTCCATAGTTTTGGGTTTCGGTACCGTAATTTTTCTATTCAGGAATGAATTCAAGTCAATAGATTCAATATCATTTGTCATGAATACATGGATTACACTGATGTTTGCTTTTTGCCTGATATGTCTGCGGGATCTGGCTTTTTCATATCGCTTCAGATTACTTTGCCGACCTGAAAAGTTATCTTTTTTCGGTTCTCTCAGAACAAATTATATGTGTGAGTTCGTATCAGCCATAACTCCATCCGCTGTCGGAGGATCGGCAATGACTGTTCTTTATCTTGGAAAGGAGGGTATAAGTTCAGGCCGTGCTTCCGCAATCATGATAGCTACTCTGATGCTCGATGAAATATTTTTTGTGATAGGGTGTCCTTTTTGTTTTATTTTTTTTTCAGGAAATCAGCTTTTGGGGGACTCTGAAGGAATGTTTCATCTGCTTAAAATAGCCTTTTTTTCGGTATATATTCTTCTTGTGATCTATACGCTGTTTCTTTTCATATCTATCTTTTTCAAACCGGATATTATAAGAACTTTTTTTCGTGTTGTAGCTAAGATTCCGTATATCAAACGATATTCTGAAAAGACAGATCGGTTTGCTCTCGAGATGTCAGAATGTAATTATGAGCTCAGCCGCAAATCAATATCGTTTTGGTTAAAAGCATTTATGCTGACTGCCATAGCATGGCTGGCTCGTTACCTTGTAGTATGCGTTCTTCTTTTTCCTTTTATTAATTATGATTCTCAGGGTATTGTCCTGGCCCGTCAATTCACAATATGGATAATGCAGATTATTGCTCCTACACCGGGAGGAAGCGGATTCAGTGAATTTCTTTTCTCAAAATATTATTCTGACTTCGGTATTTCCGGAATATTACTTCTCACCGTAGCATGTGAATGGCGAATAATAACATATTATATCTATATCATTATCGGATTTGTATTTCTGACATCATATAAACGCAGTAATTTGAAAGAACATTTACTGAAATAAGATAATAAAATCGATATATACATCCTGATTAAAAACAAAAAGACAACCTCTTAAGAAGTTGTCTTTTTGAATATATATCATTGTTTCAGTAAAGTCTCAGCGCACATCTTACCGAATCCATTTGCAGCCATCGGACTGTCGCCTGTAAGAAGTTTACGGTCAGCATGAAAGGCTCCTTTTACGTCATTATTAAGAAAAACAACTCCGAGATCTTTCAGCTTTTTGCAGTAATGCCAGGATAACGGCCCCGGCAGATAACCTATTTCAGGTAGCTGATCATCGACAACGTCGGGGAATGAATTTATCTTGTAGTCTTTATAATGATAATTTCCCGGTTCTTCATTCAGAGCCGCTGCAAGTAGTTCTGCAGGCCCGTGGCATATAGCCATCATATATTTTTTAGAGCTGATAACCCAGTCAATGACTTTCTTCAGATCTTCATTAAAAGGCAGACTTATCAGAGCTCCATGTCCTCCCGGCATAAATACAGCGACATAATCACAATCGGCTTCCATTCTTCCGGCAGCAAACTCCTGAAGACTGTGAGGTTTTTCCAGTTGCGGTTTATATTTGGCATAGATACCTTTTACTGCATCGTCTTCTGAAGGCATTGCCCACATTTCGAGTTGTACCGGTTTTCCGGTAGGAGTAAAGATATCTGCTTCAAAACCTGCTGCCTGCAGATGAAGTAAAGGAACGAATGTTTCTACGGGATGATTTCCTGTTGAAAACTTCTTGCCATTCTCCGTTGTAAGATATTTATCTTCCGTGCATACTACCAGAATCTTTTTGTTTCTATCCTGATTCGCATTTTCAAATACAGTAGAATCATAATCGGTTTTAGAAGATGTGAACAAAGAGAGCGAATATGGAGACGGCTCATAACCGATGCCGTCAAAAACGGGTTCTTTACTTAATTCCTGTGACATAATGATGTTGTTTCTGTTGATTATAAATATTTATTTCTCAGACCGAAGCCTTTATGACTTTCTTTTTTGGGAAAGCGTTTAATGTTCAGACATTGATATTTCAGATAACATCTTTATAAAGTATATGGTTTAGATTATAGAGCCATGAAAGTAATTATATGTAGAAAAAAATAAAGTCATATTTCATTAATTCGCTTAAAAACCTTTGCCCAAGCATGAGTGTCGAAAAGACAGCTTTCGGGCATAGTTTTCAACATCGTTTTGAATCTTGACATTGGAATAGAAAAGGTTAAAATATTTTTATCTACATAAGGTCTGGCCGAAGGATCGAAGAATCCTAAAAAAGAACGGTATCCGTTATTGATATTTTCATTAACAGTTTGAGTTATAACATTACTGCATCCTGAACCAAAAAGAGTAGATACGACATCAGGTTCATTTCGGTCATAACAGGCCCAGGTAAAAAGCCCGCTTAACACATCCGGCGTTGCCAGAAATATAAGGCCCTCTATTTCGTCGAATGAATCAAGTGTATCAATTCTTGCAAAATTCAGATAGGTATTGTCAGCTCTTCTGATTTCCATTGATTCAATAATATCTACGACTAATTCCGGGCTCTGCTTATATCGCTCTTTCGATGATACAAAATTTGGCACGAACTCAGGCATTTCAGAGTATCCGCAGTATAGTTTACCGCCACCACATCCGATATTATCAGCGTTAAGGCTAACCTTACCGCCTTCAGTCAGCAGATTTAAATGTTTGAAAATACATCCGTTAGCTTTAACAGTTAATGAAACGGGTTCATTTGAATGCCATAAGGCAATTGGCAGGTATGGTTTATCTCCGAAAGCCTTTCGGAAATTATCCGTAAATTCTTTTATTGTCATATCATTTAAGGTAATTCTCCAGAATGAATAAATCTATCAGTATTTACAAAGTATATCAGTTGAATTATAAAACTATATATTTAAAGTATTTCATTAAGAATGACTTTTCCTGTTATATCGTTTTTCACAATAATCAATAGACAGGGAGTTATGAAATAAGACTGCTTTTCTCCCTTTATAAATTTATATGTAAAAACGATTTCTCCGTCATTGTTTCTTCTTAAACTTACAGGAATAAGTTCTGTAGAATAATCAGTTGTTGGGTTGCTTACAGCTATAACAAATTCTTTTGCAAAATCAATTTTTGTCGGCATTCCGTTCTTTCCCATAACTGCTGCTGCACCAAATAACTCATCAAATTCTTTTTGCGTCGTTATCTTAGGTTCAGAAATATCCGAAACATTATTCTTAAGGAAATATCTTTCAGCAACTATATATGGAATATCACTTTGGATATTATTTTGAGTAATGCCTGTTTTGCAGGATGACAAAATAAGAAGAGAGATAGTTATTATTAAAAATGAAAGTTTACGCATTGTATGAATTTTAAATTAGACGATAAAGATGATTTAAAATAATTAGTAATAGTTCATCTTTGGGGTTTGGAGAATTAAAAATACAATTAATTATATATTTGTAAAAAAGGATTTTATATTTCTATTGTTTAAAACACAAACACCCGGAAGTCTATAAGTGAGACTTCCGGGTGTTTTGTGTAAATTAAGATAATAAATTATCCTACAATATATTTTCCTTTAGGCAGTTTTTGCAGTAACCAAGATAAAGCATAACAAGCGATGAAAGTTACCGTTGTTACTCCGAATATAGTTTCAGGAGTATTCAGATATGGTGCCAGCCATTTATAAATTAATGTAAGAAGCATATAATGCATCAGATATATTCCGTAACTCAGGCGTGATATTGAAGAAATGCATTTATAAATAAATCCTGTTCCGAGTGTGATTTTCTTGAAGACAATAAATAAGGCAAATGTCATCATCGCACAGTTTGGAGTACAGAATCTCCATGGTTGTTCTACAATATAAGGATCGGCACTTGTCAGAGATAGGTTATAAAAACCTGCTACAGATGTAAAATATCCAACCAAAAATAAAGGTATAGCGACTTTTAGAGTGGTGGACCAGTTCCAGTTTATATATGTTCGGATATAATGAGCCATAATAAGATAACCTATATATCCGGCATTGTAATAAACCATGTGGAAATCATTCCAGCTACATTCACCGAAGACTTCTCCGTTAGGAACAAGAAGTTTTATATAGTTCATGAATGTGGTAAGGAACCAGAGGCAGAGAAAGAAAAGTTCTTCTTTTTTACCTACCTGTTTCAGCCATGGAGAAATGATCGGCATAAATATATAAAGTCCGATAAGCATATAGATATACCAGAAGTGTATTGAGTTCTCTGTGAAGTTATAGAGGAATGTAGTAAGGTAATTTCTGGATTCGCTCCAACTTATCTCGCCCCAGCTTAACGGAAGAAGAGAATATATCAGTGCCCAAACTATAAAAGGAATAAGTACTCTGATAAAGCGTCGTTTAAAGAAGTTTACAAGATCATCTTTTAAAGGGATAAGAAGATAGGCTGATGTCATAACAAACAGCGGAACGCATGCCCTTAAAGCACTGTCGACAAAGGAAACCCATAAACGGTCGGTGTTATTGGCAAAACTTATTCCGTCGAGATTAAAATAAAATGCCTCACAAGTGTGTACCATAATTACCATATAGCAGGCAATGGCACGCAGATAGTCTAAAAAGACGATTCTTTCTGTTTTCATAAAATTCATTCTGTGTTTAATAATTGTTTTTATCGATACTGCATAAATAAATATGGCAATATCATTTATAATCAAAAGTGTTTTAATGCATTATAAAATGCATGGCTAAAGGCAAAGTAATTAATTGTGTTTTAGGTGTTTAATGTAACTTATTCTGATGTTGATTTAGTAATAGGAAAAATGATAAATATTATATTATGATGATGAATTCTGATATACCCTTACTGTTTTATCGAAATTAATTGTAACGAATAAAAAATATGGATTTTGACTTTGCATATGCACACTATACTAAATATAGCAGCAAATAAAGGAATCAAAAGTCTATTGGATTTTTATTCAGTGTTTATTTTTAATAATTGTTAAGTTACGAAAGTAGCTTATAATTTAAAATCTTGCAATAATTAAAAATAATCATTCTAAAGCGGTATTAAGTTTTGTAGATATATTAATAATTGATTTACAAATGTATAAAAGTGAATTTCCGGTAATAAGATATAATTGCTTTTATAATTTAAACAAGAATAGGATATCGCAAAATATTATTTCGCAATATCCTATTCTTTAGATGTTTAATTTTATATCCTTAATATCAGTTCTGTCGGTAAAAATTAAGCCCGTAATAAAAAATATAATGTTTATTTTTATAATAGACCGGAGTACTTCCTATATTGGAATTAACAGTAATTTGGGAGTCTTCCAAAGTATAAGTACCATCGCCGACATTCCGAACTATAACTCCGTTTGAATCAGCAATGTCCAAAGTGAATTCACTTTTTCGGAAATTAAGTACATAATAATGCTGTTCTTCTTTATTAATCTGCACAGGCAGGACATAACGATCCATATCGATTTTCGCTTTCCATATAGTGCCGGCGAGTTCATTGTAATCATCCTTGTCGCAGGATAATAGTGAAATCATGCTTATCAGCAAACATAATATCGGGAATCTTAAAATTGCCTTCATAATTGCTTGTATAAATTAAAAAAATATCGGCTAAATTAGTTAAAAAATAAATCTCTATAAATAGTCAAAAGAATTTTAAAGAAGCAATATGAAAATTAAATATCACAACTAATAAATATAGAATCTGATATTTTAAAAAATAATTTTTTATAGTGTAATTTCAATATAATTTCCTTCGGGATCCAGAACAGCACTTTCATAATATCCGTCTCCTGTGGTGCGTGGTTCACTTGCAATAGTAAAGCCATCGTTACGCAAGTTTTCAGTAAGTGAGTCTACTCTATCTTTATTGCCTACAGAAATAGCAAAATGAGCAAGTCCTTTAAGTTTAAATTTTTCTTTGGAATCTTTCATATCCGGAATGTGCATCAATTCAATGCGGCTTTTACCTCCATCAAACGTTAAGAAATAAGAAGTGAAGTTTCTTTTTGAATTTAGATACTTCTCTCCGCAGCTTACACTGAAGTATTTCATATAGAATGAGCGTAATAAATCTATATCTTCTGCCCAGATTGCCAAATGATCAATATACATAGGGTTTATATTTTTAGGTTACAATTTTTATTGATCACAAAAATAAGTAAACTGAACCCGGTGTTAAATGACGTACGTCAATTTCAATCTTTTTATTGGAAATATTTATATTTGTTATTATTATAAGTCTTATAAGTATGGATATAATAAGGAAGATATCTGAGAAATACAATATAGTGTTCTCAGACGAATCAAAAGAAAGTCTTTTGTCAATATTGGATCGTAAAGAATTTGGAAAAGATGAAATAATACTGGAACAGGGGCAGATTAGCCGTTTTATGTATATCGTAGAAAGTGGTATTTTACGTCAGTTTTACTATAAGGACGGAAGAGATATTACAGAACATTTTTCAAGTGAAGGTAATGTTGTTACTTGTATTGAATGTTTATTTTTAGCTGAACCGACAAGATTATTCATAGAAGCAATAGAGCCTTCCGTAGTATATATGCTGAATTATGAAAATTTAAAAAATCTGACAAATTATCATTCTGATATAAACATGCTTCTCCGCTCTATACTGGAATATAAACTCATCATATCACAAAGAAAAGCTGATTCATGGCGATTTGAAAGTTCTCACGAACGTTATGAACGCTTCTGTAAAGATTATCCTTCAGTAGCTCAACGGGCTTCTTTATCCAGTATCGCTTCTTATCTTTTAATGGCACCTGAAACATTAAGCCGTGTAAGAGCAGGAGTATTGTAAATACAGATATGCATATATGTTTGTGTATGAAATGGATTTTTATATATAATAAATAAGATCTTATGTTTATTATTCAGATAATATCTCTGTGTCTTATAGCAATCGGATTAATATTATTTTTCTTTCCGAAAATAGTAAATACCGTAACCACAGTAAGAGAAGAAGATTCGGAGAAGCGTAAAAAAGCTGTTCGTCGTCTTTCTCTTGTTTTTATATGGAGCGGATCAATAATAATGCTTATCATATTTATCTTTTCACTTCTTGGTATTTACAGAGGTGGTTTCACAGGATTTCCTATTTTTATTTTCTTCCCGTTTATTTTCAGACCTTCGGGAAGATCCTCCGGAAAATAATTACATTATCTATAATTATAATAAAATAGATATCTGTAGTCAGCATCATTAAACAAAAAGATAAATCAATTGTATGTATCTTACAAAAAGATAATTATTACGGAAATAATCTTCTGCCATGAAAAAAGAAAACAGTCAGTCCATAATATCAGAAATTGATATTAAAGGAATGTGGAAAACCAATGATGTACACTGGGATAATCTGGACAGCTCTGTCAATATTCTTGTAGGTACTAACGGAAGCGGAAAATCGACGTTTCTACGGATTATTAATAATGCGGTCTGTGGAAATACAAAAGAAATAAGTAAACAGATCGATAGCGCAGAAATAAGGCTTGGAAGCGGAGAAAAAATAGAGTATGCGAGAAAAAAGAAAGAAATTGAGCTGCTCAGTTTCAGCAGGATAGAAGCTGATTATATAAATATATTCGACACTCCCGTTACGACTAAAAGTGGCAAGTCTTCACTGTTTCATGCTCTTGACTCTATCATATATCAGAGACTGAAAGATGTGAAGAGCTTTACTGATTACAGAATGAAGATTCTTAATCCTGAGAATGATCTTCAGGAGATTAAAAGGAGGATAGAGTTGCTGTTCAGTGTGATTGACCGTTTCTTTGAAATTTCAGGAAAGAGAATAGGTATTACCGGTGATAATAAAATAATATTCAGATTTTCAGACAATGATAATGTAATAGAACCGGAACAATTGTCGTCCGGAGAAAAGCATCTTCTGATAATATTCTTCCGGGTTTTTCTTATGGAGGATAAACCTTATCTACTGCTTATGGATGAACCGGAATTGTCTCTTCATATAGAATGGCAGAATAAACTTATAGAAGCTATAAAAACTCTTAACCCTAACTGCCAGATTATACTTACAACTCATTCCCCCAGCATATTTGCCGACGGCTGGGAGGATAAACTGATATTTATGGAGGATATTATGAAAACAAATAAATAACCGAAATTTTATGACTCCTGAAAGAACAGCCCATTACAGAAATGTGGCAAAATATCACAAGGCATCATTAAGGTTGCTTAATATGAAAGCTGCGATACATGTCGAAGATAAGGATGATGAGGAGTTCTGGGATAAACTGCTTAAGAAAGTTTGTCCCGGCGACAGATTTCGTTTTATAACATATTCGCGTACCGAAAAAGGTCACATAGCAACAGGGTGCAGTGTATGTCTTCTGTACCGGGATTTTCTGGATGATAAACTCGCAATAGCAATCGACAGTGATCTCCGATATCTAAGACAGCAAAACGGTATAAATGCATCTAATTATATATTGCAGACATATACATATTCATTTGAAAATCATCTTTGCTTTCCTGAAAGACTGAGCGAAATAACAGAGAGGATTACCGGAATGAGAAATGATATTTTCAACTATGATATTTTTCTGAAAAATTATTCCCGTGAGATATACCCTCTTTTCCTGATGTTTCTTTATGCTTCACGACAGCCACGGCATATTTTCCCTATGAATGAACTTAGAAGAGTGATCAACATGAATCTGTTTCATAACCGTATATGCAATAATGGAGAAAGTGTGATTGAATTGCTTAAAGAAGAAGTTCGGAAAAGGATGAAGACTTTAAATTTGATTTATCCTCATTTTGATGAATATAAGGAAAGAATAAGATATTCTGTTTTGGGACTTAATGAAAGTAATGCCTATCTGTATATAAGAGGACATAATATATTCAACCTGATGATATCTATAGGAAATGAAGTTTGTAATGCCTTAATGAAAAAGAAAAGACATTTATATATAAAAGAGGATAGGACAGATAAACCGAAATCATGTTTATATTATTCCGGACGATCGTTTAAAAATGAATGTATGAAAAATAATCTGAGATGGGATTATCCGGAAATACAAAAATGCCTTGAAGATATCTCTTCAATATGGAAATAACAATGAATCTCTTACAGCTGATCTTACCGCAAAAAAGGAAAACCGCCATTACAAGTTATTGCTCTGTAACAGCGGTTTTCCTTTTTTATTCTGTAATATCGATATTTACCGTTATATCTTTCTTATATGATGACGGGATTGCTCCGTATTCCTCTTTAAAATATTTAGAGAACTGTTTCGGAGAAAGTCCTACCTGATAAGCTACTTCTGAAATACTCATCTGGCTTTCTTCGAGCAGTTGTTTACCTCGTTTGAGCCTTAATATACGTATGAACTCAATTGGCGTCTTTCCGGTAATGGCTGTAAGTTTTTTATAAAGATGACCGCGGCTCATACCTACAGCTGAGCTTAACTCTTCAACCGAAAAATCGGAATTGTCGATATTATCTTCTACTGTTTTTATCGCTTTTTCAATAAGCTGTTCATCGAGTTTGCTTACAGTGATCTCAGCAGGAGAAATATCAATAGATCTGAAATTCTCATGATTTGAAGCGGACCATTTGAGAATCTTTTCAATTCTTAAAGTAAGGATCTCAAGATTGAAGGGTTTTGTGATATAATCGTCCGCACCTTCTTTCAATCCGGAAAGTACATGTTCTTCCGCTGTTCTGGCTGTAAGAAGAATGACAGGAATATGCGAGAATCTTATATCTTTCTTTATCTTCTGGCATAACTCCATTCCATCCATATTTGGCATCATAACATCGCTGACAACAAGCTGTATACTGTTTTGAGATAATATTTCAAGAGCTTCAAGACCGTCGGACGCTTCGAAAATATTGTATCTGTCTTTAAAACAGTTGAACAGGAATGTGCGAAGGTCAATATTGTCTTCAACTATCAGTAATGTGATCTTATCACCGTTAACCGGTATTGAAACAGGTTTTTCAGTCACTGCAGGCTGTTCGGCCGTATTCATTTCTGTCAGCAAAGCAGGATCGATATCTTCTTTGCTCATTATCGGGAATGTCATTATAAAAACAGAACCGCGCGGATTATTGTCTTCAACTCTTATTTTCCCTTTATGAAGAGTAAGATATTCTTTAACAATATGCAGACCTATTCCGCTGCCTACATAAGGAGTATCAGATTTATTTTCCTGAAAAAAGCGGTCGAATATCTTTTCCTTATTTTCATCTTTTATTCCTATACCGGTATCTGAAATAGTTATTCTGATCTCTTCTTTATTATTGTCGGAATTTATTTTTTCAAGAATAAGATTTACAGAACCGTTTTCACTGTTATATTTTATCGCATTGGAAAGAATATTCATTACTACTCTTTTCATTTTATTCTTATCGATACAGGTATCTATATCGGATTCCTTTATCTCAATGTTGAATTTAATGTTCTGGCGTATGAAAAGTTCCTTCATTGAATCGCACAACTCAGAAACGAAAGCTGAAAAATTGCAGAAAGAATAGTTTACCTGCATCTTCTTCTGATCAATTTTCCTGAAATCAAGCAGCTGATTTACCTCATCCATAAGTATGACTGCATTACGGTGTATAAGATTCAGCTCATCAGTCTGAGAATTACCGTTTTTCTGAGCCATAAGCTTTTCAAGCGGTGTGATGATAAGAGAAAGGGGAGTTCTTATGTCATGACTGATGTTAGTGAAGAATTTGATCTTTTCTTCATCCATTTCATGTTTTTGTATGATCTCCATCTCTTTCCTTTGTTTATCAAGCATTCTTTTATGACGGTCGAACATTCGCATAACAAAGAATATAATTACTGATATCATTATACAGATGTATATGAAGTATGCAGTTATAGAGAACCAGAAAGGAGGTTTCACATGAATTGTGAAATATGTAGGCGTATTAGATTTATAACTATGCATCTCATTTACTTTCACCTGAAGGAAATAGGTTCCCGGAGAAAGTTTATTGAAATATATTCTGTTACCCTCAAGTTTCATCCACTCGTCTTTATCGGAAAAACGGTACATATACTGCAGTTTATGATTGTTGGCATAATCCATCGCAGATACTTCTAGAGCAAAATTCTTGTCAGAATAATCAAGTGTAATGTCATCTAAAAGAAGTATGTTTTTCTTCAATATCACTCTTCCGTCTGAAGATTTTTCACCTACGTTCATAATCTTGTTTTCAAGATACAGACCGGTAAAGATGATTTTCTGATCAAAAGAACGAAAGTTTGATATATCTGAATCAATCTTAAGATAACCTCCGGATCCGCCGATAAGTATGCTGTTTGATCTGTTACACAGAATCGAGAAATTATTAAAAGTATAATTGCCTATTCCGTCTTCTTCAAAATAAGGAAAACACAGGAATTTATAATCATCGGAAAGATGATCACGGAATATATTGATATGTGTAATGCCATGATCAGTGGCAACCCATATATTTTTATTTTCATCTTCCTGTATTGCTCTTATATTATTGTTTGAAAGACCGTTCTGAGTGGAAAGAGTATAAATGATTTCATTCTTACGGTCATAGATATTAAGGCCCTTTCTTCCTCCTATCCAAAGCATATTCTGAGAATCTGAATAAAGGCAGTTTACAAAATCTTCAAGAATGATATTATCACCATTCTCTGTAGTTGTCATTTCTTCTATTTCCCTTGTGTAGATATCAATGTTAAAAAGCCCTGAACTTGTACCTATAAATACTTTACTACCTTCTGAATATGACAGATCTGCAATATAATTGGTCGTTATCTTTGAGTTTTTGTTATTATAATTTGTAAAACTTCCGTTTTTCTCCATACAGAAAAGACCTTGGGTAAAAGTAGCAAACCATAGATTTCCGTTTTTATCTTCTGTTATCCTTCTTATATATAAAGGAAATTCCGAATTATCTGATTCCATTTCCTTACGAAGATAAACAAACCTTCCATCCTTATAATAGAATGGTCCTTCTCCGAAACTTCCCCACCAGATTCTGTTTTTTGAATCAAGAAAAGAACATACTATGATGTCAGAAGGTATAGAACCTTCTGTTGCGCGGAAATTGTTATAGGTTCCGTTTTTTTTACAACAGGCAATTCCCTCTCCGTCATATCCCAGCCATAGATTTCCTTCATTATCCTCAAGCATAGAACTGACATCTTCTTTGTAAGCACAAAGGTGATTCTCAAAATTTATACTGTTCAGGCATGTATAAGTCACACCCTGCTTACTGGTTCCTATCCACATGATATCTTTTTCATCTTTGAAGAAGCATGTTATATGATTATTCGGAAGTGAAAACAGTTTATCTGATTTTTTATATATGTGCGAGATTTTTTCTTTATCAATACTTGAAACAATGATTCCCTTATTATCGGTACCGATCCAGATATTACCTTTTCCGTCATCTTCAACATTGGTTATGATCGTCTTTGTTTTTGTTATGTCTTTTTTTCCGGGATAGTCTATCCATCTTCTTTCTTTTGTAGAATAACATATAAGATCGGAACCATGAGTCGCATATAACCATAATCGTTGTTCCGTATCAATATATATATGATGAGTAAGAGCGTGACGCAGATTTATTGATGTTATATTTTCAATTGTATTCGTGTGTCTGTTGATAGAGGATATTGTACCGTTTGAAAGAAGAAAATAAACGTTTCCGCTTCTACAGGTAAGATCCAGGATTTCCTGATCCGGATGCTTTTCGTATCTGCTTAATTTATCTTCTGAAAAGCGATAATAAAGGATGGAATTTTCAGTTATGAACCAGATATTTTTATCGGCATCGATAAAAAACTGAGATATACTTTCTTTTATATCCAGATTATTGAATTTTTTAGAAAGGTCGTTGTTGAAAATATCTTTTTCACGGTCATAGAAACAATAATTTACCGGAGTCTTTATCCATATAGTACCGGAAGCATCTTCTGAGATCCATTCAATACTATTGTCGTAAGTTCCTAAATGTCTAGTGGTATATTGCTTGAAATGATAACCATCATAACGATCCAAACCGTTTTTTGTGGCGAACCACATAAAACCGTATTTATCTCTCAGTATCTTCTGAATATAATTATCCGAAATACCGGATTTTACATCAAGAGTATTGAAATTGTTGCTTTCGTAAGCAGACATATAAAAGCATAAAAAAAGAAGTAGCAGTGTAGTGATGTGTCTTCTCATGTGTTTCGTAGATTTTAATATAAAATTACACATAATGTCAATTATAACAATGTCCCAAATGTATTCTTTGTAGGTCAGGATGTATTATTTAACATAATTCGGATGCTTTAATGTTAAAAAACACACCGTGTTTGTGAAGTTTGTAATCAGTTTATTTAAATATAGATAATGAAGCTGTAAATTAGTATAGGTAATTTAATTAACACATATTTATATTTTTCAATGGCACAGATTGTCGTGATTTAGTTTTGTATTATTATAAATAACACGAATTTTTTATTAAAAGACACTTTTGGCAGTCCGGATTTTTGTAAGGCTTATTGTATTCAAATGTGCTATTTATCCGCTCTTTTTGTATTATGATACATCCGGGAATGTAAAGAAATCATTTGGGGAAGTCAGGACATCTGACGCGCTCTATATTTGTGGTATCCGAAACGGAAAAGAAAAACATAACCTTAAAAGATAATCACATGAAGAATTTCGTAACAATGGCGTTTGTCATCGTATTTCTTACAATCGCGATTTCCTTTAAAATAAAAACGGAATCCTCTTACGTATATATAGAAAACGGAGAGTTTATAAGGAATAAGAAAACATATAAATATGTTGGTACAAATTTCTGGTATGGAGCAATACTCGGATCGACAGGAGAGGGAGGGGACAGAGAAAGGCTGAGAAAAGAACTGGATTTTATGTCAGGTATCGGAGTTAATAATCTCAGGATTCTTATAGGAAGCGACGGCGAAAGAGGAATAACATCAAAGGTCGAACCGACACTCCAGGTAGCACCGGGAGTATATAATGATACAATATTAGACGGTCTTGATTACCTGCTTTCAGAAATGGGTAAAAGAAAAATGACAGCGGTGCTGTTTTTTAATAACTCATGGGAATGGAGCGGAGGATACGGACAGTATCTGGAATGGGCCGGTTATGGAAAATCTCCAGTTCCTGCGGTCGACGGATGGGACAATTACATGAAATTCGTGAATAACTTTCATAAATCTGATTCTGCAAAACTTCTTTTTACAAATTATGTAAAGGATATAGTTTCAAGAAAAAACAGATACACAAACAAAAAATATTCTGAAGATCCTACAATCATGTCATGGCAGATCGGTAATGAACCAAGAGCTTTCTCCGATGAAAATAAAGAAGCTTTTGCAACATGGATTATTGAAACGGCAGATTTGATAAGATCGCTTGATAAAAATCATCTTATTTCAACCGGAAGTGAGGGAAAACACGGATGCGAACAGGATATTGATCTGTATGAAAAGATACACGGAGATAAAAATATCGATTATCTGAATATTCATATCTGGCCATATAACTGGGGTTGGGCGAAGAAAGACAGTCTTGACCATTATCTTGAAAATGCAAAAGAAAGTGCTAAAAGATATATTGACGAACATATGGTTATTGCTGAAAAATATAATAAACCAATAGTCCTTGAGGAATTCGGTTATCCGAGAGACGGATTTTTGTTTACAAGAGATTCCGAAACAAAATCAAGAGATAAATTCTTTGAATATGTGTTCAGCCTTATCGGTGATAAGGACAAAGGTTACGATAAATTCTGTGGATGTAATTTCTGGGCATGGGGCGGTTATGCCGAACCCGGAAATACATTCTGGCAGAAAGGAGATCACTACACGGGTGATCCGGCACAGGAAGAACAGGGTCTTAACTCCGTGTTTGTCACAGACCCTACAATAAAGATAATTAAGAATGCAAATTTCAAACTGAATAATTCGGTTAATGACGAAATCTGATATTACTACTAAAGAGTGTGTATTGATTGATTAATGTGTATGTGTGTTACTGTGAAATTCCGCTGCTTTGTCATTCGCGACAGACAAAGCAGCAGGAAATTTCAAAAACACGGCATTGAGAAAATACTACTGACTAAGAACTTTATATAATTTATTATATCCATTATTAACTTTAATATCTGTAAAAATGAAGAACTACATGAGTATATGTAGCTGCCGGTTCAACTTCCGACGGTTACTGTTAGTACAACTGTTCTCAATTCTGACACTTGTGGCCTTTGCTCAAAACAAGAGCTTATCGGGTGTTGTTTTAGATGCCACAGGCGAGGCTGTAATCGGTGCCAACGTGGTGGTAAAAGGTACGACAAACGGAACTATAACCAACTTTGACGGTCAGTTTACGTTAAACGTTCCTGATAATTGTGAACTTGAAGTATCCTATATCGGATACACTCCTCAGACTGTTAAGTATACAGGACAATCTACAATCAAAGTGGTTTTAAATGAAGACACACAGGCTCTTGAAGAGGTTGTTGTCGTTGGTTACGGTACTATGAGAAAGAGCGACCTTACCGGTAGTGTGGGTAAAGTTGACCTTAAGGAAATGACCAAAGTTTCTACAATCGATGCTGCACAGGCTCTTCAGGGACGTCTTGCAGGTGTAAACGTAGTCAGCAACTCCGGTAGTCCGGGTGCAGGTGCAACAATAAGAATCCGTGGTATCGGTACAATCAATAATTCCGATCCTCTTTATATCGTTGACGGTTTCCCTTGCAGCGATATGAGCCACGTATCTCCTCAGGATATCGAAAGTATGGAAGTTCTTAAAGATGCTTCCGCTACAGCTATCTACGGTTCCCGTGGTGCTAACGGTGTGATTCTTGTAAAGACAAAAGGCGGTAAGAAAGGTTCTAAAACAGAAATTACTGCAAATGCTTATTTCGGAATCTCTAACATGGCAAGAACACTTGATCTTGCAGATGCGACACAGTATGCTAACGCTTACAGACAGCTGAACGGCAATTTATCTGATGCTGCTTTTGCTAATGACAATCCTCTTATCCAGCATGTTCTTGACAGCCAGCAAAACGGAGTTTACCTGAAAGGTACAAACTGGCAGGATGAAGTAACACGCCAGGCTTTCACTCAGAGATATAATGTAAGTGCACAGGGCGCAGGCGAACATTACAGCTTTAACCACGGTGTTACTTTTTCTGACGAACAGGGTATCATGAAAGGTTCGGAACTTAAAAAATTCATGTTCCACACTAATAATAATTATGATCTTAACAAAAGAACAAAGATCGGTCTTAACGTAAACTATGTATGGTATGAAAAACCGGGTGAACAGGAAACTGATTTCTACAGTGGTGTTCTTCCTGGAGCTTTGAGAAGTGATCCGATTTCTGCAGCATGGGATTCTTATACAGACTTCTACGGTCAGGTATACTTCTCTCCTTCACAGACAAACCCTGCTTTGTCTATCTGGCAGAATAAATACTCAAAAACTACCGAACACAGATTTATCGGAAACTTTTTCCTTCAGATTGATGATATCCTTACTAAAGGTCTGTCGTTCCGTGCTCAGTATGGTCATACATTTATTTTCAATGATCAGCGTCAGTTCTCTCCGTCTTATTTCATCACTGCAACACAGAAAAATGATGAGCAGACTCTTTATCAGAGAAGAAATAACGGAAATACATGGGCGAATACAAACTACTTCTCTTATAATAATAATGTAGGTCTTCTTAATGTTAACGCTACTCTTGGTATGGAGCTTCAGGCAAATACATGGAGTGACATTTGGGCAAAAGGTTACGGAGTACCTGAAGATGCAGATCTTCTTTATCTTGATGCACATAAGGATACTGAGAAATTCGAACTTGGAGGAGGAAAAGCACAGAACAGACTTGCTTCTTATTTCTTCCGTGCAAACCTTTCATGGGATAACAAGTATATGCTGACAGGTACTGTTCGTCGTGACGGAACGTCAAGATTTAAAGGTGAGAACCGTTGGGGTTGGTTCTCTTCATATTCAGCGGGATGGAATATCTCAAATGAAGATATGATGGAAGATTTCAGAGAAATCATGCCTATCCTTAAACTTAGAGCAGGTTATGGTAAAGTCGGTAACCAGGACAGTGCCGGTAACTTCGACTATGTCTCAAGCGTAACTGGTGGTTATAACTATTCTTTTAACGGTCGCCCGGTTTCAGGATCGGTACAGGAACAGCTTGCAAATACAGAATTGACATGGGAGTCTGCTGAACAGTATAATGTCGGTGTAGATTTCGGATTCCTGGATAACAGACTTAACGGTAGCATTGACGCGTTCGTTCGCAAAACAAACGATATGATCATCGACAGCCCGCTTCCGATGTATGCAGGTAAGAAAACACCTAAAGTGAATGCCGGTACAATGGAAAATAAAGGTATCGAAGTTTCTGTAGGATGGCAGGACAAAGTAAGAGATTTCTCTTATGGAGCGAACTTCAATATCACATATATCAAAAATGAAGTGACAAGTCTTGCTGGCGGTGATCCTATCCGTTCAGGTAACCTTCCTCTTGTTGGAAATACTACAATGACATGTGTTGGTAAAGAGATCGCTTTCTACTACGGTTATAAAACTGACGGTATTTTCAAAACACAGCAGGATCTTGACAACTATGTGAACTCAAAAGGAGAACCGATCTTAGGCCCCGGTGGTGTTCGCCCTGAACTTGGTGACGTTAGATATGTAAACCTTGATGACGATACAAGAATCTCTGATTCCGACATGACTTATCTTGGAAGTGCGACTCCGAAATTCACAGGAGGTCTTAATGTTAATGTTGGATGGAAGAACTTCGACCTTACAATGTTTATGAACTTCTCTTATGGAGGTAAGCTGATCAACACTATGAATCAGACTCTTTATTCTTCAAGAATGTTTGAATCTAATATCAGCAGCCAGATGGCACTTAATCACTGGAGTGAATCAAATCCTAACGGAAACTATCCCAGACTTACAAAAACTGACCCGAATAAGAATGATGAAACTTTCAGCGACAGAATGGTTGAAGACGGTTCTTACCTGAAGATCAAACAGATCCAGTTAGGTTATACTTTGCCAAAACAGTTTACAAAAAATATCGGAATCAGCAGTTTAAGAGTTTACTGTGCACTTGATAACCTTCATACATTCACAAACTACACAGGTCTTGATCCTGAAGTATTCGGTCTGTACGGAAATCCTTTCTATTATGGTATTGACATGGTCAACTACCCACAGCCAAGAACTGTTTCTTTTGGATTTAATCTAACATTGTAATTACTGACTTTTATGAAAAACATTAAATATTATATGATGGCTGTTTCACTTGCTTTCACAATGACTGCATGTGATGACTTCCTGGACCTTAGACCACAGGGTGCGGAAAACAGCGAAAACTTCTTTAATACGTCTCAAAACGGAATATATGCCGTTAACGGTGCTTATGACATGCTTCAGTTTGATGAAGGTAGTGGTCCTGACGGTCAGTGGATGGCGCATCATCATGATTTCTTTATCGGCGACCTTATCTCTGATGATGCAGAGAAAGGAAGTACGGACGGCGACCTTAACCAGTTATTCCAGCTTATCGGCGGAACAGCTAATGCCGGTCACAGCAATGCTGAGGTATTCTGGTTGCATGGTTACTGGGGAATTTCAAGAGCAAACTTCGCGCTTGAAGGATTACAGACAGCAACGTGGGATGCAGAATTAAGAGATCGCCTTATTGGAGAGTCTCTTTTCCTCAGAGCTTATTTTCACTGGTATCTTGTGCGAATGTTCGGACCGATTCCGGTATTTACAGCTTCTGTAAAACCTTCTGAGTTCGGAAAAGTAAACAGAGCTCCTCTAAGTGAGGTATATGCTCAAATCGCTATAGATCTTACAAGAGCAGCAGAGCTTCTTCCCGAAAGAAGCCAGTATTCTGCTGATGATGCAGGACGCGCGACTAAAGGAGCAGCCAAAGCTCTTCTTGCCAGAGTATATATGTATCAGATCGGCACTGACCGATATAATACGACTGTTACATGGGAAGAGGTTTATAATCTTACTTCAGATGTAATCAATTCAAGAGAATATAAACTGTTGAGCAACTACGCAGAACTTCATGAAACAGAAAATAAAAATTCTACAGAAGGTGTTTTCGAAATTCAGTTCAGTCAAAGTACAACGGAGGAAGCTCCTGGGTCTACCGGAACTAACTTCTTTAATTTTCAGGGTAACAGAGCCGATGACAGCGGTTGGGGATTCAATAATCCTTCTGCTAGCCTTTATGATGCATTTGAGGATGGAGATCCACGCCTTTCTTGTACCGTTTACGGCGAAAACTTCAATAACGGTATTCTTTATGGTAGTGTGAAAAAATATAAACGTGCAGAACAGGGATCTGACTGGCTTAACAGAAAAGCTACTCTTGCGACAAAACCTGCTCTTGCAAAAGCAGCAGACAGAAATATCAAGGTAATCAGATATGCGGATGTTATTCTCATGAATGCTGAAGCTGCGTATTACACAGGAAGAACAGAAGAGGCAATTAACCAGGTAAATGTGATCAGAGAACGTGCAAGAAATAGTTCGTATTGTAAAGGTTATTCAGACGGTAAGAACTCATTTGACTCACGTCCTGAAAGTCCTGCAAAAATTCTTCCTTCTTTATCAGGTCTTAACGGGCAAGATCTTCTTGATGCAATCTGGCAGGAAAGACGTGTGGAACTTGCTATGGAACAGTTGAGATTCTTTGATCTTGTAAGAACAGGCAGATTCCTTGATGCAATGGAAAATGAGAAAGAAACAGAAAGAGCAGCCGGAGGAAAATACGAAGAGATGTATTCTGCATCTGTAAACGATATTTTCAAAGGTATCAAAGGTAAACTTGCCTCAAAATGTATCGAAGGCCCTAACGGAAATCAGGTTTATGTTCTTCCTATTCCTCTTGCTGAAGTACAGTCATGGGGACTTGAACAGAATCCTGGATATTAATCAAAAAATTAAATTCTGAGAATATGAAAAATAACATATTATATATGACTCTTTTAGCTTCGTCAGCTCTGTGTTTCACAGGCTGTGAAGACGAAGGGGAGTTTTCTAAAGATTACGATATCAATCTTCCTGTTTCAAGGATTCTTACTCTTTCTGAAAAAGAACCTTTTGTAGACAATGAGATCTACTTCACAGGTGAAAATCTTAATTATGTTTCTTCTGTAAACATAGGTGTTTATAAGTTCGGTATCAACAGTGTGTCGGCGCAGGGTGATACGATCAGAGTAACGGTGCCGCGTATCGTTGAATCCGGAACGGTCACTATATCTAATAAATATGACAGAGAATTTGTATCAGACCTTATCGTTCTTCCCCGTTTTTATGAAGCTGTTGTAACAAAATGGCCATCTGAAATCCAGCAGGGAAAGACATTCACTCTGAAAGGAGATAATGTCGATCTTATTCAGGAAGTAAGAGTAAACGGTGAGGTTGTCAATGTCAGTGGATCTCCTTCTCCTGAAAGTGCGACATATTCTACATCGGGTATCGATCTTAAAATCGGTGAATCGGTAGAAATAGAGGTTACTCCAAAGTCTGGAACTCCTCAGCTTTCTTCAGAAATTAAGGTTGTAGTTCCAAATGAGAAATATGTACCGAAACAGTCTCTGATGCTGGTTGATATCAATGACGTATTTACTGTGGATCAGGGAGATAAATATAATAGCTGTACGGTTGAGACTATAGACGGATATCTGGGTAAAGCAATCCGTGTTACTTCTCCTGTCGGCAACGGTTGGGATGGTATTTATCTGAAACTGTATAGTGATAATAATGGTCAGGGATATGATCTGTCAGGATATAATGATCCGCATATCACTATGCTTATAAATACTAACGGAGGTCAGGGTTATGTTCAGCCAATCACTTATGACGGTGATAATGGAGAAATAGATAAACATCTTACTGCTGTACATGGCTATGGCGACGATTATAAGAGTGTTACAAACGGATGGGAATGGCGTTCATACAGTCTGTCAAAACTTGAATTCCCTGTAGCAAACGGTAAAGCCGACAAGATCGGAGTTCAGTTCCGAGGCGGTAATGTCGGAAACGGTAATGACGATGCATTCGAGATGGAACTTAACATGGTTATGATTACAGACGGTCCTCTTAATCCTACTTTAGCCTGGGATTGTGAATCACTTACGACAGGGAACTTTGTTCTTAAAGATGCTGTAAATTCTCCTCTTGATGGATATTGTCAGGGTAACAGTTATATACATTTCTCTAATGCGATTTCCGGAGGATGGGATTGGATGACTGATGCTTATGTTGACGTTGACGGTCTTGATGAAGCTACTTACAACAACGGTATCTGGCTAAACATGTTGATCAATACAGGTCATAACAACGGATATGCTCAGATCGAAGTAGGACAGGGTGGCGCAGGCCTGACATGGATGAACTTTGTGGGCAGCCAGGGTTATGGTGATGATTATGCATTCAGACCAACTGATAATAAGTGGGAATGGAGATCTGTTAAGTTTGATCCGGACGCTATCGGTCTTGACGCTACGCAGCCTTTCTATATCAAAGTCGCTGCTACAACAGGTAACTGGGAAACAGGACAATATGAATTGAATGTTGACTATATCGTGTTTACTACAGCACCTATGGATACAAATCTTAATACTGATGATCTATAGAATTTAGATTTTTAAAACGCGGGAGATTGAAACATATCTCCCCGTTTTTAATCAATTGAAATCTGTTGTTTATATCTGAATATTATATAGGGTTATTTAATGTTTTGTGAATTGAAAAAGTGATTGAAAAATGAATAAAATGAATATTTGTTTGTCATTTCTGATAGTTTCATCGGGAATAACGACAGGCTGTAGCAGCCTGAACTCTCAAAATGTACAACCTAACCGGGTATCCGATACGGAAACGCTTCTTGAAAGTTTAAAAGAAAGTGCTGCAAAAGGCTATATGTTCGGGCATCATGATGCTACAATATATGGGATTGGCTGGGAAAATGATGAGAATCGCTCTGATATAAAAAGCGTATGTGGGGATTATCCTGCCGTTATTAGTTTCGATTTAGGACATATCGAACATAACAATGAAAATAATCTTGACAATGTCTCTTTCGACAAAATAAGAAAAGAGATAGTCAATCAATATAAAAGAGGAGGAATTATCTCTCTTAGCTGGCATCTTGACAACCCTATGACCGATAGCTCTTCATGGGATAACAGTCAGACAGGTGTTGTAAAATCAATACTTCCCGGTGGAGAGAATTATGAAAAGTTTCAGGGATGGATGGATAATCTTGCCGGTTATCTTGAAACACTGAAGACAGAAGATGACGAAAAGATACCGATGTTTTTCAGACCATGGCATGAGCACTCTGGTAACTGGTTCTGGTGGGGCCAGGATTTGTGCACTGTTGATGAATATGTTTCTCTGTGGAAAATGACAAAAGAGATTCTTACAGAGAAAGGATTTGACAATCTGCTGTATACATATTCTCCTAACGGCGATTGTGCAGATTATATGGAGAAATATCCGGGCAATGATTATGTTGACCTTCTCGGTTTCGATCTTTACCAGAGTGATAATTATATCAACCAGGAGAAGTTTATCAGTCTTATTCAAAAGAATCTTTCCATTATGGATGAGTTTAACAAAGAAACAGGAAAACCCTATGCCATAACAGAGATTGGATATGAGACGGTAGCTAATCCAAAATGGTGGACAGAAGTACTTGATCATGCTATCGGAGATTATAAACCATGCTATGTCCTTGTATGGAGAAACGCAAGGGAGAAAGGCGAAGAGCATTATTTCGCTCCGTATCCGGGACAGTTATCAGAAAACGATTTTGTAGAATTCTATAATAATCCGAAAACAATTTTTCTTAATGATATAATAAAATAATATCTATAACGAACTTATTAAAAATATAAAATATGAACACATTTAAAGATAGAGTTGAAAAACTTTTTAATGATCACGAAGAATTTCTAAGCAGAAAAAACAATCCTGTTGAAGCTACAAACGGAATATATGTAAGATACGAAAATCCTATTCTTACCGGAGAACACACTCCTGTATTCTGGAGATATGATCTTAATGAGGCGACAAATCCTTATCTGATGCAGAGAATCGGAATGAATGCCGCATTCAACTCAGGAGCAATGAAATGGAACGGTAAATATCTTCTTGTAGTACGAGTTGAAGGCGATGACCGTAAATCTTTCTTTGCCGTAGCCGAAAGCCCTAATGGTGTTGACAATTTCCGTTTCTGGGATTATCCTGTCTCTATGCCTGAAGATGTCATACCTGCTACAAATATTTACGATATGCGTCTTACAGCTCATGAAGACGGATGGATCTACGGTATCTTCTGTGCCGAACGTCATGATGACAATGCACCTAAAGGAGATCTTTCTTCTGCAACTGCAACAGCAGCTATAGCAAGAACAAAAGACCTTAAGACATGGGAAAGACTTCCGGATCTTAAAACAAAAAGCCAGCAGCGTAACGTTGTTCTTCATCCGGAATTCGTTGATGGTAAATATGCTCTTTATACACGTCCGCAGGATGGTTTCATCGATGCGGGAAGCGGTGGCGGAATTGGTTGGGCTCTTGTTGAAGATATGACAAACGCAGAAGTAAAAGAAGAAAAAATCATAGATCAGCGCTATTATCATACTATTAAAGAGGTTAAGAACGGCGAAGGTCCGCATCCTATCAAAACAGACAAAGGATGGCTTCACCTTGCTCACGGAGTAAGAGGCTGCGCTGCCGGACTGAGATATGTTCTTTATATGTATATGACTTCTCTTGAAGATCCTACAAAAGTAATAGCCTCACCGGCAGGACATTTTATGGCTCCGCAGGGAGAAGAAAGAATCGGCGACGTTTCAAACGTGTTGTTTACAAACGGATGGATTGCCGATGAAGATGGAAAAGTATTTATCTATTACGCTTCTTCAGATACAAGAATGCATGTTGCAGTATCGACTGTTGATAAACTTGTAGACTATTGTATGAATACACCTCAGGATGGTCTTACTACGGGGGCATCGGTTAATACTCTTAATAATATGATTTCAAAGAACCTTGAAATCATGAACAGTGAAAAAACAGCTGAAGATAATATGAAGGCTTGTCTTTCTGTAAATATTATAAATCAGGTCATTAAAAATACACCCGAATTAGTAAATGATTGCAACTGATATAACTAAAACCACAAGCCTTGTCGGTCTGAGAGAAAAGATCGGCTACGGCTTTGGAGACATGGCATCTTCGATGTTCTGGAAACTCTTCGGATCATATCTGATGATTTTTTATACCGATGTTTTCGGAATGTCGGCGGCAGTTGTCGGAACCATGTTTCTTATCACCCGAATATGGGATTCGATATTCGATCCTATTGTAGGTATTGTGGCCGACCGTACAGAATCACGATGGGGTAAATTCCGCCCTTATCTTCTGTACCTGGCAGTTCCTTTCGCCCTTATCGGAATTCTTACTTTCGTAACTCCGAACTTTAGTATGACAGGGAAGATTGTCTATGCCTATATCACATATTCACTTATGATGATGGCTTATTCTGCAATCAATGTCCCTTATGCATCTCTTTTGGGAGTTATAAGTCCGAATCCTAAAGACAGAAACGTACTTTCTACATATCGCATGCTTTTTGCTTACCTGGGAAGTTTCATCGCTCTTCTCCTTTTCATGCCAATGGTAAATATGTTCAGTATTGGCAGAACCGAACAGATGGGATGGACTCTTAGCGTCTCTGTTATAGCAGTGATTTGCGCAATGCTTTTTTACGGATGTTTTGCTTTGACACGAGAGAGAGTCGTTGCTATCAACAAAGAAAAGACAAGTTTTAAAGATGATATAAAAGATCTTATAGAAAACAAACCATGGTGGATTCTTTTAGGCAGTGGTATCGCAGCATTGATCTTTAATTCCATAAGAGATGGTGCCACAGTATATTATTTCAAGTATTATATTGTTGAAGAAAATTACAGCACGATATCGTTTATGGGACTACCGTTTGTTTTGAGCGGTTTATACCTTGCGGTAGGGCAGATGGCTAACATTATTGGTGTTATTCTTGCAGCTCCGATAAGCAATACTATAGGGAAAAAGAAAACCTATATCATTTCTATGTCTCTTGCTACCGTATTATCTGTTGTATTCTACAGTTTCGACCGAGAAAATATCGGAATGATCTTTTTGTTCCAGATCCTTATAAGCATCTGTGCCGGAAGTATTTTTCCTCTTCTGTGGTCTATGTATGCCGATTGTGCTGATTATTCTGAGCTTAAGACAGGCAACCGTGCCACAGGGCTTATTTTCTCATCTTCGTCGATGAGTCAGAAGTTCGGATGGGCTCTGGGAAGTGCGATCACAGGATGGCTTTTAGGTTACTACGGCTTTAGGGCAAATGAGATTCAGTCGCCTGAGACTATTCACGGAATTAAGATGTTTCTTAGCTGGTTCCCTGCTATCGGAACAGTTTTGAGTGTGATATTTATATCTATGTATCCTCTTTCCGAAAAGAAAATGGAAGACGTAGTTAAGAAGTTGGATGCAAAAAGAGACTGATTATGAATAATGAAATATCTCTTCTAAAAGAAGAAGTTAAAAGTAATCTTGTAAATAATATTCTGCCATATTGGATCAACAATATGGCAGATGTTAAAAACGGAGGTTTTCTGGGATCAATTTCCGGAATGGAAGTTCCTGATGCCAATTCTCCCAAAGGTGCTATTCTGAATGCCCGTATCCTGTGGACTTTCTCCGCGGCATACCGTATTCTGAAAGATCCGGTTTATCTTGAATACGCTACAAATGCAAAAGATGAGATTATCGGTAAATTCTATGATAAGGAATTTGGCGGTGTTTTCTGGTCTATAGATAAGGATGGCAAACCTCTCGATACAAAAAAACAGATTTATGCTCTTGGTTTTGCCATTTACGGCTTAAGTGAATACAACAGAGCTACAGGAGATCAGGAATCACTGGATTATGCCATAAAACTTTTTCACGATATTGAAAATCACAGTTTTGATAAAGCCGCAAACGGTTATTTCGAAGCATTTACCCGAGAATGGAATGAAATTGAAGATATGCGCCTTAGCGCTAAAGATATAAATGAGAAGAAAACAATGAATACCCATCTTCATATTCTCGAGCCATATACCAATCTTTACCGCGTCTGGAAAGATGAAAAGCTGAAAAATCAGCTGATAAATCTTACAAATCTTTTCATTGACAAATTCCTTAATCATGAAACGGGTCACCTTCAGCTCTTTTTTGATGAAAACTGGAAGAGTAATCATAACATTATATCTTATGGTCATGATATAGAAGCCTCATGGCTTATTCATGAAGCTGCCCTGGAGCTTAAAGATGAGAATCTTCTTATTGAAATTGAGCCATATGTAATGAGAATCGCAGATGCCGCAACAGAAGGTTATTTTCCGGCTGCAGGCATGATATACGAAACAGATATTGATGAGTCAAAAATCGATGCTGACCGACATTGGTGGGTTCAGGCAGAAGCCATAGTGGGTTATGCCAATCTGTATCAGCATTTTGATGATAAGAAATCTCTTCTTAAAGCTGTTGATTGCTGGGAATTTGCAAAAAAATATCTTGTTGATAATGCAAATGGTGAATGGTTCTGGAGCATAAAAGCAGACGGTACAGTCAACAGAACAGACGACAAGGCCGGATTCTGGAAATGCCCTTATCACAACGGCCGAATGTGTATGGAGATAATTGAAAGATTTAATTAACCCATAATAAATTAATTGTATTGATAGATATTAATTGTTCCATGTTTTAATTCTGTGTTGTTAGGTAATTAGTCCGTTCAGCGATATATCATCACGATTTATCGCTGAACTTTTTTATTAATAAACTATTATAAAGAACAAAAACGATATTTATGAACAAATAAATTATAATATTGCCCTAATATCCTGCTGCCGCTTAAAAGAGCAGAAAAATAAAAAAGAGAATGTTTATGAGAAAAATGTTATGTCCTCAATGCAAAATCGGAGCTTTCTACGTAAAGAATGCAGATGAAGAGCGTCTTCTTGTATATGTAATGGCAGATGGCGAAGTAATAACAAAAGATCCAGAAGCATCAACCGATGGCTTCGATCTTTCAGAAGTCTGGTGTCTTGGGTGTTCCTGGCACGGTTCGCCTAAAAGAGCTGTAAAACATTAGATATATTCAGTTTTACTATTAAAAGCAAAAAAACAAAACTGCATCCGGTATATCAGTCACAGACGGTCCGGTGCAGTATAAGTTTATAAGAAGTATTATATAATGATTTTCGGTATTCAGATATAAGTAATCTTAGAAAAATTGTTTTGTTTGAAATTAAATATTCTATTTTTCTTTGTTATAAGAGTAAATTATATTTCCGTTTTCATTTATCATAAAGAATTTCAATTTGTTATCTTCCATAGAAACAATCATATAACCTGCATCAGGAGAACAGAACTTTGTTCCCTCTACGGGCGATACTTTTCTTGAAAGTGAGCCGGAAGAATTAACAAAATAATCCACTTTGCTGTCATTTGGACGAATATGCTGAAAAGAATGTATGTGACCTGCAAGATATGCGTCAACGTTATTTTTCTCCAGTATAGGTTTCAGCTTCTGTTGTAATTCAGTTCTTTCTGTTTCCGATTTTGTAGTCTGAGCATAAACAGGGTGATGTCCCATCACTATTTTCCATTTCGCATCACTCTCTTTAAGAGTTTTATCAATCCATTTAAGTTGCTCTTCTTCATTTTTATCTTTTGTATCCGGGTAAATATCATTTTCCTGACGGTATTTTGAAATAAGAGGAGTAGTATCTATAAAGACAAGCAAAGCTTTCTGATTTTCACCTCCGTCTACAGTCTTTGAATAATAATATGAAGGCATGTTCCATCTTCGGCTTATTTTTGAATAATCTATTACAGCCTGTGTATTACCTCTGTATTCATGATTTCCGCATATTGCATACCATTCGGTCATAAGTTCAGGATGAGAATATATACTCTCATAGTTTGTCAACCATAACGGATCTGCCGTACTTGCTACGCCGTCAAAATGATGAGTGTCCCCCAGTGCTGCAATAAAATCTATATCTACTTTTTCAGCCATTGTACCCATTAATTCCGCTATCTTTTTCTGACTGTAATATCCGTTTCTTCCAAGGTCATTCACCACATAAAAGTTTTTTGCATCTTCGCTGACCTCCGGCATTTCAAAGGCATTTGAAGTAATGGCAGAGACAGTTTTGTCATTGGCTGCAACTGTATTGACAGCTGGCTGGCATCCTGTAAGCAGTGAAACTGTAATAACTGCTGACAGTATACCTCTGATAATATTATTTTTAATTTTCATTGTCTGAGTGATTGTTATAAAATCGGTTTATTATTCATTACTCCGCTTCTACCCGTCACGGGTCCGGCGGAGATTAATATTTAGTATTAAATGATGAATTTATTCTCCGAATGCTCCGAAATATGAAGCAGGAGCAGGAGAGTTGAATCTGTTATTTCCGATTATGTCCTTAAGACCGTCCATTTCTATTGCTTCATTAGCGAAATGACGGCTGAATGAAGTATTTCCTCCATGTAGTGCAGGTGAACCGGCTGAAAGCCTGAACGACCATTCCTTATTGAATTCTGCAGGCGCACCTTCCACATTGCCACCTACATTGATATTGATTTCAGACTGCTGAGTGAAATTTCTGAATAAAGGATCTTTATCTCCGGCGAATGAACTTATGATATCATTATCTCCGTTAAGGATGCCGTCTGCCTCGCTTGCTCTCATCTGATTTACTCCCGCATCTGTCGAAGCGAAATAAAAATTTGGAGTGATGACAGAATTAGCAGCTCTTCCGGCTTCAGTACTTTCCTTAATACCCCATCTGCAGTCTGCGATAAGATTGTTATACATATTTGCCACGATATTCTGTTCAAGCCATATTGATCCCCCTTTTATCTTAGGTCGTCTCCATCCGGTATTCACAATAGTATTATTATAGCAGTTCAATACACTCTGAGTAAAAGTAAACCCTGCATTAGAAAGTTTAAGTCCGTTTGTATTGGCATCATAAATCAGGTTATAAGCTATATCGGCAAGACATTCCGATTTATAGTTTATTGCTTCACCACCGTCGTATCCGCTGCATATGAAACTGTTGTTTGCTACGATGGATTTTCCTCCTGTAATATAGATATGATCTTCAGCATTATTGTAGAAGGTGGAATTTGTAATTATAAATTTCCCGTCAGGGTTACAAAAATGAAATGCCGGTACACCTTCACCTGTTTCTGTTTTAAAAAGCTGATTTTTGAATGACAGAGAGTTCTCTGTTGTCAGAGCTCCACAATACTCTATAGTGGTATAGTTCATATAAACCTCTTTTGAGTCATAACCGCAGATAATTCCGCCCCAGTCCCTTGAAAAACGATCTCCCTTAGAACTTTCCTCAACCGTGAAAGTGACAGGATTCTCATTTGTCCCCATGCTGTAAAGATTTCCGAGAACTATGATTTCCGGTTTAACTTCGTTATTTGAAGCGATAATTGTAGCTCCTTCTTCGATGTATAAAGATTTATTTTTTTCAACAAGAAAATGATCTTTAAGAATTACGGTGGTATCCTTTTTCCAGACAATGGAGCCGGCAGGATAAACGGATCCTTCAACCTTACTGTCGTCTGTAGTATCATCGTCTTTGGTTATCGCTTCTGAATTTTTATCACATGCGGCAAAAGTTGTAAGAGCAGAAAAAAGCAGTAAATGTTTGCAGTTCATAATTTATTGTTTTAAAAGATTTTATTTCGTTTATTTATTTGAATTTGTTTTACATCTTGTATCTGAAACCCACCATTATACTTGTATAATTAAGGTCTTCTCTGATAAGGGTCTTATCGGTGTAAGTATTCTGCATAGGGAAAGCTTTATTATATTCGTTAGTCCCTTTTATATATCTTCTTGACGGACGAGGCAGCAGATTATTAGCTTTTATAAAGACAGAAAACCCTGTTCTGAACCTTTTTTCTGCTGAGAAATCTATATTGAAATTTGCCTGTTCCCAATAATCTGAATCAAGATAATGTGAAGCTATTATGATTTTCTCTCCGGTAAAAACGCCGGCTATCTGTGCATCGAAATTGTATTTTGTACTTTTATAAAGAAGAGAAAGATTTGCTACATGAGGAGCCTGATTGACAAGAGGTCTTGTCTGATCTACTTCTTCTCTTTTAAGAACTCCGTTTTCATCGGTGGTATATAATGTTTTCGGAGTGGTGATGGCTGAATGTGTGTATGTGTAGTTCGCTTTTATTCCGAAATTACGTATGTATTTTATAAAGTCAAGTTCAAGACCGACATTGATTGCGTCTCCCAGATTAGCAGGTCCATAACCAAACTGACGACTGTTTTTTGTATAATAGGCATACTCTATAGGATCCGTAATCTTTTTATAGAATACTCCGGCCATTATCTGCTCATTGTTGGAAGGGAAGAATTCCCAGCGAAAATCCACATTGTCAATCACAGCTCTTTTAAGATCTTTATTGCCATATTCCGTATAATCTTCATTAATTATAGAATAAGGTACTATTTCAAAAAATCCAGGTCGGTTTACTGATCTGAAATAGGATGCCCGGATATTATTTTTGTCTCCTGCCTTAAATTTCAGAGCCAGAGATGGCAGTATATCGTAATAATCCTGTTTCCCTTCGGGTGAGTCGTCTGCATTCGGAAATTCCATGATATATGACTGAAGAGTATGTTCCACTCTAACTCCGGTGATGATATTGAAGTATTTGTTTTCAAATGTCCCCATTACATATCCTGCTGCTATATTTTCAGATGCCTCATAATTAAGAGGGCCGACACTGCCTTTGGGATTCACAAGTTTCCAGTCTATCTCATCTATAGTATTGAAATCGTTACCCATTACCGGTCTTGTTTCTGCCGAAGGAGTGAAACGATAGGTCACAAAATCATTTGTCCTTTTTTTATCTCTGTACATACCGCCAGTTTTAAAGCTCAGATCTGAATTATCAAACTTCTTTAAATATTTCAGATTAAGATATCCGGCAAAATCGCGGTCCGTATTCTTTTCCCATCTTCTTTCCGCATTTTCGGCCGTAACCAGACTTTCATTACTCTGCATAAGATTTTCAAGATTTATATAAGTCTGATCCGGACGTTCATTTATAGCGAATGATGCTACTGTAGCCCAGTCGAATGTGAAGAATCTGCTCAGACTATGTTCGCCCTTCAGAGTGGAGGCAAGAATATCCTGATTGCTTATTCTCGAACGTGTCTGTATATTCTGAAGTGCGTTTCCGACTTCCGGATTGTAGTTAAGTGAAAGGTTGGTTGTAATACCTTCTCTTGTCTGAGCATTTCTGCTTCCTATTATCGAGTTACACCATTCTAACTTGTTATTTTCCGAAAAATAATAATCGAACTTCAGATGAGCCCCATACTGAGTCTGTTCTTCTGAATAGGTACGTTCGTTAATCGAAGTAAGACGAACATTTGTTTCCGTCTGATTCATTATATCATTAAAAAAAACAGATTCAGTGCGTTTTGTCCTTTTCTGATAACTCAGAGCAGCAATCATTCCGAGCTTTTCCGAAAAGAAGCGGTCTCCGAAAACCATACCTCCGATAATATCCGGTATAGCCTGTTTCGAACTGAGTTTTGATGTTCCGTTTCTGAAATCACCCACTGATGCAGAATAATCGGAACCGTGCTTACCTCTAGGGGAATGTCCGGTAATATCAGTTTTATCGAATTTTGTTATTTTATCATTGAAAAGATTTGAAGAATATCCTGTCGAAAGATTGATATTGAAAGTGCGTCTTGAAGGTGCGTCTTTCATTATCATATTAATAACACCTCCTGCAGCATCTCCCTCCATATCTGGAGTAAGAGACTTCGAAACCTCAAGACGGTCGAGAAGTTCTCCCGGAAATATATTAAGCGGTACATAACGGTTCTTGTTGTCCGGACTTGGTATTTTCACTCCGTTTACCAAAGTATAATTATATCTTTTATCCATTCCGCGAAGCACGGCATATTCACCTTCACCGGAACTTCCTTTGTCAATTGTAACTCCCGAAACTCTTTGTAATATACCTGATACATTAAGATCCGGAGAGGCTTCAATGGCGTTTGCGCTTACAATGTTAAGCACTGTAAGAGACTTTTTTTCCATAAGTCTTGCACCTATATCATTATTTCTTGATATTCTTCCTTTTATCTCTACTCCGGCAAGTTCATGAGTTGCCTGAGACAGAAATACCTCAATTGTTTTTCCATTTGGATTTATACTTACTATTTTGGGTTCGTACCCGACATAAGCACATTCTATCTGATAACTTCCTTCATCCGACAGACCGGATAATATGAATGATCCGTCAAGACCGGTCACTGTTCCTTTACCTGAATTCTCCACAAGAGAAACGGTAGCACCGATAAGTTCTTCTTTAGTGTTTTGATCTTTTACTATTCCTTTAATATCACCTGCTCCGAAAAGGCTTGCCGGGCCAAGAAGCAGTACGAACGATAACAAACAATTTTTCATCTATGAATTCTTTAATTTCCTCACTGCAAAGAAACCTTTACCGAATTTCATATATGTTGCATAAATATTGTGTTTATGTTTATTTTCTGTTTCATTGTTATTACAGATTTTTGCCTTATAAATGCTACTGCCAATTATTCAGTGAATTATATATACGGATAGAAAATGTCCTGTTTTTCTTTTATAATAAGACGAATTTCAGTAATTCATTATTTCGTCATTATCTTGGAAGAAAACATTGCGTAAACTTTAATTCGGTTAATTATAGAAAAATATATTAAAAAAAGGCCTCTTTTTCATCTTTTCCGGAAAAGGCTGATATTTATGAAGCTGATGCGGAAATAATATTTTTATATAAAGAAGAATTAAAATGAAAATATTAATGTTTAAAATGATAAGATATGGATTAATGAGAGTAAAATAATGCATATACATATTTCTGTTCATTAAAATATATTCATTAAACCACTGCGTTAATTTATAATTATTTATTTAATTTGGGTATTTTAATGTATTATAATAGTTAATCTTAGTTTGATAATATTAACTTCATAATCAGAACCTTATAACTAACTTTGCGGTTAGTTACTTAGAGGATAATATATCATAAAGACTCATGAAAAGTAACCTGATCAATAGCATAATAAGATATACGTTTGTAGTTGTTTTCTGTTTTCTGATCTCCGAAATAAAAGGAGAAATCATAAAAACAGATAACGTAATCCTTAAGAAAGATCTGATTTTTACCAAATATGTTCCAAAGGACTCAACAAAATATAATAATAAGATCAGAGTTTTTCAATGGAGCAAGATTGCCGAATATCTTATTTTTATAGACAGTGTACGTGATGAAGATCATATGTGGGGTGTAATAAGCAATTATAAGAACAGATACGGAGAGGCACCTGTCGTAAAGAATTATGTCAGAAATGAATATAACAGAGTTTCAGACACTTTAGGTACCGAAAGATATCAGTCAGTCCCGTTCTATTCAATTACAGATACGATAACTCCTGTCATATACGGAAAAGACGGATGGCCGGTAGTTATTATAGATACTGTAGGATCGTTTGTTTTCGCTCATTCTATTAATGACGGTCATGATTGGTATATACCTAAGAAATATATTCCTAAGACAACAAGAATGAGTATGGAAAAAGTGATTTTTGTTGACAGAAAGAATCAGAATATCTGTACAATAGAGAAAGATAGTGTAGAATGGAAAGTCAGAAGTATGAATCCTGCAACTACGGGGCTTAAAAAGCCACCTTATATGTCGCCCACACCTTTAGGAATCTTCGTCATTCAGGAAAAGAAAGCTAAAATGATTTATCTTAAAGACGGTTCTACCGAAGTCGCCGGATTTTCACCATATGCAAGTCGCTTCTCAAAGGGGGGCTACATACATGGTATTCCTGTTAATCTTCCTTCAACAGAAATGAAAGAATATAGTCCTTCGCTGGGTACTACCCCTCGTTCTCATATGTGCGTAAGAAATGCAACTTCTCATGCCAAATATGTATATCAATGGGCAAAGACTTACGATACACTTGTTATCGTAATAGAATAGACAGTATAATTTTTTAAGAGGTGATTGTTTTTATTATTTGTTTTTCCTCATTCATACTGGTTTTTAATTAATAACTTAAACTACTATTTTTATGAAAAAAATTACTCCTGCAATCGTTTTGTGTATGGCTTTGGGCGTAAGCGGTATATTGCTTAACTCTCAGAATGTCGCTAAAAATATAGAAAAGCCTGTAGCTGAAACAGAACAGGTGATAACAGAAGAAACTGTTACATATCAACAGCCTGTAATTGATACAAAAGCTCTTTTTGAAGAGATCAATCTGGATAAAGCAGTTTCTTATGAAGCATTCTGTCAGGCTTATGCGGGCTATAGTAAAATTGATAATAAAAAGAAAGAAATCCTTACGATCATAGATTTTACAAAACCCTCAAATAAGGAAAGAATGTATGTTATCGACATGAAAGAAAAGAAAGTACTTTATTCTACTGTTGTTGCCCATGGTAAAAACAGTGGTGAAATGTATGCTACATCTTTCTCTAATGTTTCGGGATCTAACAAAAGCTCTTTAGGATTTTACCTTGCTTCCGAGACATACCAGGGTGGTAATGGTTATTCACTACGTCTTGACGGACTTGAAAAAGGAGTTAACGACAGAGCTCGTGAGCGTGCAATAGTAATTCACGGAGCTGCCTATGCAAATCCTTCGGTTGCTTCTAACGGCAAGCGACTTGGCAGAAGCCTTGGATGCCCGGCTCTTCCTGTCGCAGTGAATAAACCGATCATCAACACTATAAAAGATGGTTCTGTTATATATATTTATGCTGATAATAAAGATTATAACAGCAAATCTTCTTTTATTGCCGATACTCTTATCTGATAGAATAATCCTGTTATAAAAAAAGCGTGCAGTGATAATATGATAACCGCGCAGTTGTCATATTATCACTGCACGCTTTTCATATTGTAACTGTACAGTTGCACGAAAAAGAATTCTTACCATATTATGTTTGCTTGGGAATGGTCGGAGAAAGATGATTTTCAGTAAGAAATAAAAGTTTTTTATCTGCCAAAACCGAATAAATTCTTATTATATAATAATAATCAAGAAATTTTTAATTTAATTTGCATTACACAATCAATTACACTATTGATACCATAAAATAATTACACTATTACACAATTAGTTGTTAGAACAATTAACACACCATGATTAAGAAATTACAATTATTGCCTACTGCAAAGTTGGCCAAATGCCTGTTTGCATCCATAGCGATGCTTACTGTCACCCCGGAAGCCTTTTCGCAGGTGAATTACGACAATTCTCAGATTCAGAGAGAAACACTAAACAGGGGAGTCGTAGCAGTCAGAAAAGACGCCGGAAGCGTCGTGGTAAGCTGGAGATATCTTCAGAGTGATTCGGAGAATGTTGCTTTCAACGTTTACCGAAACGGAACCAGACTTAACAAAAAACCTTTGAGCGGAGCAACATGCTTTGTTGACGACAATAATCCGGGAACAGAAAAGTCGGAATATGTTGTTAAAGCAGTCGTAAAGGGTAAAGAAATCAATCCTGATAAAATTAAAGCTAAAACGGCATCTACGCCGGGAGAGCAGATCAATAATAACGAGTTTAAGATTGCCGCTAACGGAAGTTATACGTTAGCTGCCAATTCTCCTGTCGGATATCTTGAAATTCCTCTTGATAAACCTGCTGACGGTGTAACACCTGCGGGACATTCGTATTCATATACACCAAACGATGCCAGTATCGGCGATGTTGACGGTGACGGAAATTACGAAATCATTCTTAAATGGGATCCTACAAATTCAAAAGATAACGCTCATGACGGTTATACCGGAAATGTAATAATCGACTGTTATAAACTTACGGGTGAAAGAATGTGGCGAATAGATCTTGGTCATAACGTAAGAGCGGGAGCACATTATACTCAGTTCATGGTTTTTGACTTTGACGGCGACGGTAAAGCTGAAGTCATCATGAAAACAGCCGACGGTTCGAAAGATTCAAAAGGTAAGATCATTGGTGATCCTAATGCCGATTACAGAGAGACCGGTGATGCTTCAAAGACAAGAACTCATGACATGCGTCCTATCCTTAAAACTGATTCTGTAAAACATACAGAAGAATGGAAAGGTAAATATATCACTCCCCTTCATCAGGGACGTATCCTTACGGGGCCTGAATATCTTACCGTGTTCAGCGGAGAAACAGGCGAGGCTCTTTATACTACCGAATACACGCCGCAACGAGGAGATTCTCAGGGATGGGGAGATCCGAGAGCAAACAGAAGCGACCGCTTCCTTGCCGCAGTGGCATATCTTGACGGTGTAAAACCGTCGGTTGTGATGTGTCGCGGTTATTATACCAGAACGACACTTGCCGCTTATGATTGGGATGGGAAAGAACTTAAACAGCGTTGGTTCTTTGATAGCAACACTCCGGGTAATGAAGGTTACGCGGGACAGGGTAATCACAATCTGAGAGTCGGAGATATCGACGGCGACGGATGTGATGAGATAGTTTACGGCTCATGTGTTTTCAATAATGACGGAACGGGTCTGTACACTACAGGTATGGGGCATGGCGACGCTATGCATCTGACATGTTTCGATCCTTCGACAAATGTCATGCAGGTATGGAACTGTCATGAAAACAGAAAAGACGGCTCTTCGTTTAAAGATGCCGCAACGGGAAAAGTTCTGTGGCAGATTCCTTCTAATGATGACGTTGGCCGCGCGATGGCTGCCGATATAGATCCTACATCTCCGGGACTTGAAATGTGGAGCAGCGCAAGTGGAGGCCTTCGTAATTTCAGAGGAGAAACCATAAATGAGAGCCCGAAAAAATTATCCACTAATATGGCAGTATGGTGGACCGGTGATCTTTTGAGAGAGCTTCTTGACAAGAATATGGTGGGCAAATATGATCATACTGTCGGTGAATGTAAGACTATCGCTACATTTGAGGGATGTCTGAGCAATAACGGAACGAAAGCAAATCCGTGTCTTCAGGGTGATATCCTTGGTGACTGGAGAGAAGAAGTTCTGATGAGAACGGAAGATAACAATGCTCTTCGTCTTTATATATCGACAGATGATACAGAATATCGTTTCCATACTTTTCTTCATGATCCTGTATATCGCATTAGTATAGCGACACAGAATGTGGCATACAATCAGCCGACTCAGACAGGATTCTATTTCGGACCCGATCTGATTAAGAAAGGAAATAAATTCAGAGGATGGAAATTCTGATCCTTTTATAGAAAGAGATAATAATACACACATTACATAACACGTATTAGGATATATAATATATCACATTTTACTACCGTTTATATCCTATCTAATACTTTACGAAGATGAATAAGAATATTTTAGCATTCGCTTTGCTATTATCAGTGGCATCACCGGGTATGGCTCAAAAGAAAAAAGCTGCCCTTAATGATTCTAACACACCGTTGCATCTGCTTCAGCCTGATTATGTTACTCCTTACGGAGTTTTATCGACAGATGAAATAAAATCGGATATCGATCGTGTGCTTCGCTATCTTGAATCATGTACTCCTACAAGAGTAGTTGATAAAAAAACAGGAAAAGTTATCACGGATTATGAAAATATGGATCAGAACGCTCAGCTTGAAAGAGGTACATTCCGTATCGGAAGCTATGAGTGGGGTGTGACTTACAATGCGATGCTTATCGCCGCTGAAGCAACAGGCGATGAGGCTTATACTAAATATGTAATGGATCGTTTTAATTTCCTTACTGAGATCTTCCCTCATTTCCAGAGAGTATATACTCAGTATGGCGAAGTTGATCCTTTAATGAAACAGATGCTTACTCCGCATGCTCTTGATGATGCGGGAGCAATGTGTTCGGCAATGATGAAAGTTCACATGAAAGACAAAAGTCTTCCTTATCAGCAGATGATTGAGAATTATTTCAATTTCGTGATGTATAAGGAACATCGTCTTTTCGACGGTACTTTCGCCCGTTTCCGTCCTCATAACAATACTTTATGGCTTGATGATATGTATATGGCTATCCCTTCAATTGCAGTTATGGGATCATATGCCAGAGATCATAATGCTAAGTTTCAGTCAGAAGCGGCAAAACAGATTCTTCAGTTCTCTGAAAGAATGTTCCTTCCTGAAAAAGGGATCTATCGTCACGGATGGGTTGAAGGATTGACAGAACAGCCTAATTATCATTGGGCGAGAGCTAACGGATGGGCAATGCTTGCAATGTGTGAAACTCTTGATTTTCTTCCGGCAAATCATCCGCAGAGAGAGGCAATCCTGAAACAGCTAAAAGCTCATATCAAAGGTGTGGCTTCATTCCAGAACGGTAACGGTTTCTGGCATCAGCTTCTTGATAAATCTGACTCTTATGAGGAGACTTCGGCAACTGCTATCTATACATACTGTATTGCTCATGCGGTAAATAAAGGATGGATCGATGCTATCTCTTATGCGCCGGTTGCTCAGCTTGGATGGCAGGCAGTAAAAACAAAAATCAATAAAGAGGGTCAGGTAGAAGGTACCTGTGTAGGTACAGGTATGGCATTCGATCCTGCATTCTACTATCACCGCCCGGTAAGCGAATATGCTGCTCACGGTTACGGTCCTGTGATCATGGCGGGTGCGGAAATGATTAAACTGACAAAATCAAAACATCCTCAGATGAATGACAGCGGTCTTCATTTCTATTCTTCTCCTACAGGACAGACTGAGCCTATTTTCTATCTAAGCAACCGTCCTGTGGCGGGAGCTTCAAGAAAAGGGGATAATCCTGTGGCTTTCCTTATCGGCGACAGTACGGTGAAATGCGGTGGCGGAAAAGGTGAAGGCGGAATGTGGGGCTGGGGAAGCTTCTTCCAGGATTTCTTCGATGATGAAAAGATAACTGTTGAAAATCATGCTCTTGGTGGACGAAGCAGCCGTACATATTTCACTGAAGGTCTTTGGGATAAAGTATTACCGGGAATAAAAGCCGGAGATTACCTTATCGTAGATTTCGGACATAATGACGGAGGTCCTCTTAACACAGGTCGTGCTCGCGCTTCGCTTAGAGGTACGGGGGATGAGAAACAGACTGTTGTTATGGAACGTAACTCAGGTCCTGAAACTGTTTATACTTTCGGACATTATCTTCGTATTTTTATCCGTCAGGCAAAAGCTAAAGGAGCTCATGTGATCGTAACTTCTCATACTCCGACAAATCGCTGGACAGAAGATCGTGTAAACAGATGCGAAAATACTTACGGTAAATGGTCAAGCGAAGTAGCAGAGCAGGAAGGAGTTTTCTATATTGATCTGAATGAACGTTCAGCAGTGAAATTTGAAGCTATGGGCGGAAAAGAACAGGCTGCTCCTTATTATGTTGACGGAGTTCACAATACTATGGACGGAGCTAAGATCAATGCCGTATCAGTTATTGAAGGTCTTAAAGAACTTCCAAGCTGTAAACTTAATGATTATCTGAAATAATAGTGATATAAAAGTAAAAGCATAAAATGCGATAACTCTAAGAGGGCTGAAATCATAGTTGATTTCGGCCCTCTTTATTTATATGCGATATGTTTTTTAGTTATATCTGTATTTTTTTTTGATGTGTAAACTGCACATATTCAGTTGTTTTGTATTCTTGAATAACTTTTTTGAAAAAAAGTTTAAAAAAAGAGGATACATTTCTGACAGTATCCATTCTATATTAATGAAGCGTTAGAAAATAAAATATTTCTACGAAAAATGAATTAAATAAAGAGTACATATTATGATGGTTGTACTCTTTATAAGTAAATAGTGAATTTTTAAATAAAAAGTAATTAAAGAAAAAATGAAAAAATTTTTAGCAGAAGCACTTGGAACAATGGTGCTGGTATTAATGGGATGTGGAAGTGCTATATTTTTTGGATGTACGGCCGGAACAGCGCAGGTTCTTGCTGTTGCATTTGCATTCGGTCTTTCTGTAGTAGGAATGGCTTATTGCATAGGTGGAATTTCAGGATGCCATATTAATCCTGCAATAACATTAGGTGTATGGCTTTCTAAAAGAATGCCGGGGAAAGAAGCTGTGGGATATATGATATCTCAGTTTATCGGAGCTTTGGTAGGATCGGCAATAATATATCTTCTGACATCTACCGGAAGTTATGGTCCTTCTACATCAACAGGGGCAAATAGTTTTACTGAAGGTCAGATGGGACAGGCATTTATTGCTGAATTTATTTTTACTTTCATATTCGTACTTATTGTTCTTGGTTCGACAGATTCTAAAAAAGGAGCCGGTAATCTTGCAGGATTAGCAATCGGGCTATCTCTTGTACTTGTACATATAGTATGTATTCCTATCACAGGAACATCAGTTAATCCGGCGCGTAGTTTTGGTCCTGCGATATTTCAGGGTGGACAGTCTCTTTCTCAATTGTGGCTGTTTATTATAGCTCCGATGTTAGGAGCAGTTTTGTCGGCCGGAGTATGGAAGATTATCGGAACAGACAAGAATGATTAAAAAAACAGTTTGGATTAATTAGTAAATAAATGGTTAGGCGTTAAGCTTATTGTATAGACTTGTTTTTAGTGTAACATAGTAAAAGAAATTATAAAAGACTGATAATTGTGAAAACTATATACTTACATAATTAGTTTATCAGGATAATTTTTAAGGTGTTTAGCCCGGTAATGGCTTTGTAATAAAAAGAAAACCGATACAGAATTAAGTTTATCGGGGCTTATAATTTTCAATTTAACTTCATGGGGATATATATTCAATGCCCTTATTTAAAGAAATATAATTACAGAAATAATTTTTTATGAAAACAATTTTTACAACAGTATTAACATGTTGTGCGCTTACATGTGCAGTAGCTCAGGAGAATGGAAATCGCGATGCGAATAACAAAATTGTAAAAGGACCTTACGAGACAAACCGTTTTTGTGATAACTGGTTTATTGGTGTAGCAGGAGGTGCAAATGTTTACATGGGCAATAATGATGCCTATGGTGACTTTGGAAAAAGAATTTCACCGGCTCTGGACGTGAATATCGGAAAATGGATAACTCCGGTTATAGGTGTAAGATTCGGATACAACGGGCTTCAGGCAAAAGGTTGGGGAGAGGGTCAGACACCATATTCTAAGGGCCTTGAAGAAAATAATATTTATAAAGAAAAATTTGGTATCGCTAATTTTCACGGTGATGTAATGTGGAATATTACAAATGCGATAGGCGGTTATAAGGAGACAAGAGTATGGAATTGTATCCCCTATATCGGTGCAGGAGTAACAAGAACATATGGTAATGATACACATACTAATGAAATCTCATTTACAGGCGGTATTTACAATACTTTCAGATTAAGTAAAAGAGTAGATCTTACTCTGGAACTCAGACAATTGGTTTCAAACGGAAGACTTGATAAGATTGATTATAACAGAATCGGTGTAGAAGGTATGAGTTCGGCAACTCTGGGACTTGCCGTGAAACTGGGTAAGACAAATTTCAGACGTGTTAAGCCGGTAATTGCTGCAGATTATACACCATACATCAATCGTATTAATGAGATTGAAGATGCAAACAAAAACCTTATTGTTGAGAATAATGTTCTTCAGAGTGAAAATAATGATTTGAGAAACAGAGAGCCTCAAACTGTAACAGTTGCAGGCGAATCAACGGTTAAAGCTACACCGGTGGCATTGTTTTTCGATCTTGGTAAATCTTCTTTTGATAAGAAGGAACTTGCTAATCTTGAATTCTATGTTCAGAATGCCGTAGCCGTTGATGAAGGTAAAGTTTTCACTATTATTGGCAGTGCCGACAGTGCAACAGGCTCTAAAGAGCTTAATCAACGTCTGAGCGAACAGCGTATGCAGTATGTATTTGATCTGCTTGTTGATAAATACGGTATTTCAAAAGATCGACTGATTAAAAAAGCAGACGGCGACAGCAATAATCGTTTTGAAGATCCCGAACTTAACAGATGCGTTATTCTTGAATAAGAATTATAAGAAGCAAATTCAGCTCTGTTCAATTTAATGTTGAATTGTTTAATTCACTAAATATACAAAACCATCAATGATTATTAAATTATACATATCTCATTGAAATCCGCGGCGAGAGCTGCCAATATCTGTGTTTTATTGTGTAACAGAGAATTCTTTTAATAATCAAAATCAAAGCCATATCTGAAGGTAATAACCGGAAAGATATGGCTTTCTGTTTTTATTTTAATTTAAAGAGAAGCGCTATTTCTTGAAAAGTGTTCTAATTTGTTTATTTTAGCAATTAAAACATTATAGATTATGTTCTTTTGGATGATAATATGCTAAATTAATAACAATATGACTAAGGTTAAAGCAGGAGAAGAAGGTTCCGGGAAAATAAAATTCCCTCTGTATTTACAGATAATGGCAGGTATGATTTGTGGAGTCATAATTGGTTTTATTGCTCTGGCTTTCAGTGGCGGAAGTTTTGTAAATGACTGGATACGACCATGGGGAAATCTTTTTATACGTCTTCTTCAGATGATTGCCGTTCCTCTTGTCTTTTTTTCACTTTTGAAAGGTATAATAGGTATTATGGATGTCGGAAAATTCGCAAGAATAGGAATCAGGACGCTGATAATATATATTTCCACAACAATAGTTGCCGTACTTCTCGGACTTTCTCTGGGATTGATTGTTAAACCTGGTAGTTTTCTGAAAAAAGCAGAAGGAGCCGCGCTGATGAATGAATATGGAGAAGTTGATAACAGATATATGGAAATATCGAAAGAAACAAAAGCACCTCTTTCTTTTCTGAATGATCTTGTACCGGCTAATTTTATAAAAGCAGCTTCTGAAAACGGAAAGATATTACAGGTCATATTTTTTGCAACCTTACTCGGACTTGCAATAATAATGCTGCCTTTGGAAACAGTACTTCCTGTAATAAAATTTTTTGATGCATCTTATCTCATAATGCTAAAAATTGTGGATATTATAATAAAAACCGCCCCAATTGGTGTCGCAGCTTTAATGGCCGGACTTGTTGTCGATTTTTCCGGTCAGCTGAGTATGTTTGTGGCATTGGGAGTGTATGCTGTAACGACGATAATCGGATTGTTGATATTGATGTTTGGCTTTTATCCTTTGCTGATTAAGCTTTTTACGAAAAAGAATGTAAGACACTTCATAAAGACTATGTATCCTGTTCAGCTTTTTGCTTTTTCTACAAGTTCATCTGCCGCTACATTACCACTTAATCTTGAAGTGACGGAAAAGAAACTTGGTGTCTCTAATGAGGTGACATCTTTTGTCCTTCCCGTAGGATGCACTATAAATATGGACGGTACATCATTATTTCAGACTATAGCAGTGATCTTTATAGCTCAGGTTTTAGGAATTGAGCTGTCGTTAACGGCTCTGGCGACTATTGTTCTTATGGCTGTGATTTCATCTATTGGTACTCCGAGCGTGCCGGGAGGTTCTTATGTTATTATGACTATGGTTCTTGCATCCGTAGGTATTCCTGAACATGGGCTTGCTCTTATACTTGGCATAGAGAGACCAATTGATATGCTACGAACCTCTGTAAATGTTACAGGAGATTCTACCGTAGCATCCATAGTGGATTATTCGCTCTCGCGAAAAAAGATTTCGGATACGGAGATTTCAGTAAGAGAATAATAAGAGTTCATATAAATATATTGAACTGAAGTCAGATAAATGTTAATAATCACATGTCATTAATATAATTGTCGGAAAACATACATAATATTTATATTAATAGATTAAAAATAGATAATTTTGTAAATGAACATTTTGTTTTATTAATCAATTATAATTATAGACTCTTATTTGCAAAATTATGGAAACCTCTACTGTTGAAAAAATTAAAAAAGAAAGATTCTGGAATCTTTTTATTACTACCTTAAGTGTAGGTTTGTTAATCCCGGCGCTAAGCATTAGTTTTATGTTTCCCGAAAGTAATGCTGATTATAACAGCAGTATTCTTTCAAGACCGGCATTAGGTCTTCTTCTGATTTCTCTCATGCTTGAATTCCTTCTGAGCGAAAGAATAAAGAATACTCCGGAACTGATAATTGTGGAAGATATCTACAGGGAGTATAACAGAAAATCTTTTATTACAGGAGCTAACGCAGCCCTGATAAGTACATTGCTGCTTTTTCCTGTAACATTGAATTATCCTGTGCCTTCAGTTTATATTTGTCTGGCAATACTTTATGTAACGGCAATGGCAACATTTCTTAGACGACTTTATTTCTATAAATTTACACCAGCTATAAACGGATGATATCTTTACAGATAGTATAAATAGCGATGTCGATAAGAGTATTTCTTATAAGCACCGCTATTTATACATCACAGAAACAGAAAAGGAGAAACCTGATCAGGTTTCTCCTTTTCTGTTTCTGTATCAGATATATATAAATCTCCGTAATTTAGGTAAATATCAGAGTAATATGTATACAAATTATAAATCTGCCTATAATAACTTTGTACTGTGAATATAATTTGAGAATCATTAAGCTATTTCAGTTAAATCTTATCGGTTCTTAAAATTATATTGATTCGGATAAATAACTAATTTATAAAAAGATATGAGAGAAAAACTGATTTTAACTATATCAATGGTTTTATTGATTTTGGCAACGGGGTGTAGTACGAAAAAAGATAATGTTATGAATGAAAAAAATGACTATACTTTTGCTGTAAGTGATAAAGTAGAGCGTAAGAAAGTGGAATTCAAAAACCGTTATGGAATTACTCTGACAGGAGATCTTTATATACCTAAAGGCAAAAGTGATGAAAAATACCCTGCTATCGCTGTTAGCGGACCTTTTGGAGCTGTTAAGGAACAGACTTCCGGGCTTTATGCGCAGACAATGGCTGAACATGGTTTTATAGCACTTGCTTTCGATCCTTCCTATACCGGTGAAAGCGGAGGCGAGCCTCGTTATGTGGCATCTCCGGATATAAATACTGAGGATTTCTCTGCTGCCATTGATTATCTGCTTACAAGAAAAGATGTAGATCCTGATGAAATAGGGATAATCGGTATTTGTGGATGGGGAGGAATGGCTTTGAATGCCGCAGCTATAGATACACGTATAAAAGGAACGGTTACTGTTACTATGTATGATATGAGCAGAGTTAACGCTAACGGATATTATGACTCTATGGATGAGGATGCAAGATATGAATTGCGTAAGCAGCTTAATGCTCAACGTACCATTGATGCTCAAAACGGAACATACGCACGTGGTGGCGGAGTCGTAGATCCTCTTCCTGATGATGCCCCTCAGTTTGTGAAGGAGTATTATGATTATTATAAGACAAAACGCGGTTATCATTCCCGTTCTTTGAATTCCAATGACGGATGGAATATCACATCGTCACTTTCATTTATCAATATGCCGTTGCTCTCATATAGTGATGAGATCAGAAGTGCAGTACTTATGATACATGGAGAAAATGCCCATTCCCGTTATTTTAGTGAAGATGCATTTAAGAAACTGAAAGGTGATAATAAAGAATTGATGATAATAGACGGTGCATCACATGTGGATTTGTATGATGATCAGGCCGGCGTTATACCTTATGACAGGATTGTAGAATTTTTCAAAAAGAGTTTTCAAAACTAAATACAGAAAAAGAAGAATAAAAATTTAATAAAGCCAATAAGAAGTAAAAAATTTAATAATAAAAAAATAACAATGTTATAACTGCTGTTTTATGGCAGCTGATTATAATGACAGAATCCCCGTTAACGGAATTAAATATGCAGTTATTTGATTTCATTAACGGGTTGTATTATATAAATTCATAAATTTACCATTCTGAATAAATTTGAACATTTATTCAGAATATTAGGACTGTATATATTGTTGCTTTTCCGGAAAAGACAGCTTTTTCCCGGAAATCTAATTTGAAAAAATATGAATTTAAAAATCTCACATCAATATCTACTTTTGATATTGATAGGTATCATTACGTTTATAGTTAATAATGATACATTCGTTCCGGATATCATGGAATCGCGTAATATAATTACTGCCCGCGAAATGGTTTATCAGGACAACTGGATCGTAACGACTATGAATGGAGAACTGAGATTGGAAAAACCTCCTTTGCCGACCTGGCTGACAGCAGTTGCAGAGATTATTTCTCCTGATTCGATATTTCTTCAAAGGGCTATGGCGGGACTTTCCGCCGTAATGCTTGTCGTTTTTCTTTTTCTTCTGGTTCAGCGTATTTTAAGAAACAGATTGATATCATGGATGTCAGTTCTGGTTTTCTGTACTTCGTATAATGCGATATTGATGGGACGTACCGCATCTTGGGATATATATTGTCATGCTTTCATGTTGGGAGGTATATATTTCCTTTACCGATTGTTTTTCGATGAAGAAAGGCAATGGACAAATGCATCTTTATCAGGTCTTTTTCTAGGACTCTCATTTATGAGTAAGGGGCCCGTCTCATATTTTGCATTATTACTTCCATTCCTTATAGCTACTTTTTGTATTCTGAGACCATCGATGCGGGGACGATTAAATAAAGTCCTGTTACTTGCCGGAGTATGTATTGTGGTTTCTTCATGGTGGTATCTGTATATATATGTTATGCATTACGATGAAATGGCTTATGTAGCGAATAAGGAGTCTTCGGCATGGGTAAACCGTAATGTAAGACCATGGTATTACTACTGGAGTTTTTTCCTTGAATCAGGTATCTGGGCTATTCTGCTTTTGACGGCTATCGGTTTTTCATTTGCGAAAATCAAAACAAAAAAAGATAAGACGAATATGTTTTTTCTTGTCTGGACTTTGGCAACGGTAGTTTTGCTTTCATTGTTTCCGGAGAAAAAAACACGTTATCTTTTTCCTGTATTGATACCTGCTTCGATACTTATCGGGCAATTTATAGTGGAATGGGCGAAGAAATTCGCGGAAAACAGACAAAGCAGGTTAGATAATGTATTGTTTAAAGTGAATGCCATTCTGCCGGCTATAATAATTGCGGCTATTCCTGTAATAGGTTATAAATTCATTTTCAGTGAAGGTTATATCTCAATACCTTCGGCAATAATAATATGTATAACCACTTCTCTTGTTGCTTTCTTCATATTACGCGCTGCAATTCGAAATAAACCTTTGAATTTAGTAATCTGTGTATCTGTATTGTTTCTTGTAATAGAGATTTTTGCAATGCCGTCGCTGAAGTATCTGATAAATAATCCGGAAATGAACAGTATTGCCAATACACGTAATATAGAAGAGTTGAAAGATATTCAGTTTTATCATAATAAGAAAGATGAACTCAGGATAGAACTTGTTTACGCGGCACACAGAACTATAAAACCTATGGATTACAGTAATGATTCGCTTCTTATATGTTCGTTGCCAATGGTAGTACTTTCAAGAACCGACATAGAGAGTGAGATGTCTGCAGAATTTCTGGAAAAGGTGAATGTCAAACATATAGATATGTATGATGATAACAGAAGAAGCAAGAATAATAAAAAACGATATTCAAATTTATTTATATATAATGTAACTCTAATTACAGCAAAATGAATAAAACAGCCAATTACAAATTAACAATTATAATTCCTATTTATAACGAAGAAGATAATATGGACCGTCTGAGAAAGACGATGGTTTCCTTTCTTCCTACCTGTGATGTTCCTGCGTGCGTTTTATTTGTAAACGACGGATCAAAAGATAATAGTCTTGATTTAATAAAAAATGCCTGTCAGGAAGAATCAGATCTTTATTATATCAATTTCGATAAGAACCGCGGACTTTCTGCGGCAATAAAAGCAGGTATTGATGTCGCTCATTCCGAACTGGTCGGTTATATGGATGCTGATATGCAGACAGATGTAAGAGATTTTAATCTTTTGCTTGAACATTCAGCAGAATATCCTCTTGTTATGGGAATAAGAGCGGAGCGTAAAGACTCCTCATTCAAGCGTTTTCAGTCAAAGTTTGCCAATTCTTTCAGAAGAATGATGACTAACGACGGAGCAACTGATACAGGATGTCCTTTGAAAATCATAAATACTGCATATGCTAAAAGAATACCTTTTTTCACCGGGATGCACAGATTTTTGCCGGCTTTGATTAAACTCCAGGAAGGAGGAAAGTTTTATGAAACACCTGTAAGGCATTATCCGAGAGAGGCCGGGGTATCGAAATATACTTTATGGAACCGTCTGATCTCGCCATTCAAGGATTGCTTTGCTTACAGATGGATGGCAACAAGATATATCAATTACAATATCGAGGAAAATAATTTATGAGTTTTCTGATTATAGGGATAGGACTGCTGGCACAACTTTTTTTTTCTGCAAGGATAATAGTGCAGTGGTTCGTTTCCGAGAAGAACAAGAAGGTGGTATCCAATAATCTGTTCTGGATATTCAGCCTTTGCGGATCGATGGCGATGGTGATATATGGTTGTTTGAAGAATGATTTTTCAATAATATTAGGTCAGTTTATCGCATATTATATTTATATCGGAAATCTGAGACTCAAAGGGCTTTGGGATAATGTGAATATCTTTTTGCGTTATTTGCTGATATGTATTCCGGTACTGGCTATCTTATTAAGAATTAATGATTCTCCTTCATTCTTTAATAATCTTTTTAATAATGAAGATATTCCGATGTTATTATTGATCTATGGATCGGCAGGGCAGATAATATTCACATTCAGATTCGTATATCAATGGATATATTCTAAAAAAGAAAATGAGTCAGTTTTGCCACCTGCTTTCTGGTGGATCAGCCTGACAGGTTCGATGATAATAGTAAGTTATGGCGCTATGGTTAAAGATCCGATTTTAATACTTGGTCAGTCTTTCGGTTTTATGTCGTATATAAGAAATCTTATGATAGGCAGAAAGAATGCAAAAACAAAAAGTTCGTTATGAAAAAAATACTGGTGACCGGAGCAGCCGGTTTTATAGGTTCGTATTTGTCGAAGGCATTGCTTGAAAAAGGTTTTGAAGTAGTCGGTCTTGATAATATAAATGACTATTATAATGTGAATCTGAAATATGGCAGGCTTGAGCATTTATGCGGGGTGAAGAAGGAAAACATAATGAAGGATGTTGCGGCATTGAGTGATAGATATCCTTCATACAAATTTTATAAATCTGATATAACAGACAGGGACTTTCTTCCTGAATTATTTGAGAAAGAGAAGTTTGATATTGTTTGTAATCTGGCGGCTCAGGCTGGTGTGAGAAATTCGATAACAAATCCGTTTTCTTATGCTGAAAGTAACCTTATGGGATTTATGAATGTGTTAGAGGTCTGCAGGAACTACAATATCGGTCATCTTGTCTATGCTAGTTCAAGCAGTGTCTACGGAATGAATGACTCTGTTCCTTTTAAAGAGTCAGACAAAACAGATTCCCCCGTAAGTTTATATGCAGCGACAAAGAAAGCAAATGAACTGATGGCTTTTTCTTACAGTAAACTTTATAACCTGCAAACTACTGCATTGAGATTCTTTACGGTTTACGGTCCATGGGGACGACCGGATATGGCACCTTTCCTGTTTATGAAGGCTAATCTTTCAGGGGACAGGATAAGGATATTCAATAACGGTGATATGCGCAGGGATTTTACTTATATCGATGATATAGTAAAAGGAATTACTAAAGTTGTAGAAGTAGAACGAAAAGAAAGCAACGGAGTGCCACACAGAATATATAATATAGGCAATTCGACTTCTATAGAATTGATGGATTTTATCAGGTGTATTGAATCCTGCTCGGGCAGAGATTTTAAATATGACTTTGTTGAAATGCAGAAAGGTGATGTAGTATGTACTTATGCAGATACAACTCAATTACTGAATGATTACGGATATTCACCATGCACGTCTATAAACACAGGTGTTGAGAATACATTCAAATGGTTTGAAAAATGGAATCATCTGATTTAAATGGCTTAAAGAAAAATATATGATATATCATAAAATCAGAAAAGGAGAAAACTTAACGGTTTTCTCCTTTTCTGATTTTTATTGAAATACTTTTATGATGTCAAATGTTCCGGTCATAAAAGTAAGATTTTAAAACTGATTATTTATTAGCGAATTTTTCAGCCTGTCGTTTGATAAGCTCTTCGTCTTCGAAATAATTGATCTTCATTGCGGCTTTTACTTCTTCAAGAGTCTCGTTTGCTGCTGCGCGTGCAACATCACTACCTTCTTTAAGCATTCTGTAAATAGCAGGGATATCTTTTTCAAGTTCTGCACGTCTCTGACGGATTGGTTCAAGAGTTTCCTGCATTACTGAGTTCAGGAAACGTTTTACTTTTACATCTCCTAGACCACCTCTCTGATAATGAGCTTTCAGCTCGTCAAGATTAGCATATTCAGGAAGATATTTCTCAAAATGTTCAGGTTTAGAGAAAGCATCAAGATAAGTAAATACCGTATTCCCTTCAATCTTACCCGGGTCCTGCACACGAAGATGATCAGGATCTGTGTACATACTCATAACTTTCTTCTGTACTTCTTCAGCTGAATCGGAAAGATAGATACAGTTTCCAAGAGATTTACTCATTTTAGCTTTACCGTCCGTTCCGGGAAGACGCAGACATGCTGCATTATCAGGAAGAAGAATCTGAGGCTCGATAAGAGTTTCTCCGTATATACCGTTGAAACGGCGAACTATCTCATTTGTCTGTTCAAGCATCGGTTTCTGATCTTCTCCTACAGGTACTACAGTTGCTTTGAATGCAGTTATATCTGCAGCCTGGCTGATAGGATATGTGAAGAATCCTACAGGTATTGAAGTCTCAAAGTTTCTCATCTGAATCTCTGTTTTAACGGTAGGATTACGCTGAAGACGCGATACAGTCACAAGATTCATGTAATAGAAAGAAAGTTCACAAAGCTCTGCTATCTGAGACTGAATGAAAATCGTTGTTTTAGCAGGATCAAGACCGCATGCAAGATAGTCAAGAGCTACTTCTATAATATTTTCACGCACTTTATCCGGATTGTCATAATTATCAGTTAAAGCCTGTGCATCGGCAATCATGATAAATATCTTATCGAATTCACCTGAATTCTGAAGTTCTACGCGGCGGCGAAGAGATCCTACATAATGACCGATATGAAGAGGTCCCGTTGGGCGGTCGCCTGTAAGTATTATTTTCTGTTTGCTCATTATATTTATGAATTTATTATTTTCAAATTAAGTCGCAAATATAATCAATAATATTATAATCTTTTCTATAACTAATGTTTATGGACAGTAAACTATAATTTAGAGTTAGTATCTTCGTTATTTAAAAGAAAATATAAATGGCAGGCATATATATACACGTACCATTCTGCGCTAAGAAGTGCCTTTACTGCGACTTCTTTTCAAAGACCGATATGTCGCAGAAAAGCAGGTATATCGATTCACTTCTGAAAGAAATCGATGACAATAAAGATTTTATTTCGGGAGAAAGAATTGATACATTATACTTTGGAGGAGGAACCCCTTCACAGCTTGAAGAAGACGATTTCAGAAAAATATTTGATAAACTTAATGAGTCATTTGATCTTTCCTTCTGCAGTGAAATAACAATAGAGGTAAACCCTGATGATATAGACAAAGATTATCTGATTATGTTACGCAGATTCCCTTTTAATCGCATGAGTATGGGAATACAGAGTTTTAATGATAAGGATCTGAAATTCCTTAATCGAAGGCACAATTCAGAAGAGGCAGTGAAAGCGGTAAAGCTGGCTCAGATTTACGGTTTTAAAAATATAAGTATAGATCTTATTTATGGCCTTCCTGAACAAACAATCGAATTATGGAAAAAAAATATATCAAAGGCTGTATCCCTTGACGTCACACATATATCAGCCTATCATCTGATTTATGAAGAAGGTACACCGCTTTTCCGTCTTCTTGAAGCAGGGAAAATAAAGGAAGTGGGAGAGGAGACAAGTCTTGATATGTTCAGACTTTTGATTTCAGAACTTGAAAGCAATGGTTTCCGTCAATATGAAATATCTAATTTTTGCCGACCTGGCTATCATTCCCGTCATAACAGCTCATATTGGAGTGGTGATCCGTATCTCGGACTTGGTCCCGGAGCTCATTCCTATAACGGAAAAATAAGGCAGTGTAACAGGCCGGATCTTAAAAGCTATATAAGCGGAAAAGGTTACAGGGAGAAGGAGATACTTTCGGATAATGATGTTTTTAATGATTATATCCTTACATCGGTTCGTGTTATGGAAGGCATGAACCTTTCAGAACTGGAAAAAAGGTTCGGTCAGGAAAAAAAAGCATATACAATGAATATGGCAAAGAAATATATTGATAATGGTACTCTTGAAATAAAAGACGGTTTTCTTCGTCTGACAAAAGAAGGCGTATTTATATCCGATGCCATAATGTCGGATATGATGTATGTAGAAGATTAGAATGCCGGATAAAAGAAAACGATGATTATATTGAATTTAAATGCAATATAATCATCGTTTTTTTATTTACAGGTCGGGATTATTCTCATATCTCCTGATAGCATCCTTCCAGAAAGGTGTAATCTCTTTTGAAGAATTTGTAGCTACGTCAAAACCACACATAACTGTTGTACATTCACATTTTACAGATTTATTCTCGGTGTCAATTATGCGCTGATGCATTGTAAGTGATTTGTTTCCTATTCTTACAACAGCGGTCTCTACCGCAATCTTATCTCTGTAGAAGGTAGGACACTTGAAATCGGCATCAATAGCTTTTATTACGATGTCTGCATTTGCCCAGTCAACGTGTTGTCCGATAATCTTATCGAAATAACATGTTTTTCCTAAATCAAAAAAATTGAAATAGACTGAATTATTGACATGCCCTATTATATCCACATCGTTAAAACGAAGCTGTATAGGCAGACAATTATTGTATTTTACTTTCATTTCTTCTTCCATAAGGAATTAAACTTTTTTAGTTTATTACATTGATTTGTTTCCGGTTTTCTATTATTAAAGCCGGCTAAATATGTTTATCTGAATATAATATTATCTATTACATGTGTTCCGAGCTTCTGATTTATTGTGTCTGCAAGGCGTGTGCGGCACATATAAAGCTCATTTCTGATAACCGAAGAGTTTATCTTTACATATAATATTTTGTTTTTGACAAACATCTGCTCTGTATATGATGCTATATCATCTCCGAGAATTTCGGGCCAGATTCTCAAAATCTTCTGTTCAAAGACTTTAGATTCGAGATTCCTGTTTTTTAGAGCTTGTTTGATGATGTCTCCCACGCTTTGGGCATTTTTTCTTAACATGATCTTTAGCTGATTATGCAGTGATAAGAATATTTATATTTTCTTCAAAAAGAGTTAAATAGAAGATTCCGCCAAAGATATTATACCGTCTTTTACATCAAAAAACGAATAACTTCCGTGAATAGCCTTTATTATATTATCAAGATTGGTCCTGTTGGTATCAGTAATGAATATCTGTCCGAAACGATCGCTGGATACAAGTTTTATAATCTGTTCTACTCTGGCAGAATCCAGCTTGTCGAAAATATCATCCAAAAGAAGTATCGGTTCGGTATTTCTTACTTTTTTCAGGAATTCATATTGCGCCAGTTTAAGAACAGTAAGATATGTCTTATTCTGACCTTGTGAACCGATCTTTTTTATTGGATAATCTCCAAGGTTCATTTCAAGCTCATCTTTATGAATACCGCGGGAGCTATAACCCAGTATGAAGTCCCGCTCTCTTACCTCTTTAAGCTGTGCAGCGAGATTGCCTCTTTCAATATGAGATGTATAAGATAGAGAAACAGACTCTTTTGAATTTGATATATAGTCATAAAATTCATTGAACACAGGCAAAAAGTCATGAATGAAATTCTTTCTGCATTCATATATTTTTTCGCCATAGACAGACATCTGTTCTTCCCAGACCTCGAATAGGGATTCATCACTGAATGCACGATCCAGCTTCAGCAGACTGTTTCTCTGTTGAAGGGCATTATTGTATTTTATAAGATATTCCAGATACTGTTTGTCAAACTGAGATATTACAAGATCGAGAAACTTGCGTCTTTCTTCACTGCCACCGGAAAGAAGTACTGAATCCTGAGGAGAAACCATGACAAGCGGAATAAGACCTATATGATCTGATAGCTTATCATATTCTTTTTTATTTCTTTTGAACTGTTTTTTTGAGCGACGTTTTACTCCACAGTAAATATCCTCTTTTTTATCATCATCCACATAATAGCCGTGAATCATAAAAAATTCATGTTCATGCATGATATTTTGCGAATCTATCTGATTGGAATAGCTTCTGCAGAACGAAAGATAATATATAGCGTCAAGAAGATTTGTCTTTCCCATTCCGTTGTTGCCAAGAAAGCAATTTATATTGGATGAGAAATTCAGATCAGCCTCTTCGAGGTTTTTGTAATTTACAACGGTTAATCTGTCAAGGATCATATTTAATAGGAGATTATTCTTATATTTAAGAAACAAATATGTCATTATGATTTGCCTTTGAAGGAATAAATAAAAACCTTATTAAAACCGTCTGTAGAATCATAATGGTAAAATTCAGGATCTAAATAATTACGTAATTTTTTGTTCCTGACTATTTCTTTCATTTTATGGCAAAATTAATCAATAAAGCTGGTCACAGACTGTATCAAAGCTAAAAAAAGTTGTATTAAATTTCATTTATATATAGAAATAAATTACTTTTGCCTCTCGATTAAAATGATTTTTTCCTTTTATTTGGATAAAAATAGAATTTTACATTTTTTAGTTAAGCAAATAATAAAAAACCATAAATATGTCAGAACAAGAAAAACCGGTAGATGGACTGGAGGAGGTAAATGATGCCCTGACCAGAACAGAACAGTTAATTGAAAAACACTACAAACTTATTGTTGGAGTAGTAATCGGAGTGGTAGTAGTGGTAGTTGCAATTATAGCATACGTACAATATTATCATATTCCAAAAGAGGAAAGAGCTCAGGCAGACCTTTTCCTTGGAGAGTTTTATTTTCAGGATGGAGATTACCAGACTGCTTTAGAAGGTAACGGCGGAAACTATAACGGTTTTGAAGCTATTATTTCTGCAAGCGGATCAACAAAAGCAGGCAATCTGGCTAAAGCTTATGCAGGTGTTTCTTATATGAGACTGGGTGATTATGATAAAGCGATTAAACATCTTAATTCTTTTTCTGCCAGCGATATTCTTGTGGCTCCGGCTCTTGTAGGTGCAATAGGTGACTGTTATGTAGAACTTGATCAGACAGATAAGGCTATCACTTATTTTGAAAAAGCTGCAAAACAGGCGAACAATGAGCTTATATCTCCTATTTATCTTAAAAAGGCAGGTATCGCTTACGAATCTCTTGGTCAGTATCCTCAGGCTGTGAAAGTTTATACAGCGATAAAAGATCAGTATCCGGCTTCTATGGAGGCTAATGATATTGAGAAATATATCGAAAGAGCTAAAATGGGAAAATAATTGAACTTTCTTAATTATATTTGAACCGCAAACTTTATTTGAAGTAATAAATAAAGTTTGCGGTTTTTTAATTTAATATTTTAAGGTTATGGCTACAGCTTATCAGAATCTTTCAGAATATGATTTCAACAGCGTTCCCGATGCTTCGGATATGTGTTTCGGAATAGTTTGTGCAGAATGGAATAAAGCGATCACAGAGGCGCTCTTAAAAGGAGCGATAGATACCTTGGAGCGTCACGGAGTAAGAAATGAAAATATAATTCTTATGCGCGTACCAGGCACGTTTGAGTTGCCGTTTGGCGCAAAGATGCTTGCTAAAAATAAAGCGATAGATGCTATTATCACACTTGGTTGTGTGGTAAGAGGTGATACTCCTCATTTTGACTATGTCTGCCAGGGTGTGACAAAAGGAGTAATGGATCTTAACATGGGATCTGATGATGTTCCTGTTATTTTCGGAGTGCTTACAAACGATACTATGCAGCAGTCTTATGATCGCGCAGGCGGAATTCACGGAAATAAAGGTGATGAAGCTGCTGTAACTGCGATTAAAATGGCGGCTATTGCCAGAGATAATAAGTAAAAACAGTATTTAAAGAGTATAAAAGCCGTTCCTGAAGCTCATATTGGTCTTTGGGAACGGTTTTTTTACTTTGGATAAACCATCGAGTTGCTTTTTTATCAGACTCTCTCTACGTATGACAAATGAGTGCGCTTTCCTGTCTTTGTTGATTCGCTCAAGAGCTGACTTTGCACCTTGAATGATTTCTTAAATAGACTTGCATGTATTTATTTTATGACGTGATTAAAAATAGATGGAATTTTAATTCCCGAAATACACACTTATAGTTAATAAAGCAATCTGATTTTGGTGTCGCAGAAATAGAAAAATAATTATTTTTGAAAAAAAGTAATTTTTTTTGTCTGTATAATGATTTGACAATCAATGCAAACTGAAAAAACGGCAAAAAAAGACAAAAAAAAAGCAATGTGGTGTCTTGCAGGTTTAATAAATTGCACTACCTTTGCAACGCAATCGGGAAACAACGGGACTTTGTTCTTGAACAAGATTGAAGGTCATGGGCAAATACCAGAGTGGCCAAATGGGGCAGACTGTA
>CAMTON010000008.1 GCA_947074105.1 uncultured Bacteroidales bacterium
ATAATCATATCATAATCATATCATAATCATATCATAATCATATCATAATCATATCAACAAACTATAAAAGATTCTTAAGCCATTGTCTCAGCATTCTGGAACTCATGTTTTGTAACCGGAGGATAATCTATAGAATAATGTAAACCGCGGCTTTCTTTTCTTTCTATAGCCTGACGCATAATAAGATATCCAGTATTAACCATATTACGAAGCTCGCAGATTTCTCTTGACACTTTTGAACGCTGGAAAAGGCTCTCTGTTTCTTCATAAATAATATCAAGGCGATTCCAAGCACGTTTAAGTCGAAGATCAGAACGAACAATTCCTACATAAGAACTCATAATCTGTCCAACTTCTTTAATGCTCTGATTTATAAGAACCATCTCTTCATTATAAGAAGTTCCCTCATCGTTCCAGTCAGGAACTTTTTCATTAAACTCAAGCTCATCTATAACGCTCAAAGAATGCTTTGCAGCGGCATCAGCATAGACCACAGCTTCAATCAGAGAATTTGATGCAAGGCGATTACCTCCGTGAAGACCCGTACATGCACACTCTCCTACCGCATAAAGACGATCAATAGAAGAAAGAGAATTAAGATCAACCTTAATACCTCCGCAAAGATAATGAGCTGCCGGAGCTACAGGAATATATTCTTTAGTAATATCAATACCCAGGCTAAGACACTTGGCATAGATATTCGGGAAATGCTTCTTTGTTTCTTCAGGATCCTTATGCGTAACATCAAGGAATACATGATCCTCCCCTCTTGTCTTCATCTCATTATCGATGGCACGAGCCACGATATCACGAGGAGCAAGAGAAAGACGTTTATCATATTTATGCATAAACTCCTTACCATCCATAGTCCTCAGTATACCTCCATAGCCTCGCATAGCTTCTGTGATAAGAAATGCAGGGCGATCTCCAGGATTATAAAATGCAGTAGGATGAAACTGTATGAACTCCATATCCTTTACAGTTCCCTTTGCGCGGTAAACCATTGCGATACCGTCGCCGGTAGCAACCATAGGATTTGTCGTAGTAGTATAAATGGCACCGATACCACCTGATGCCATAAGAGTAACTTTAGAAAGAAACTTATCTATCTCGCCTGTCTTCTGATTTAGAATATAAGCACCGAAACATTCGATATCGGGAGTCTGGCGTGTCACTTCCACACCGAGATGATGTTGAGTAAGAATTTCTATAGCGAAGAAATCCTCAAAAACAGTAATAGAAGGATGGTTTTTGATAGCACGGATAAGACTTTCCTGAATCTCTGCACCCGTATTATCTTTATGATGAAGGATACGGAATTCAGAATGTCCGCCTTCTCTGTGAAGATCGAAATTTCCTCCCTCATCCTTATCGAAATCAACACCCCAGTTAACAAGCTGATTAATCTGTGCCGGAGCTTCCGTCACAACCTTTTCCACTGCAAGAGCATCGCTCAGAAAGTCTCCCGCGATCATAGTATCTTCAATATGCTTTTCAAAACTGTCTACAAGCATATTTGTCACAGAAGAAACACCTCCCTGGGCAAAAAATGTATTAGCTTCTTCAAGCGCATTTTTACAAACAATCGCAACACTTCCTTTATCAGCAACCTTTAACGCATAACTCATTCCGGCAATACCGGAACCGATAACTAAAAAGTCAAATTTTCTTACCATTGTCTATTTATTAATAAATGGTCTAACTTAAATTTTATAAGAACAGTAAAAATTAATTCTTATCCGATATAAAATAACTACAGAAAAGAGACTGTTAAAAAAATCTTCAGTTTTAAAGTTTATAGGTTTATATTTGTCCGATATTATGAATGAAAAAATAAAATAAATAGGAAATCGGGCATTCATAAACCAAAAGATATATCGGATCATCTGTTATTAAGATAAATAAGCATATAATAAAAACTTATAACCTTAAATTTTCTGATGATTAATATTTTATGCAAATTTGCAAAAAAGGGTTCAGCAATCAGCTATTATATCGAAATAAAAAATTGTTTTGTATTAAATAATTATTAAATTGTAAAAAAAAGATATGCAAAGAACATTTAAGTCAAAGATAGACAGGTCATATCAGATGATATTATGGTTTTTTCTGTTAATGACACTGTACGGTTTCTGGATGAGAGCCGTAGGCTTGGCTGTTTGTTGTCTTATAATATCTGTGTTTCTTTTAGAATCTTTACTTAAAACCGATTATGTCATCACATCCAACGGAGAGATTATGATAAGATCAGGTCTTTTTCCCCGGCAAAGGATAGATATAAAACAGATTAGAGAAGTAAAGATAGTCAACAGCGTAAATATAGCCTATGCTCTCTCTGCTGACAGAATTCTTATAATGACACAGGATAAGAATATTGCCATTTCGCCTCTTAACCAGAAGGATTTCATAAGAGACCTGAGAAAATTCAATCACAATATCAGAGTTTCAGATTAGAAATAAAAAAGCGTCTTCCAACAAGGAAGACGCTTTTTTATTTCAGTAATGTGAGAATAAGGTATGTTACTGACTTAATAAAACCATAGCGCTTTATAATAAGAAAAAATAAAGTATTACTCCTTTTTTACTTATTATATGAAATAACAAATGTCGAATCAGAGGTAAAGCATTTGTTATTTATTTCATAATAGTTGGAATTGAATTCAATCTTAATTTTTTTGTCTTCAAGATCTTTGTCAAGAAGGAAAGTCTTTGCGAATCTGGCAATCTTAGGTGATGATCCCGGAGTAGTTTTGAAAGTTACTTTTAATTTATATTCAAGAGTATCTTTATTCTCTCCCATATAAATGAGATTAAACTCAGGAGAAGTCGCATCCTTCACCTCTCCGAAAATATTCAGATATTCATTACCGATTTCAGTTGTCTGAATATATGGTTGGCAGATATAAGTAAGAGCATCATCAGCAAGCTGATCATAAGCAGGTGAATTAAGAACTTCATTCACAAGATTCATCTTATTATATATAAGATCAGAGAAGAAATAAGGGCTTGACTTAGTGCCGGAAGCGTTATCCGGCTGATCATCATAATTTATTCTGAAAAAATTAAGATACAGACGGTCACCCACTTCAAAATTTTCACTTTTTGAATTAAGAAGACCGGACTCATAATATTTAACTCCGCCATCTAATGTAAGTACTACTTTTCCTTCCTCTTTTTCAATAACAGTCGATACGAAATCATAACCAAAACGGATACGGTCGCTGTCATTGTCACATGAAGTAAAAGATAACAAAAATGATAAGGATAAAACTGCAAAAAAGATTCTTCTCATAATGATTATTTTTTATTGATTTATTTTCCGGAATATCGCCTTATTAAAAACGCTTTAAAATTTTAGTCTCAATCCGAGATTAAGGTCGAACGTATATTTATTATCTGTCCACACGGTATTCATTTCCGAGTCGGAGAAAAAACGTGCTACCGAAGGTTCCACATAAAGCTCAGTATTTCCGATAATATTATATGAAACACCCGCTTTAATACGATACGACCATACCGGTTTATTATCTGTCCCTGTATGCTTTACAGGGATATCACCTATATTATATTTCTGTGCTGCCGAAATATTGAAGTTAACCTCTCCTCCTGCGCCCAGATATAATCTCAGATTGCAGCTGTTAAGAAGGTCATAACTTAATGATAAGGGAATACCGATATATTGCAGCTTCTGCTCCCCTTTTTCTCCGACTCCGGAGTTAAGGCTGAATTCCGATTGCAGAAAAGAATAAATCATACCCGTCTCAACCATTAATCGTTTCGAAAGGTAATAACCGAAAGAAAGACCTGCTCTGATCGGAAGTTTATGTCTGAACTCTCCGAAAGCATCATTAGGAGAAAGAGCGTAAACTTCTTCAGCTGCGTTGTCAAATCTGACATATGTACCGGCATCTGAAATACCTGTCGATCCGCTTCCGTTAAGATTATTTGAGGCAAGAAGACCAACAGAAAGACGAGAGCCTTTATTTTTCTTATTTTCTCTGCGGACAGAGAAATAACTATTCTCTTCATTTAATGACAGCTGATTATTTTTTGAGGAAGCAACGGCAGAATATCTTTTTGTAGGAACATCCGGAGTTACTTCATCTTTCATGATTTCGATATCCTCATTATTCTCTTCCTCTTTACTGCCGGATACATTTATTGTTTCCTGATATTTTTCTGCAACACGATTATCGTAAACAAAAAGATCATTTTCAGGAATAATAATATCATTGATTTCAGAAGAAATATGATCCGGGATTATATGGGATGAAACTGTTTTCGCCGGTTTCGGTATAATATCTTCATTATAAGAAAGAAAATAGCCTGCTGCAAACATTAAAGCGATTACGGCTGCAGCACCAAGCCAAAAAGGAAACATAAATATCTTTCTGACTCCTGTTTCTGAATCAGGCGGATTTCCTGCAACACCCGGAACATTCCGTTTGCAGTCAAACACAGGTATCGAGCCTTCAATCAGCCCGAAATCAGGTATGTCGGCATCAGGAATAAAATTCCCGACTTTTGCTCTGATATTTTTTTCAAAATTCTTTTCCTGCATTTCTGTTTATATACTTATCAGGGAATCAGGTTCCCATGTTTATTATTTATTCAAAACGATACTTTCTGTTGCAAACTGTACAGTTATCATATTGTCATCGTCCGGTTTCCATATTGCAACTGTCCGCTTTTTATATTGTCACCGAACGCTTTCAGATAAACTATGTTTGCGTTTTAGCGATCATACATTTATACTATACTCTTCAGCAATCATTTTCTGAAGCGACTTTCTTGCTCTGCTGTATTGAGAGCGTGAACCCTCTTCGCTGATGTCAAGCATTTCGGCTATCTCTTTATGAGAATAACCTTCTATAGCATAGAGATTGAAGACCGTGCGGAACCCCTTCGGTAAAGTGGCAATGATATTGACCAACTCTCCTGCCGAAATACTCTCTATGATATGTTCAGTCTGAAACTCAGAAAAGTCGACATCCGTAAGTTCATATTTATAATCAATAATACTGTTCTTTCTGAGATTCTGAAGAGCAGTATTTACTACTATTCTTCTTATCCAACCCTCGAAAGAGCCATTTCCGCTATATGTATGAAGCATAGTAAAAACAGAAATAAATGCTTCCTGCAAATAATCCTTTGCTGTCTCATAATCGTCGGCATACCTCAGGCATACACCAAACATCTTTGGGGCAAATCTGCTGTATAACCGGCTCTGAGCCGAGGTATCATTATTTAAGCATTTAGTGATAAGCTCTGTTTCATTCATATCAAAATGGTATGCAGCGGCGCGAAGTAATATTGATAATATGCAACATTTTCTTCATGTCAGTCATCTATAATAAAGATGCATTACTAATAAATAATGTTGCATTATTGTTTATGAATTTAATAAAATACAGGATATAATGTCTACGTGATTATTAACACTGGAATTAAATAAGTCTAATCTTTTGTTAATGAATAAGATGATGATTCAGTGCGAAATAATAATAAACGATGATACGAAATTACTAACGGAGTAAATTAAAAGTTAAAAGAGATTACCTCGTAAAAGAATAACCGATATAAATAATCAAAAGTATAATTGTTGGTTAAGTTTATATTATATAAATTTGATTTATTATATCAATTTAGTGAATTAAATATAACATAGCCTTCAATTAAATAGATTTTGTTAATAAAGATTTACATACACAAAACTGTAACCTATTAATAATTAACTTTGCTTGTTCTAAATTTCATAACCTTAACCGTGGTCAGTTTCTTGTTAGAATTTGTTGTGTGTTTGAGCAAACTGAGGGTTATGATATAGTAAAATCATTTATTAAAGATTATGAAGATTGTTGATTTTTCAAAAGAAAACTCTATAATGAATCGCTTCGTAGCGGAATTAAGAGATGTTGAAATTCAAAAAGACCCGTTACGTTTCAGAACTAACGTCGAAAGAATCGGTGAGATAATAGCTTATGAGTTAAGCAAAGATCTAAAATATACACCTCATAAAGTTGTGACCCCGCTTGGCGTAAGCGAAACATCCCTTCCTCAGAATGATATAGTTATTAGTACTATCCTGCGTGCCGGACTTGCGTTCCACCAGGGTTTTCTTAATTATTTCGACAGAGCGGAAAATGCTTTCGTATCAGCTTACAGAAAATACATTGATGAAAATAACTTCGATATACATATCGAATACATAGCTTCACCTATAATTAAAGATAAGATCCTGCTTATTGTAGATCCTATGCTTGCAACTGGTGGTTCTATGGAGCTGTCATATAAAGCGCTTCTGACAAAAGGAGAACCTTCTCATATTCATATCGCATCTGTCATCGCAAGCAAACAGGCAATTGAATTTCTTGAAAGAGTATTTCCAAAAGAAAAAACAACGATATGGGTTGCCGCCGTAGATGACGAATTAAATGATCATGCATATATAGTTCCCGGTCTTGGTGATGCCGGTGACTTATGTTATGGAGAAAAAGAAGGATAAACCGGTTAAAAAGAAATTAATATTCATTTTTATGAGAAACTTAATATTATGCTTATTTATTGTCACTTTTTTCAGCTGTACGTTGAAGAAAAGGGACGATATGTCTTATTCAAGCAATGATTCTCATAAGAATAATATTTATCTGACTTCTCTTATCGATAAAGATACTCTTGCACGCAAGACAATACTTGAAGTAATCGATACAGTGGAGTTTTATAAGAGCCGTCTGTCTGAATGGCCTGATTCGGCTGTATATTATACACTGCGCAAATACTGGGCCTCGGGGATAGATTCCACAAAATTCGATATAACAAGAACCGATGTAGTGAGCACTTTCCAGCGAGATACATTTTCGGTCAACTATTTTGAGAATCTTCTTGGGGAGAGAGATATGCGCCTTAATGACATGATAATATGCGCTGACTTCAGAATGATATTATACCAGTATCTCGGAAAGAAATATAAGAAAGCTCTGATGCGGGAAGCGGACGCGAAGGGGATTCGTCAGGAAATCGAATCTTTTCATGTTCATTGGTCTCCTTATTTTTCTACAGTCGATAATATCATCAATGAGATAATATTTGAAGACAAGAATCACCCGTTAAGGGATTATGACTACAGCATATATTATGCCAATATATTCAAAAATTCTCTTTATCTGATAATGGATATAATATCCGTAATTACAGACGATGAATTCCATACTGTCAGAAAACCGTCAGATGTCACTTTTGATTCGGTTTTTAATGTTGCTACCGAAATAACGTGTAAGCTTGATATCGAATCTCATAAGATCATGATATCGGAAAATATAAACAACTGGTACGGTTACTACAGAGAAGTGAATGAAGCAAGAGAAAAAATACCTGAACATTGCAGGGAAAAGTATGATGTATTTCTTGAAAATGTCCTGACTTATGAATATCTGTTTTTGAAAGATATCAAAAACGCGATAGAATCGAAAACGGAATTCGCTTTAACAGATAAATAATAAAATAAAACTCCTGATTTAAACAATTGTAAATCAGGAGTTTTATTTTATTTAGATATAGATGGTAATTTGCCGTCGAAAATATGTTGTAAATTTAGAAATAATTACTTTCAAAAGGGCATATCAATGTGCCACATATTCATTCTAAGATAAATAGCAGATATATATGACAAACTGGCTTGAAAGAACAGAATTGCTGCTGGGAGAGCAGAAACTGAACTTATTAAAAGATTCTCATGTACTTGTAGTCGGAGTCGGCGGTGTAGGAGCTTATGCAGCAGAGATGCTGTGCCGTGCCGGAGTGGGAAAAATGACTATCGTCGACGGAGACGTTGTCGGTCTTTCCAACATCAACCGTCAGCTTGTAGCACTACACAGCACCGTAGGAGAGAAAAAAATAGATATACTTTCAAAAAGACTGACAGATATAAATCCGGATCTTCAGCTTAAAGCGAAATTCCAGTATCTGCAGGATGAAAGTATCGATGAGCTTCTTGATGAAGATAAATATGATTTTATCGTTGATGCCATAGATACTCTTTCTCCGAAAGTCTATCTTATAGCCGGAGCACTGAAGAGAAAACTGAATATCATATCTTCTATGGGAGCCGGAGCAAGAGTGGATCCTACAAAAGTACAGTATGCAGATATTTCAAAAACCTATGAATGTACTCTTGCGAGATTTGTAAGAAAAAGGCTTGCGAAAATGGGAATAAGAAAAGGATTTCCAGTTGTTTTCACATCTGAAATTCCGGATAAAAGTGCTGTATTTGAATCTGAAAATGAAAGAAACAAGAAATCAACGGTAGGAACAATATCATATCTTCCTCCATTGTTCGGATGCTATCTTTCTGCCTATGTTATAAGAAAACTTACAGGTAAATAAATATACATATCAACACATAAAATATTATTGTTAACCGAAAATGATATCAGCAAAAGGAATAACAAAAAACTACGGTACACTTCAGGTACTGAAAGGTATTGATCTTGAGATAAAAAAAGGAGAGATAGTTTCGATTATCGGTCCTAGCGGTGCCGGTAAAACCACATTGCTTCAGATTTTGGGAACGCTTGACAAGGCTGATTCCGGCAAAGTGCTTATTAATGATGTTGATATCAGCGGGCTTTCAGATTCCCGAATTGCAGAGTTCAGAAATAAGAATATCGGTTTTGTCTTTCAGTTTCATCAGCTTCTTCCGGAATTTACAGCTCTGGAAAATGTTATGATACCCGGACTTATCGCGGGCAGAAAGAATGATGAATTAAAGAAAAGAGCAAAAGAACTTCTTGATTACCTTAATCTGTCAGAAAGAATTTCCCATAAACCTTCAGAGTTGTCAGGAGGTGAAAAGCAGCGTGTAGCAGTGGCGCGAGCTCTGATAAATGACCCTTATGTGATATTTGCTGATGAACCTTCAGGAAGTCTTGATTCGGTACATAAAGAGGAGCTTCATCGTCTTTTTCTTGATTTAAGACGTGAATTCAATCAGACTTTTGTAATTGTAACTCATGATAATTCGCTGACAGGAATGTCAGACAGGATCATTCATATAAAAGACGGATTAATAGTATAACCCTGATAGTTCTAGCGTTCGAAGAAATGCTCAACATTTTCAGGAAGTACATCCTTAAGTATCACTTTCTTATCTTTGTCAAGAAGATAGAGGCTCGGGATATAATCCCAGAAATAAAGTTTTTTTCTGATTATTTCCTCTTTAGGATCAAATGCAAGTGTCCAGTCTTCCGGCATATGAGTGAAAGTTGCTGAAAGCTGATCATCCGGATCGTTGAAGGGAGTTATGAAAATAATGTTAAGGCCTGCTTCCTGCATCGCAAGATTAATAAGAGAGGAATTTATTATCTCCTCTCCCATCACTATGCATGAAGGACAAAGAGGATCAAAGATAAAAAGAAGAGTATATTCTGAGTCTATAGAATAAAGAGAGCAGTTTTCATGCGACGTAGTAACGAAATTAAAATCGGGAGCTGTAGTTCCTATTCTGTTTCTTTCTGCTTTTGAAAGCATTTCAGAAACATACTCATTCTGATCGCTGTTGATGACAGATTCATTTATCAAGCTGCTTATCAGCATAATAAGCTTTTCGTGATCTTTGTATGGAGAACTTTTGTCAAAAAGATATTTCTCAGATACATCAAGAATAAAATCTATAGCATTGAAATCCTCTTTGATGCACAATGTAAGCGAATACATAGCATCGGGACAAACATCTTCTCCGCATCTGTCGAGTATATTGAGGAAATCCACATATATCTGTTCTGCTTCATCAACGGAGAAATTTTCATATTCGAAATTATCCCAGTAGTTGAGAGCAATGAATTGAGCCTTTTCCGCCGGAGATGTTATTTCTTTGGGTATTTCCGGAAATATGAATTTATGATCGCCGTCGGCAAAAGCATTGCCGGATATGGCTAAAAAAAAGAAATAAAGAATTATAGCTTTTAATGAATCATATTTTGCTTGCGAATTTCTCATAATCCGGATTTTATTTAATGTAAATTTAATCTATAAATTAATTTGTTGTAATAGGTAACGGAATTAAATAATCATATAAAGAGTTTTTATTTATCTTTGATTTTCCAAATTAAACAGTTTGTATCATGACTCAAAAACTTGTTATATATAATACTTTAAACAGAAAGAAGGAAGAGTTTACGCCTGTTCATTCGGGCCATGTCGGAATGTATGTTTGCGGTCCGACGGTTTATGGCGACGGACATTTAGGGCATGCTCGTCCGGCTATCACATTTGACTTGCTTTACAGATATTTACAACATATCGGTTATAAAGTTCGATATGTAAGAAATATTACTGATGTCGGTCATCTTGAACATGATGCAGATGAGGGTGAAGATAAGATTGCTAAAAAGGCCCGTCTGGAGCAGCTAGAACCAATGGAAGTTGTTCAGTATTATCTTAACCGTTATCATAAGGCGATGGAAGCTCTGAATGTTCTTCCTCCAAGCATCGAACCTCATGCATCAGGCCATATCATTGAACAGATAGAATATATCAAAAAAATATTTGATGCCGGATTTGCTTATGAAAGCAACGGATCTGTTTATTTTGATGTAGAAAAATATAATAATTCCCACAGATACGGAAAACTTTCGGGCCGTAATATCGAGGATCTTCTTCAGACAACAAGAGAGCTTGACGGTCAGCAGGAAAAAAAGAATTCTTTCGATTTCGCATTATGGAAAAAAGCCTCTCCTGAACATATTATGAGATGGCCTTCACCATGGAGTGACGGATTCCCGGGATGGCATCTTGAGTGTTCTGCGATGGGACAGAAATATCTTGGGGAGAAATTTGATATTCACGGCGGAGGAATGGATCTTCTTTTCCCTCATCATGAATGTGAGATAGCACAATCGGTAGCAGCGCAGGGACATGAATGCGTGAACTACTGGATGCATAATAATATGATTACTATCAATGGTCAGAAGATGGGCAAGTCGCTTGGCAACTTCATCACTCTTGATCAGTTTTTTACAGGTGATCATCCTTCTCTTGAGCAGGCTTACTCTCCTATGACTATAAGATTTTTTATTCTTATGGCTCATTACAGAAGTACCGTGGATTTCAGTAATGAAGCGTTGAAAGCAGCAGAAAAAGGATTGTCGAGACTTCTTGAGGGATTCAACGGAATTGACAGGATAACTGATTCAGAGGTTACGACGGTAGATATAGACACCGTTGTGAATAGAATGTATGATTCTCTGAATGACGATCTTAATTCACCTATGGTTATATCCGGACTTTTTGAGCTTACTACGATGATAAATAAACTTATCTCGGGAGACGAAAAAATAACGGTAGAAGATAAGGAAAAGCTTAAGTCAGTAATGTCTACATTTATGTTCGATATTCTGGGCCTTGTAAATGAGTCGGCACAGTCGGGCGGAAATGATGAAACATACGGAAAAGTAGTAGACGCTATGCTTGAACTGCGTAATGCGGCGAAAAAGAATAAAGACTGGACTACAGCTGATTTTATCAGAAATACACTTTCGGAACTCGGTTTTGAAGTCAAAGACACAAAAGACGGCGTGGAATGGAAGTTAAATAAGTAATCATCCGTTTTATTTATGATAGAAATAAAAGATAAACATAACTGTGTAGGATGTGAGGCATGCGGTGCAGTATGTCCAAAAGAATGTATATCTTTTAATTACGATAGTGAAGGCTTTGTCTACCCCGTTGTAGACAAAGCCTTTTGTATTGACTGCTCCCGTTGTGATAAGGTATGTCCTGTTATAAACCGGTATCCGTCTTCTTTGCCTCGCTCTGTTTATGCCGCCTACAGTAATAATGAAGACATAAGGAGGCTAAGTTCATCAGGAGGCGTATTTTATGAACTTGCGAGATCGGTATTTTCAACAGGAGGAACAGTGTTTGCTGTCAGATTTGATAAAGACTGGAATCCAGTTTATGACAGATGTGAAAGACTTGAAGATATTATTCCCTTTCTCGGCTCCAAATATGTGCAGGCATATCCGGGAGATACCTTTGCCAATATAAAGACTCTTCTTAAAAATGGCAAAACTGTGATGTTTGTAGGATCTCCGTGTTATGTGGCGGCATTAAGAAGATTCCTGAAGAAAGAATATGATAATCTTCTTGCAGTAGATTTCATATGTCACGGAGTGCCGGGAACTAAAGTCTGGCAGAAGTTCAGGTCATGTTATGCTGATATATCAGATCTCAGAAATGTCGGCTTCAGGGATAAATCTAACGGATGGCGGCAGTACTCCCTGCTTCTGGAGAAAAAGAATGATGAAAAGTTGATTTTTTCTTTAAAGAATAATCTTTATCAGAAAGGTCTTATTTCAGGATTGACATTAAGGCCGTCATGTTATAAATGTCCTGCAAAAGAATTCCGAAGTATGAGTGATATCACTCTTGGGGATTTCTGGGGAGTTGAGAATGTTGTAAAGATTGAAAATGATAATAAGGGTGTAAGTCTTATTACCATAAACAGCAGAAAGGGAGAATCATTTTATGAAAAGGCGGATATTTACAGTCTGAGAGTGGATTATCCTAAAGCACTTAAGTATAATGCACGTCTTATAGAGTCTGCCCATATCAATGGTAAAAGGGAGAAATTTTTCAATGATATAGATAAAAAGGATATTCTTGAAAATCTTGAAGAAAACCTACGGTACGGATATCTGGATAAGAAACTACATAAATACAGATTAAAGGTATATACGATCAAAAGAGCGCTGCATCTTTTAAAAAACAAACAAAGGGAATGATATTAAGTATTATCATTCCCTTTGTTTGTTTAATTTGCTATCTCAGCCTGAAGCGATCCTAAAGGCAGCTTGCCTTCCACTTTCAGCGGTATTCTATTTTCATCAGTACTTAGCCATACATCTATCGGAGGATCATCGTCTTTAAGATGACTGTCATTTATAAAGTTCAGATTTAACCGGAAAGCCTCATATGTCTTCTTGTTTTTAAGTTCCACTATGGTTCTACCAATAAACTTGACTTTCATTGTTATAATCTTTCTACCTGTAAATATAGGTATATCAAAGGTTTCGTTGAGGTCAAGAGATCTGTATTTTATAGTTCTGAGATAATAAAATACAGACAACATATCATATGGATGTCCTGTTGTCCAGATAATACCGGTCCAAGGATCCCTGTTTTTACGTATAAGAGTTATTTCACCACCTACAGAATCGGAATTTGCAGGATAAATATATCTGAGAATATCTGTAGCCGTATACTTGCCTTCGTTAGCGATTTTATCGTAATAAAGAGGTTTTATATCTTTAGTGGTATATGAGTTAAGAGTATCTCTCACTCTCAGGATCTTATCAGCAAAAGCTAGTGTCTGACAGGCCAGAGACGATTGATATACACTTTTTCCCTGATATGTACTACTTTTGATATTTAGAGTACCTTTTGCAGCCTTTTTCCATATCAACCCCCAGTGATAATAGATTTCATACTGTATCTCTTCACCATCTGAAAACGGCAAATTATCTATTGTTGGAATCTTTTTTTCTGCATTTATGTTACAGAAAAAAATTAAGGATAATATGATTAAAAAGGCTTTTCTCATAAAATCACCGTGTTTATCTCGTTATAGTTCCCCCGGAAATAGTTCCTCCACCATATGAATTGGAAGAACTGTTTGAGTTCTGATTCTGCTGGTTCCTGTTTCTAGACTTCACTTCTTTGGGCTTATTCTTAGTAATGTCAAGCGGCTTCTGTTTTGTCAAAGGTAATGCGGTAATATCCCAATCCTGTTTGACACGCCAGAATTCCTTCAGCTCAATAGGCATGTTGTAATAGTAAACTTCATCCGGCTGAAGACCTATTTCGTAGTCCCCTGTATCAAAAACTCCGTTTCCATTCTTATCTAACACAATTCTTGCATAATAAGTTCCGGGTTTAAGGTGAGGGAACTTAGCCTGATTGTCTTTTACCGTCGCCTTAGCTACCGGTTTATCGGAACTATTAAGTATTTCAACGAAAGCACTGCCCGTTACGCCTTTAAGGTCGAAAACAAGACTTGAGTATTCCTCTACTTTCCTCACTGCAAATGATTTGCTATAATTGTTGTTATGGAGACCATAGATTGTATTTATAGCAGCGGAATCAATGGTGACTTTATAACTTTCTCCGGGCTGAAGCCTTGTGCGGATTTCATATTCGCGTATTTTTCCTACAACCGGACGGACTTCAAATTCCTGTTCGACAAAAAGAGTGTCTACTTTCTTCTCCACATGAATGAATTCTCTATTAATAGAATCAAGAGGAACTTCAAATGTTAACTTAGGCCTTACACCGATATCAATTGTTCCGCTCATATTATCTTTAAAAGTGATAAACTCTGTTTTTACGGAATCTGTAGCCAGTTCATCTTCTGCATGTTTCCCTCTCTTTGGTTTTTCCTCTTTCTTCTTTACGTTCTTACGTTCTCTCTGAAAGAAATTTATAGTGTCTGTTTTTACTGAAAGTTCGTTAAGTGTATCCGTATATTGATGAGTTACTGCAATGCGCAATGTATCCATTTTGTAAATCATTGAGTCTTTAACCCATACAATAATTGAGTCATTATTTTTTGAGTTTTCAATGACAGCCCAGTCCTCTCCCAAGAAGTTGACAGGAGTTAATGATATAGCCGAATCCTGAGGAGCACTGAAAAACATGTTTAGTTTTTCCGGTTTCTCACGCTCGCTTTTTTCAAGATAAAGAGTCTTTTTATTCTCATTGAACGTTCTAAGTACGAGATTGTCAGGGTAATAATGCGGGATTGGAATCTGTTTTACCGAGTCTTTCACAGTTAATGCCATATTTGTATTATCTGCAACTTTCTTAACTTCTTTTTCTATCGGCTTACGTGAAAATGTAGTGTCATTATGCATTTTGATCTCTACATAAGGCACTACTATTGAATCAAGAAAAGCGATGTCCTCTCCCGGAAGGTCGAACATATAATTACTGTTTATGTCCTTAAGAGCATAAACTTTATATTTACCGGGAGCAATGTTGTATATGTTGAACTCTCCTCTTTCATTAGATTTGCCGATTCTTTCAAAAGGCTTGGATATGAATGCGGAATCAGAAAGATCGGAATGGATTCCGACAATCATTTCTTTCTGAGGTTCAAGGTTTTCTGCGCTAAGAAGAGTTCCTGAAATTTTAAGTGAATCAATAATATTACCGGTAGAAAAGGCTATAGAAAAATTGTTGAGCACATTGCCTTCGTTATTATCACGGATTGCATCAGTGAAGTCTATCGTATATGTTGTATTCGGTTTCAGTGAATCTTTTAATTCTATTGTTACAGTTTTGGCGTTTGAGCGTATAACAGGAGCATTCTGCTGAGGAGGCGAAACAATGACTTTAGTAAAAGGATTGTCAAGTTTTATATTTTCATCAAAATGAAGCTCTATTTTTTTAGGAAATACATTAATCTGATTCGGATATGGTTTTGAGTTAAGAAATACAGGTGGTGTTTCATCGTAAGGACCACCTCCGGGGCGTGCTATATTAGCACAGGAATGCAATATAAAAATGGAAATTATGGATGCGATAAGGAGTATAAAATAACAATTCAGTATTTTTTTCATATTAATTCTGTTGTTTTCAAAAAGTTGAGTAAAGATATGAATTTAGACTGAATAATTAATATGAAAAAATAACATGAAAAATTATTGAGATTATATAATATTTTGTTGATAACTTTTAATTTAAAAGTCAGATATTGACTATTATAATATTTAACTTTACAGCTAATTATCAACGAGTTTTAAGAAATATGCAAGAAGAAACTATTTATCATATACCGGCTTTACTTAATGAATGTATTGAAGGATTAAATATAAATGAAAATGGTATATATGTCGATGTGACATTCGGAGGCGGAGGTCATAGTAAAGCTATATTGTCTGAACTGAGTGATAAAGGGAAATTATACTCCTTCGATCAGGATAAAGATGCAGAGGCTAACATATTGAATGATAATAGATTTGTCTTTGTCAGAAGTAATTTCAGGTTTCTTTCAAACTTTATGATGTATCATAATGTTGATGGAGTTGACGGTCTGCTGGCAGATCTTGGAGTTTCATTTCATCATTTTGATGATGAGGAAAGAGGTTTTTCTTTCAGATTTGCCGGAAAACTTGATATGCGAATGAATCAGAAAGGTGGTCAGACCGCAGCTGATATTCTAAACACATATGAGGAAGAGGCATTGGCCGATATATTTTATCTATATGGCGAAATGAAAAACTCCAGAAGAATAGCAAGTGCTATTGTCAACAGGAGATCTCAGAAGAAATTCAGTACAGTAGAGGATTTTCTGGAAGTAGTTAGAAAGTTTGTAAACAAAAAACATGAAAAGAAAGAACTGGCTCAGATTTTCCAGGCTTTGAGAATTGAAGTGAATCAGGAGATGAAAGCTCTTAAGCAGATGCTTGAAAGTGCTCTTAAGGAATTGAAGCCGGGAGGAAGACTTGTGGTTCTTACATATCATTCGCTGGAAGACCGTATCGTGAAGAATTTTATGAAAACGGGGAATTTCGAAGGAAAAGCGGATAAGGACTTTTTTGGAAAAGTAAACACTCCTTTCAGACTGATAAATAATAAAGTCATAATAGCTTCAGATGAAGAAATAGAAAGAAATCCGAGGTCGAGGAGTGCAAAGCTCAGAATAGCGGAAAAACTATAATATAAATAAATCTTTTGCAAAGGTGGAGAATAAAGATACAAATGAAAAGAAATCAATACTGGATACATTTCTGGAAAGTGGCCTGAATGACCTGAAGACATTTTCGGAAATAGAATTTCTTTCAAAAGATTTTTTTCTTAAGAATATCAAAACGATAGGAACTATTTTGCTGCTTATACTTATAAGCACAAGCAATCGCTATACCTGTCAGAAACAGCTTGCGGAGATTGAGAAATTAAAAAAAGAGCTTAAAGATACACGCTTTGAAGCATTGACAAGGTCATCTGAACTTATAGGCATAAGCCGTCCTTCCCAGGTGAAGGCCCTGATTAAAAGACAGGGGATTGAGATTACTGAGGCAGATAAACCTGCGTATAATCTAAATGAATAAAAATGGCGATAGCAAGGAAAAATATAAAAATCAGACTATTCTTTGTTTATGTAATCGCCCTGGCTGTCAGTTGTGCTATAATATGGAGAGCTTTTGATACTGCAGTTATTGAAAAGGAGGGCTGGATGAAGAAGATATCCAGGCTTAAGATTGAAGACAGAAGAATAGATCCGCAAAGGGGGAATATATATGCAAATGACGGAAGATTGATGGCTAGTAGCATCCCTCAGTATTACATATATATGGATTTTAAGGCAGACGGACTGAAATATGATACTTTAAAGCATTATCTACCGGAATTAAGCCAGAAACTCTCTAAGAAATTCGGAGATAAATCAGCTGCCGAATATTCCAGTCATATAATGAAGGGATATAATAGCGGAAGTCGACATTATCGTTTGATAAGCAGAAAAATATCATATACCGAGATGAAAGAGCTTTATACGTTTCCATTTCTGAAACAGAGATCTCACCGAAGCGGAATGGTAATTGATGAGATGGCACAGAGAAAGAAACCTTTCGGTCAGCTGGCCTCAAGGACTATCGGAGATGTTTACGGTGATCTCAGCAAAGGGGGTAAAAACGGACTGGAACTTTCTATGGATTCTTTGCTTAAAGGTGAACCCGGAGTAGGTACCTGGCAGAAAGTGGCAGGGCGCTATTACGTTACGCCGGAAAAGGAGCCTGTAAATGGTTTGGATATAACGACCACCATAGATATAGATATGCAGGATATTGTGCATAATGCTCTTCTTGATAAACTTAAAGATATTGATGCTGAATCCGGAACAGTAATCGTGATGGAGGTAAAAACAGGAGAAATTAAAGCGATATCTAATCTTGGCAGAATAAATACGGGGCATTACGGTGAAACAAAAAACTTTGCCGTTTCCGATGAGTCGGAGCCGGGATCTACGTTTAAAACTCTTTCGATGATGATCGCCCTTGACAAGGGTATAATTACACCTAATGATACTATAGATGTCGGACCGGGATATTATATGTATCGTGGAGCCAAAATGACAGATCATAATATGAACCATGGAGGATATGGTAAGATTACTGCTGCTCAGTCAATATGGTATTCCTCAAATATTGGTGTAGCTAAGATTATTCTCAAAGGTTTTGAAAAAAATCCGTCTGACTTTGTAAATGCAATATATGAGACAGGAATAACAAAACCTCTTGATATCGGCATTCCCGGGATAGGACGGGCAAAGATACGACACCCGAAAGATTCTCTTTCATACTGGTCGAAGACTACTCTTCCCTGGATGTCATTCGGATATGAATCTCAGGTTCCGCCGATTTATATTCTAAACTACTATAATGCTATAGCTAACGGAGGAAAACTTATAAAACCGCTTCTTGTAAAAAATATAAGTAAGGATGGAGAAGTCGTTGAGAAATTTAAAACGGAAACCATCAACTCTTCTATCTGTTCAAGAAAAACTTTGGGGCAGATTCAGCAAATGCTTCTAGATGTTGTGGAAAACGGTACGGCAAAGATGATCAAATCCGATAAACTACTGCTGGCAGGGAAAACCGGAACAGCACAACTTTCTCAGGGAGCATTGGGCTATAAGAACGGCGGAAAGAAGCATCAAGTCTCTTTCTGCGGATATTTCCCGGCTGATAAACCAATGTATTCATGCATTGTTGTAATAAGAGCGCCGAGAAACGGCTATCCTTCCGGAGGTGGAATGTCTGGTATGGTTTTTAAAAATATAGCTGAAAGAGTATATGCTCAGGGAAGAAGCGTCGCTGTAGAATATAATGAGAAAGACAGTGTGCATACTTTTATGCCTAAAGTAAAAAATGGAAATTATAAAGGTATTGTCGGGATACTTGATAAACTTGATCTTCCCCTGGAAGATAATAAAAAAGAATGGAACTGGGCAGTATCGTCGGTGAAAGACGGAAAGATAACGCTGAGAGAACTGACAACAGATAACAACGAGGTTCCTTCAGTAATAGGCATGGGTGCTAAAGACGCAGTTTACCTGCTTGAAAACCGCGGACTGAGAGTTCAGATAAACGGAAGAGGTAAGGTATATCAACAGTCAAAACCAGCCGGAAGAAAAATAACCAAGGGCGAAACGATAGTATTGAGTTTAAAATAGATTTATTAATCTAAATGTAAAAGTGATGAAATTATTAGAACTTATCGAGAGATTAGATATCCGAAATATAACAGGGAATCAGAATGTCGATATCGCTGATGTCGTGATGGATTCTAGAAAAATAAAAAAAGGCGATCTTTTTGTCGCTATAAATGGTACGGCTGTTGACGGACATAAATTCATAGATTCAGCGATTTCACAGGGTGCTGATGTCGTAGTATGCGAAAAGCTGCCTGAGAATCTAAATAATGAAGTCACATATGTGGAAGTGGATGATGCAAATGAAGCTGTTGCTGAACTGGCATCTGCATTTTATGGAAGACCGTCAGAGGTGCTGAAGCTTGTTGGTGTGACAGGGACAAACGGAAAGACTACGACTGCAACACTTCTTTACCGTATGTTTAACCGTCTGGGGCATAAGAGCGGACTTCTTTCAACGGTTTGTAATTATATTGTGGATAAACCTGTTGAGGCAACACAGACAACACCAGATCCGCTGACATTGAATAAACTTCTGAGTGAAATGGTATCTGCAGATTGTGAATATGCGTTTATGGAAGTAAGCTCGCATGCCGTAGATCAGAAGCGTATAGGCGGTCTAAAATTCGCGGGAGGTATATTTACTAATATAACAAGAGATCATCTTGACTATCATAAGACATTCGATGCATATCTTAAAGCTAAAAAGGGATTTTTCGATTCTCTGGGAAAAGATGCATTCGCGCTTACAAATATTGATGACAGAAACGGTAATGTGATGCTTCAGAATTGTGTGGCAAGAAAAAGAACCTATTCCCTGCTTACTATGGCAGATTATAAAGGTTCGATCGTAGAAGAACATATCGAAGGAATGCTGCTTGATATAAATGGACGTGAGGTTCTTACTCATTTTGTGGGCAGATTCAATGCATATAATCTTCTTGCCGTCTATGGCGCAGCAGTAGAGCTTGGTGTTGAGCCTGAAAAAGTATTGCTTATTATCAGTGAACTTCATTCTGTTGACGGAAGATTCGAAACCATCCGTTCCGGCAAAGGAGTAACAGCGATTGTTGATTATGCCCATACACCCGATGCCCTTGTAAATGTCCTTTCAACTATTAAAGAGATAATCAGGGATAAAGGAAATATTATTACAGTAGTAGGTGCCGGAGGAAACAGGGACAAAGGCAAACGTCCGTTAATGGCTAAAGAATCGGCAAAATACAGTGACCGTGTAATACTTACTTCTGATAATCCGCGTTTTGAGGAACCGCAGGATATTATTAATGATATGGCAGCCGGTCTTGATAATGCTGATAATATGAAAACGATAATGATCGCAGACAGATATCAGGCTATAAAAAGTGCCGCTATGATGGCAAAAGAGGGAGATATTATCCTTATCGCCGGAAAAGGACATGAAGATTATCAGGATGTAAAGGGTGTGAAACATCATTTTGATGACAGAGAGGTCGTTAGAGAAATTTTTGGATTGAAATAAAATAAACCACAATAAATAGTTATGCTGTATTATCTATTTGATTATTTAGATAGAACATTTGATCTGCCGGGAACGCGTCTTTTTAATTATGTGACGTTCCGTTCGGGTATCGCTTTTATAATTGCTTTGATTTTTTCGACAGTAACAGGTCGCAGAATAATAGAATATTTAAGAAGAAAACAAATCGGTGAGACAATCAGGGATCTTGGACTTGAAGGACAAATGTCAAAAAAAGGAACACCGACAATGGGAGGTGTAATAATAATTCTTGCAATTCTAATCCCATGCTTTCTTGTTAGTAAACTTGGGAATATCTATATGATACTTATGGTCATCACAACATTGTTTCTCGGAACAATAGGATTTCTTGATGATTATATAAAGGTTTTTAAAAAGGATAAGGAAGGACTTCACGGAAAATTTAAAATTATAGGTCAGGTGGGTCTTGGTCTTATAGTGGGTGTGGTGCTTTTTCTGAGTCCGAATGTAGTGATAAGAGAAAATATTCAGACAATCACTGTCAATAATACGGAAGTAATAGATTATGGAACCACAAATATAAAATCAACAAAAACCACAATTCCGTTTTTTAAAAACAACAATTTTGATTATGCAGATGTGGCAGGATTTATGGGAGAGCATGCCCAGACATTCGGATGGGTGATTTTTATACTTATAACCATCTTTATTGTAACGGCAGTATCAAACGGAGCCAATCTTACAGATGGTCTTGATGGCCTTGCAACAGGTTGCTCTGCTATAATCGGTTCGACACTTGGAATCCTTGCATATGTATCATCTCATATTGATTATGCCTCGTATCTTAATATAATGTATATACCCGGTTCTGAAGAACTTGTGGTTTTCGCGAGTGCGTTTATCGGAGCCACAATAGGATTTTTGTGGTATAATGCATATCCTGCGCAGGTATTTATGGGTGATACAGGAAGTCTGACATTGGGTGGGATAATCGGCGTATTTGCCGTAGCGATACATAAGGAGCTTCTATTACCAATTTTATGTGGTATTTTCTTTGTTGAGAGTCTTTCGGTAATTATTCAGACTTTGTTCTTTAAATTTACGAAGAAGAGATATGGAGAAGGACAGCGTATATTCAGAATGGCACCTCTGCATCATCATTTTCAGAAAGCTGCAAATTCAGGTATAGTTTCAAAGTTCCAGAAACCATCATATGCGATACCGGAATCTAAGATTGTTATCAGATTCTGGATTATTTGTTTAATGTTATGTGTAATATCAATTGTGACGTTGAAGATCCGTTAAACGCACAAAGAAAATAAAAGAGATTATTATGGATCAGAAGAGAATTGTAATATTAGGAGGAGGGGAAAGCGGAACAGGAGCAGCTGTTCTTGCCAAATTGAAAAATTATGATGTTTTTCTTTCTGACAAATCCCCTATTTCAGATAAATATAAAGAGGTACTCAATAAATACGATATTGAGTGGGAGGAAATGCAACATACTCCTGAGAAAATCCTTAATGCAGATGAGATAATCAAAAGTCCCGGAATTCCGGAAACTGCGCCGATAATGATCGAAGTGATTAAAAAAGGTATCCCTTACATTTCGGAAATTGAATTTGCCGGTAGATTCACAAATGCAAAGATGATATGTATCACTGGTAGTAACGGAAAGACTACCACTACCCTTCTTACATATCATATTCTTAAGAAGGCCGGATTGAAAGTTGGACTTGCAGGGAATGTTGGTAAGAGTCTTGCCATGCAGGTAGCTACAGAGGATTACGATTATTATGTAGTGGAGCTGAGCAGCTTCCAGCTTGATAATATGTATGATTTTAAGGCTAATGTCGCAGTATTGCTGAACATTACTCCTGATCATCTTGACAGATATGATTATGAGATTCAGAAATATATAGATTCTAAATTTCGGATTACAAGAAATCAGACAGAGTCGGATGCATTTATTTTCTGGAATGATGATCCTATAATAAGAAAGGAAATCGGAAAACTCCCTATTAAATCCAAATGTTTTCCGTTCGGGGAAAAAGGAGATAATCTGAATGCTTTCCTTGATCATAATCATCTTGTGGTAAAAACTCCGGAAAATGAATTTGAAGTGGATCATATCGCGCTGGAAGGAAAACATAATATGCTGAATTCAATGGCTGCTTCTCTTTCTGCAAATCTTCTTGATATAAAGAAAGAAGAGATCAAAGAGGCACTTGCCGATTTTCAGGGTGTTGAACACAGAATGGAAAATGTGGCTACTGTCAACGGAATACAATATATCAATGACTCTAAAGCTACTAACGTAAATTCATGCTGGTATGCACTGCAATGTATGAATAAGCCGACAGTACTTATCATTGGCGGAAAAGATAAAGGAAATGATTATTCTGAGATTGAGCAGCTTGTAAACGATAAGGTTAAGGCGATGATATTTCTTGGGGCTGACAATACTAAGCTTATAGAATATTTTTCTCATCTTGAAAAACCATTCAAGGAAGCAAAATCAATGAATGAAGCAATTGAAGAAGCAACAGACATGGCAGAAAAAGGTGATGTCGTATTATTATCGCCGTGCTGTGCGAGTTTTGATCTTTTTAAAAGTTATGAGGACAGAGGCGAGCAGTTTAAGAAATGCGTAAAGAACTTATAAAATAAGAGATATGGACCTTATAAAAAATCTCTTTAAGGGAGATCCATATATTTGGGGGATTTATTTGACGTTGCTTGTCATATCAATAGTCGAATCGTTCAGTGCGACAAGCTTTCTTGCTTTTCGTTCTGCAGAGCATTACAGTCCTGCCATGTCTCATTTCACTCATTTGCTTTTCGGTCTTATAACTGTATTTGTGGTACTTAATATAAAGCCACATGTATTTCGTGTACTTGCTTCTTTTGCCGTACTTGCATCTATTGCGTTGCTTGTTGCGGTATTTTTTACGAGTAAAGTAAATGATGCATCAAGATATATTTTTGGTTTTCAGCCATCTGAACTTGCCAAATTTTCGCTTATATGTTTAGTCAGCAGTCTTCTGGCAGGAGGTCAGACAACAGAAGGAATAACAAAATCAGCGTATAAGAAAATTCTGATATTCAGCATATTACTTTGCGGCCTGATTTTGCCAGAGAACTTTTCTACATCTGCGCTACTGGCGAGTGTCGTATTTTTTCTGATGTTTCTGGGTAGAGTCCAAATGAAGAGACTGATGAAACTGGTGTTGGTTATCGTGTGTTTGGGTATCTTAGGTTTAGCTTATATTTTATATGCTCCAGACAATATGCTTATACGCAGAGCTGGTACATGGAGAGGCCGAATTGAAAGAAGCAGAGATGAAACACCTAAAGTTGATCAGGCTATAAACGATAAGAATATGCAGGTCCAGTATGGCCATATGGCTGTAGCTAATGGTGGCATTGTCGGAAAAGGACCGGGACAGAGTCAGATAAGAGATTTCTTACCTCTGGCTTTTTCCGATTTTATATTTTCGATAATTCTGGAGGAAGGCGGTCTGATAGTCGGATTCTTTGTGCTTGCATTATATTTCCTTCTGCTTTTACGAGCCAGGATGATCTTCTTAAGGTGTGAAAATATTTTTCAGGCCTTTCTCCTTTTAGGTCTGGCTATGATGATTGTTTTTCAGGCCCTGACAAATATGGCCGTTGGAGTGGATCTGATACCGGTTACAGGACAGCCACTGCCTCTTTTAAGCCGAGGAGGTTCTTCTATTATAATGACAAGCATTTATTTCGGTATTATACAAAGTGTTTCGAGATGCGTGATGGAAAGTGAAGAACAGAAAAGACAGGAACAACTTGAAGCTGAACGTCTGCTTCTGGCTGAAACAACCATGGAGACAGAAGATAATTATGATGATATAACTTCTGAAGAAGGAGAGCCTTCTTTTGATAATGATGATGAAATTTATGAGGAAGTTTATGAATCTGAAGAAGAGATTTATGAACTTGAGACAGAAGTGATTGAAGAAAGCGAATATGAATCAGAAGAAACAGATAAATATAACATTTGATTATTTTAAATATATATAACACATTGTTTTTGTTTTGATTATTTCTTAAATTGTTTCAGAAAACGACATAATAAAATTTATGTAGACTACCTTATGGAAAAACTGAAGGTCATAATAAGCGGAGGAGGCACGGGAGGACATATCTTTCCGGCTATCGCTATCGCTAACGCTATAAAGAAAAATAATCCTGAATCAGAAATTCTGTTTGTGGGAGCAGAGGGCAGAATGGAGATGGAAAAAGTTCCGTCTGCCGGCTATACTATTGTCGGATTACCCGTAAGAGGATTTAACAGGAAGAATTTACTGAAAAATTTTTCAGTATTAATAGATCTTCTTAAATCAATAATAAAGGCAAATAAGACAATAAAGACTTTTAATCCCGATATAGTAGTTGGAGTAGGCGGCTATGCGAGCGGACCTACCTTAAGAGTCGCGAATTTCCGTAGTATTCCTACAATAATTCAGGAACAGAATTCATATGCCGGAGTTACTAATAAGCTTCTTGCAAAAAATGCGTCAAAAATTTGTGTCGCTTATAAGAATATGGAAAGGTTTTTTCCGGCTGATAAGATTGTTGAAACAGGAAACCCTGTAAGACAGGATCTTCAGAACAGTAAAGCGACGCTGGAAGATGCACAGAAGTATTTCAGCCTTTTGCCTGAAAAGAAAACAATACTTATTATAGGAGGAAGCCTTGGAGCCCTTACAATAAATAAAAGTATTGAAGCAGGTCTTGAAAAGTTTGATAAGAACAATATTCAGATAATATGGCAAACAGGAAAGAGTTATTCTGAAAAAGAAAATATAATTCCCGGAAAAATATACAGGAGTCCATTCATTACAAGAATGGATCTTGCATATAAAGCGGCCGATCTTGTCATTTCAAGAGCAGGAGCAAGTTCAATATCAGAACTGTGCATTCTGAAAAAACCATCGATACTTGTTCCCTCTCCTAATGTCGCGGAAGATCATCAGACAAAAAATGCTCTTGCACTTTCTGAGAATAATGCAGCAATACTTGTTAAAGATGCTGATGCCGAAAGAGAACTGGTCGATATGGCTATCGAAGTTATAAAAGATAATGTAAAGCTTGAAGAACTAAGCAAAAATGCCGGGAAAATGGCATATTATGATGCTGCTGACGCAATAGCGGAAATAGCTCTTAAGGCAGCTAATTGTAAATAAATAGAATTATGAAAGATTTTAAATCTCTATATTTTATCGGTGCCGGTGGTATAGGTATGAGTTCCCTGGTAAGATATTTTCTTTCTAAAGGATATGATGTAGGAGGTTATGATAAGACATCTACCGATTTGACATCCGAATTGATAAAAGAAGGAGCCGATATACATTTTGAGGACAATATAGAAAACGTAAAGGATAAATATAAAGACCCTGAATCAACTATTATTGTTTTAACTCCTGCCGTACCTCATACTCACGGAGAATTAAACTGGTTTAAAGATAAAGGTTTTGAGATTCTTAAACGTTCTCAGCTGCTTGGAATAATAACAAGACAGTCGAAAGGACTTTGTGTGGCAGGAACACACGGAAAGACTACAACTTCGACAATGGTAGCCCATCTTTTCAGAAACTCAGACCTGGACTGTAATGCTTTTCTTGGCGGAATATCGAAAAATTATAAAACGAATCTTCTTCTTTCTGATAAAAGTGAATTTTCAGTAATTGAAGCAGATGAATATGACAGATCTTTTCATCAGCTTTCTCCTTATATGGCTGTGATAACATCGTCTGATCCTGATCATCTTGATATATACGGAACAGAAGAGGCATATCTTGAAAGTTTTGCGCAATTTACCTCATTAATCAGAGAAGGCGGAGTTCTGGTTATGAAGAATGATATAAAGGTTGTACCACGACTGAAAGATAATGTTAAACTATATCGATATTCAGAGTGCGAGGGTGATTTTCATGCAGATAATATCCGTATCGGGAATGGAACAATACTTTATGACTTTGTTGGACCGGATGTAAGAATTAATAATATAGAACTAGGAGTTCCGTTAAGGATTAACATTGAGAATTCGATTGCTGCAATTGCTCTTGCATATCTTAATGGTATTTCCGAAGAGAATATAAAAGATGCGATTAAGAGTTTTAGGGGAGCAAAAAGAAGATTTGATTTTTATATAAAAAGAGAAGATCTTGTTTTTATTGATGATTATGCACATCATCCTGATGAAATAAAGGCGAGTCTGTCTTCCGTTAAGCAATTGTATCCGGATAAGAAACTAAGTGTTATCTTCCAGCCGCATCTTTACAGCAGAACAAAAGATTTTTATATTGAATTTGCAGATTCACTATCAATAGCAGATGAAGTTATACTTCTTGATATATATCCGGCAAGAGAACTTCCTATAGAAGGGGTTACTTCTGAATTAATTTATAAAAATTTGAATTGTAAGGAAAAAATACTTTGTAATAAGGCAGAAATATTAGATATTGTAAAAGCAAAAGAATTTCAGGTACTTATGACGGTAGGTGCCGGAGATATTGAACGACTGATATCTCCAATAAAAGAGATAATAGAATAATGACAAAAAATATTATAAAGATAATTCTGTCTGTTTTGCTTCCTCTGTATATGTTTATTTCCTTTTTCTCCTTTGACGGAAAAAAAGAAAATGAGATATGCAGAGATATTTCTATTACGATAAAGGATTCTGCAATATCATCTTTTCTTAAAATAAAGGATGTGGAAAATTCCTTAAAGAATACTCCTGCTTATCCGGTAGGAAAATATTTTAAGGATATAAATACTCATGAAATAAGAAAACAACTTGAAAAAAACAGAGTTATAAAAAATGCTGTTTGTTATATAACACCAGCAGGAGATCTTAATATTGATATTTATCAACGTAAACCAATATTAAGAGTAATGGGAATTAACGGAGATTATTATCTTGATGATAATTGTGAAATAATGCCGGTATCGGCAAATTTTACAGCTCATCTTCCTATTGCTTCCGGCTATGTGAACAAAGAAATTATAAACAATGGACTTTTCGAATTCGCAAAGTATATAAATAAGGATAACTTCTGGAATATACAGATAGAACAGATATATGTAAATGCAGGCGGTGAGGTTGAATTAATACCAAGAGTCGGTGAACATAATATTATATTGGGGAGTTTTGATAACTTTGAAGAGAAACTTGATAATCTATTTGACTTTTATAAAAAAGGACTAAACAAAAAGGGCTGGAATCTGTATAAGTCTATAAGCCTTAAGTATGAAAATCAGGTGATAGGAATAAAATAAAAAAATAAAATATATAGGAAATGGAGATATCAAATTATATAGCGGCTATAGATTTAGGATCTTCTAAGATAGTGGGAATAATAGGCTCCAAATCGGAGGATAATATTATTTCCGTTTATGCTGTCGAAAAGGAATCTTCTGATGCCTGCATTAAGAGAGGCTGTATTCAGAATGTGGAGGAAACTGCTCTTAAGATAAAAAGAGTGATTTCCAGACTTGAGGCACGTATAAAAAGCAAAATAGATAAAATATATATCGGGATCGGTGGACAGTCAATACACTCGATTGATAATAAGATAAATCATCAGTTAAACGAGGAAACGCCGATTACTGCTCAGATTATAGATACACTTAAGGAGATAAGCATGAATAGTCCTGTCGGAAATAAGGAAGTCCTTGAAGTTTTGCCTTCGGAGTACCTTATTGACGGGAAGAAAGTGATTCAGCCAATCGGCGTTTATGGTTCTGAAATTGAGGTTACCCATAAACTGATAGTCGGAAGAGCGTCTCTTAAAAAAAATATTCAGCGTGTATTTGAAAAGCTTGATGTTTCATTAGCAGGATTTATTATTTCTCCTCTTGCGGCATCAAGTGTTATGACTGAAGCTGAAAAAAACCTTGGTGCCGTTCTTGTTGATTTCGGTGCCGAGACTACTACGGTTTCTATATATAAGGATGGTCTTTTGAGATATCTTGCTGTAATTCCTATTGGAGGAAAGGCTATAACAAAAGATATTGCTTCACTACAAATTCTGGAAGAAGATGCTGAAAAGATAAAATTCATCCATGGTGATGTATCTCCGGATATAGATATCCCTGAAGGAAAAGTATTGAATTATAATAATAGTAATAACAATTCCGTTTCTGATGTAATCAAGATTTATCCAAAGACACTTCACAAAGTGATTCTTGCAAGAACAGAGGAAATCGTTGAAAATATAAATAATCAGATAAGATTATCAGGTTATGATAAACAGCAGCTTGGTTCAGGTATAATAATCACAGGAGGAGCATCAAGAATTAAGAATTTTACTCAGCTTCTTATAAAGAAGGCTGAGATGGATGTTAAATTCGGGGAGTTTAATAAAACAATTCAATCGCAGATTTATTCTGAAATAGGTAAAGATCCCCATTTTTCAGTTTTATTAGGAACTTTATTAAGAGGAGAGGAAAACTGTAGAAAGGTTGAAATCGTTAAAGAAAAACCAATGGAAAAAGAACCTGAAATAATTATTCAGGAAACAGTGTCAAATCCTGCTCCTACTCCATTACCTTCTTCAACACCGGTTGCAGTTCCTGAAGTAGAAGTGAAGGAAAAAGAACAGAAAGCAGAAGAAGAAACTGTAAAGGAAAAGGAAGTAAATAAATTCCACAAATTCGTAAATATTTTCACTGATATTTTTACGGAAACAAGTAAAGACGAAAAACTAAGAGATTAATATATTATGGAAAATTTTAAAGACTCTTTCTTTGAAACAAACGGCAATAATTTATTGGGGTTCGACTATGAAACTTCAAGCAGTTCCATAATAAAAGTTATTGGCGTAGGTGGTGGCGGCGGAAATGCTGTTAATCATATGTATAATATTGGTATTCATGATGTTTCTTTCGCATTATGTAATACTGATAACCAGGCTTTGAAAAAATCTCAGATTCCATGTAAAATACAGCTAGGAAAGACTACAACTAAGGGTCTTGGAGCAGGAAATAAACCTCTTATAGCAAAAGCGGCAGCAGAGGAAAGCATCGATGAAATAAGACAGATGCTTGATGATGGGACCAGAATGGTATTCATTACTGCCGGAATGGGTGGTGGTACCGGGACAGGAGCTGCGCCTATTATTGCGAAAGAAGCAAAAGCAATGGATATTCTTACTGTAGGTATCGTAACTATCCCTTTTGTATTTGAAGGAGAGAAAAAGATAGCTCAGGCTCTCGACGGTGTTGATGAGATGAGTAAGAATGTAGATGCTTTACTTGTTATAAATAACGAAAGACTTTGTGCTATATATCCGGACCTTACTTTATTTAATGCTTTTGCAAAAGCAAATGATACTCTTGCAGTCGCAGCTAAAAGTATTGCGGAAATAATAACAATTGAAGGAATTATAAACCTCGACTTTAATGATGTTCATACTATCCTTAAAGAAGGCGGTATAGCTATAATGAGCAGCGGTTACGGCGAAGGTGATAAACGTGTCACTCAGGCTATTGATGATGCTCTTAATTCACCACTGCTTAACAATACGGAAGTATTCGGTGCTCAGAAAGTTCTGTTTAATATTTATTTCAGTGAAGAATCTGCTGTAAGTATGGAAGAGATCAGAGAGATTACCGACTATATGAGAAAATTCGATAATAATATCGAAGTTATATGGGGTACAGCGGTAGACAATACTTTAGGAAATAAAGTAAAAATGACACTTCTTGCTACAGGCTTCGGAATGTCGTTTTCTTCAAATCCGGCAACTTATGAAAAACCGGCAGCTTCTTCAGGAAGAAGTGATAAGAATAAAGGCTCAGAAACAAAACATGATGCCCCTGCTTCTGATATAACTTCAAAGATTGAAAAAGTCTACGGAACTGATGTTGTCGAAGAAATAAAGGCAAGTACCGCAAGGGCTTCATATTATATCTTCTCTATGGAAGATCTTGATAATGATCCTTTAATTGAAAAAATTGAACAAAGTCCTGCTTATAACAGAGATAAGAACTTTGTAAGAAATCTACAGCCACAGCAGAAGCCCGTACAGAATGAAGAAAAGCCGGTTTCACAGCCTACAGCTCCACGAACTTCAACTATTCAGTTTTAACAAAATAATTTTAACCAATAAATATCAGTTATGAATTTATTTGATCAGATAAGTGATGATATAAAAAAAGCAATGCTGGCAAAAGATGTTGTTGCCCGTGATACACTTAGAAATGTAAAAAAAGAATTTATAGAAGCAAAAACCGCAAAAAACGGAGCTGATGAATTAAGCGATGATGAAGCAGTAAAAATCATTACCAAACTTGTAAAAAAGGGTAAAGATGCTTCTGAAATATATATTCAGCAAGGAAGACAGGATCTTGCCGACGAAGAACTTGCACAGGTAGCAGTAATGGAAAAATATCTTCCAAAACAGTTTACAGACGAGGAACTTACTGAAAAAGTAAAAGCGATAATTGAGGAAACAGGAGCTACAGGTCCTAAAGACATGGGTAAAGTAATGGGTATTGCCAGCAAAACTCTTGCAGGTAAGGCTGAAGGAAGATTAATCTCTGAAAAAGTAAAAACTTTACTTGCTTCAATGTAATAACAGGTAGATTTAAGATTCGGATTAACTCTATAACATATCCTGTTGACAGATAATGTCAGCAGGATTTTTTATTTTAAGAAGAACTAAAAAGATTATTCTGATATTCTTATGAGAGATATTCAAATAAAATATAATGCTATTATATATGCCTTAATCCGGAATTATGATTTATAAATCATGAATTATACGGAGAATAATTAAGATTCTTTACTAAGTAAAAAAAGAAAACAGATATCCTGTAAATAAGTCATATTATGAATAATTACAGTCAGGGAAGGATAAAAGAAACATATTTGAGTCTTCTTATTAACATGATATGAAAGTGATTTATAATATTTTATAAAAAGAATCTTTTAGTTTTAAATTAACAGATTAACTTTGCGATTGATCATTATCCACATTAAACAAGTGATAATAAGCAAATAACAACATTAAGCAATTAACGCAGTTAAACAAATTCCACATTAAACATTTTAATTTTTATAATTGAAAATGCTAACATTTAATAATTAAGCAGCATTCAGTTATAATCATATATCCTTTAATCAACACATCTATAATGAAAAACTCAACTTATCTTTTATTTCAGAAACTCTCTGTGAGGACAGTAACTCTGATAATATCAATCACTTTTTTTTCTTTTAATACCCGTGCCCAATTATATATAAATGAGATTGTACCGTCTAATATTACCGGTATAATGGATGATCTTTACGACTATCCCGACAGTTGGGCGGAAATATATAATGACACTGATGAAGATAAAGATATCATCAACTATTCTTTTACAGACAATAATTCAAAAAAACAGAAATGGATTCTGAGAGAATCACTTATAATTCCGGCAAAAGGATATAAGATTATTTATTTTGATAAGGAAGATACCGGGTTACATGCAAACTTCCGCCTTGACATAGGAGGAGCAACACTTTATATGTACGATCCTTCAGGTAATGAAGTCGACAGATTCAAATATAAGAAAGAACTATATAATACCACATATGCCCGAGTTCCCGACGGTAGTTCAAATATTACTACCGTAAGAGAAGCAACGCCGGGTGCTACAAACAATAATTCTGATATTGCAACTGAAAGATGTGAAGCACCTGTAATTGAAACGGAGAACTACTTTTTCGGAAGTTATCTAAAAATAAAAGTTTCCTCTCCCACTCCGGGTTCGAAAATACATTATACATCTACGGGAACGGAACCTACTTCTTCATCTTCCGTTGTTCCGGAAGACGGAACGCTTCTGGTAAGTTCAACAAGAACATTCAAATTCAAAGCAATGGCAGAAGGTTATCTTGAAAGTCCTACAACTACGAAAACAGTCTTTATCGGGCTACGTCAGATAGATCTTCCAATAGTAAGCATAAGCACCAATCCTAAACATATTACTGACAATAAAATCGGAATTTATGTGGTTGGAACAAATGGTCGTGTAGACAACTGTACTAATGACCCCCGAAATTATAATCAGCCATGGCGCAGACCTGTTAATATCGAAATTTTTGAAAGCTCTCATGTAGATGCTCCGGTAATAAATCAGACAGCAGAGATGAGAATTGCGGGAGGATGTTCAAGAAACAATGATCAGAAATCACTTATCGTGTATGCTAATAAAAGATTCGGAACAAAAAGATTCAATCATGATTTCTTTCATGAGAAACCAGGTATGGAAATAAAATCATTCATGTTAAGAAATACAGGTAATGATTATTATGATGCACGCCTGAGAGATCCTTATATCCAGACACTTGTTGCAGGAAACGTCGATATTGACTATCAGGCATATCAGCCTGCCGTATTATTTATTAACGGCTCATACTATGGAATACAGAATATCAGAGAAAGATCTAATGAAGATTTTATTCTCTCAAATTATGGACTGGAAGAAGAAGATATTGATCTTATAAGTCTTGAAATCGATGAACCTCTTATTTCTGCAGGAGATAAAGAGGCTTACAATCTGATGATTGATTTTGCAAGAAACAACGATATATCTGTCGACAATAACTATCGTATTCTGGAATCTCAGATAGATATCGATGAATATATCAATTATATGTTTATTGAGATATTCTGCGGCAACAGAGACTGGCCTGCCAACAACTGTAAACTATGGCGCCCTCGTGAAGAAGGCGGAAAATGGAGGTGGATTCTTATGGATACAGATTTCGGAATGGGATATAACGGACTAAGTTCGTCTCATAACACGCTTCTGTATGCAATGGGTGAACTTTATTACGACACATGGATGAGTAATGAATGGAGCACGGTACTGTTCAGGTCCCTTATGGACAATACAGAATTCAGAAATAAATTTATCAACCGCACAATGACGGCGATCGGAGACTATCTTCATGAAGATATAGTAACAAATGTAGCCGATTCACTTGCAGGCAATATCTATGATGAAAGCGGTTATCATGCAAATAAATGGAATGTCCGCGGCACGGGAAGCTGGATGTCTTCCGTAAATGAAATGAAAAGCTGGCCGGTAAGAAGAGGTCCGAGAATGATTAATTTCCTTCGCGACCGATTCAGACTTAATGAGACCATATCACTTACCCTTAATACGATCCACCCTACCGGAAATGTAAAAAAGATAAAGATCAACGATAATCTTCTTTCTCAATATAAATTTGACGGAAATGCGATTTCCGGAACTCCTATAGTATTAGAAGCCCTTGATATAGAAGGTTATGATTTCGAAAGATGGGAAGTTACAAGAATAACAGGCAATTCTAATTCTATAACATCAAGCACCTCTCCGAAATATACTATTTCGACTCCGTCATCGGTAAGAGGCGTTGATGTAAAAGCTATATACCGCGAAAATGAGATACTTTCAGTAAATAAGAACGACAGTAAGAATAATTTCAATATAATGACACTTTCTGACGGAGTACGCGTAAATTACAGCAATTCCTCACCTACTTCAATGTATATCTCGCTTTATACACTTGACGGAATGCTTATCGATAATATTAATTATGAAGAAAAAAATACAGATTTCTCCTTAGTGTTCGATTATCCGGATAATATCGCTAAAGTCTATATTCTTAAATGTAAGACTGATTTCGATACTTATACATTCAAGATAATGAAATAAATAAGGATAGATTTTACACACATTATACTTAACACTCAACTAAATGAAGACAAGATTTTCTTTTTTAGCCATTTGCCTGCTGTTATGTAATCTGGCATTCGGAGCTCCGGCTTTAAGGACTCCGATTCAGTATGTACAGCCCGACGGTACTGAAATCACTATTTATCTGATCGGAGATGAATATTACAGCTACCGTACAACTACGGATGGTTATCTTCTTGCAGAAGGAGATAACAAATTTCTTTATTATGCTTCACTTGATGACGACAATCAGATTGTTCCTTCAGCATTCCGTGCTTCACAACAGGAAGACAGAACAGAGGAAGCCAAGACATTTCTTTCTACTATAGACCTTGAAAAGCAGACAGAAGTCTTTGAAAAATCCTATTCTGATTTAAGAAAAGCTTCAAAACAGAGAATGACACCTGATTATATGTCGCAGGCAAGAATTGCTGCTGACGAAGCAACAACAAGATCTGTCTCTACGGGACAGAAGAAAGTTCTTGTCGTTCTTGTTGAATATCAGGATGTACGCTTTTCTGTTTCATCTCCTCAGAATGCTTTCCATAAAATGCTTAATGAACCGGGATATTCGGATAACGGAGGAACGGGAAGTGCAAGAGACTATTTCATGGAATGTTCATATGGAAAATATCAACCCGACTTTGATGTTTACGGACCAATTTTGTTAGCTAACAACAGATCATATTATGGTTATGATAACAAAAGATCCTGTGAAATGGCATCGGAAGCTTGCGATTACCTTTACAGTCAGGGAGTAGATTTCACGCAATATGATAATACTAATGACGGATATATCGACAATATATTTGTTTTCTTCGCCGGACATGGTGAGGCGGAAGGTGGACCACAGGAATCTGTATGGCCTTTTGCCTGGTATGTAAGAGCCGGAGCAGGAATTTACAGATCATATGACGGAAAGATTCTTGACCGTTTCGCATGTTCAAACGAACTTCGCGGTTCATGGGGTACTAATATGGTCGGTATAGGTACTTTCTGTCATGAATTCAGTCACGTACTCGGGCTTGCCGACTATTACGACACTTCGGGTAGTTCCGGAGCTTTCACTCCCGGAGACTGGGATATCATGGCTGGCGGAAATTACAACAACAGCGGACGCACACCTCCTTACTGGTGTTCTTTCTCAAGAACTCAGGTAGGATGGCTGAAACCGACAAACCTGAATCCTGCAGATACGACAGTAATTCTGAATAATCTGGCTGACGGTGTGGCTTATAAGATTCCGACAACAAAATCAAATGAATATTTCCTTCTTGAAAACCGTCAGAGAAAAGGTTTTGATCAGTATCTTCCTGCATCAGGGATGCTTATCTGGCATATTGATTATGATGCAAATGTATGGTGGTCAAACTCTCCTAACAATAATGCAGATCATCAGAGAGTCGATATTGAAGAAGCTGATAATATAAAAAGTTATTCTACACTTGCAGGCGATGTTTTTCCGGGAACATCCAATGTTAAATGGTTTACCGATGATACTCAACCAGGTATGCTTTCATGGGACAACTCCCGTCAGGAAAGAGTGGTAAGAGAGATCAATCATAAGAGCGGAATAATTTCATTCCTTTATGAAGCTACTTTCGAAGCTCCTTCAGCACCTTTAATAGAAAAAGCTACAAAAGTGACATCAACAACTTTCGACCTCAACTGGCAGTCTGTGGAAGATGCCGACAGTTACGAAATTGATGTCTACAGAAAAGTGATAGGTGTTGTATATGCTACCGGCTATCAGGCAAAAAATGTAGGTAATGTAACTTCTGCTACTGTAACGGGACTCCGTGCCGACAAAGAATACTTCTTTGTGGTAAGAGCGGTAAAAAGCTACAAGGCAAGTGAAAACTCAACTGAACTATCAGTGAATACACGTCCTGTCGGCTTTACCGGGCTTTCACCGGAAGTATCTGAACCGTCGTTCATATCTGAAAACTCATTTGCTGTTTCATGGCTGCCTGTAGAAGAAGCCGAATCTTACAATGTAACTGTTTATAAAGAATATTCAGGCGAAGAGATGACTTCATCTTATGACTTTACGACAAAAATGGATCCTCTTCCGGAAGGATGGGAATGCAATGTTACATCAACAGTGAATTCAGCGGTAAATGCCGGTATTGCACCTCCTTCGATGCGTGCCAATGTTAACGGTGCTTATATTTCATCTGCTGTAAATGAATGGCCGATAAAGGAATTCAGCTTCTGGTATAAGAGTACAAATGAAATAGAAGAAAACAAACTTATTATTTCAATGTATAACGGCAGATACTGGGAAACAATCGAAGAGATAAAAGTGACAGATTGTTCCGACGGAGTAATATATACTTCTAAGGCACTTCAAGACCTATATTACGGTGTTAAAATAGAATTCGTACGTCCTATGATAGGAACTGTCTATATAGATGATATAACGGTAAAACATTGTCAGCAGATAAGTGAACCGGTTGAAGGATATGATAATCTTAACGTAGGAGATATTACTACATTCCATTTTGACAAAGGAGAACCCGATACAAGATATCGTTTTGTAGTGACAGCTCAGAAAGGTGAAGAAACATCATGGGAATCTGATGAACTTATCATTTATACTCTTGCCGACAATAATATTCCGAATGCATTACATTCAACAGAAGAAGGCAATATATATTTCATTCCTGCATCCGGAACAATTGTCAACAATACCGGTGCTTATCAGAACTATATGCTTTTCGATACATACGGTTCTCTTCTTAAATCCGGAATTCTGAATGAGGGCAACAACTTTATTCAGATCAGCAAAGGAATATATTTCCTTCGTGTCAATGATACGGTAGTTAAGATCATAAGATAAATATACCACAGACAGAATAAAAAATCATCACTTAACGGATATGCTCCTTAAGTGATGATTTTTTTATTTTATAGAGATTCAATTTATTATTCCTTTATGACCTTAGCCATATATCGTTCTTTTCCCGAACTTATTCTTACAAAATAGATTCCCGGATTCACTTTTCCGAAATCAACTGTGTCTTTCTTATAATCAATTTCAGAAATCACCGTCTTTCCGTTAGAATCAATAACCTGAAGAGTATCGATGTTTCCGTTAAAATAAAGCTTTAATCTTCTTTTTACCGGATTCGGACTTACATTAAGACTTCTATGTATGGTTTCTTCAATTCCTGTAATATCAGAACTGACGACTGCAAAATCATACTTTCCTGACTTTAGCTTATATACGGCATAATTGTCCTCTTTACCTATAAATTCGATACAGTCGGCCGGAGCATCCGAAACAACACTTACGTTCTCATCTTCTGCCGAAAGAATCGGTACATATACAGTCGCTTCCGTATTCATCGGAACAACTACCGAATAAGATATCCGTCCGTCATCATTCATTTTCCAGTCGCTTATTATTTCTCCGTATTGTGAATTATACACCGCTCTGCATGAAGTGACTCTTTCCTGCCCCTGCGGCAGATATGATCTTCTGTCAGGCACCGGCTTAAGATAGAAATGTCTGAATCCGGGATTCTCTTCATCTGCCTCGATACCGCCGATAAATCTGTACATCCATTCCGCCACAGCTCCGTAAGCATAATGATTGAATGAATTCATTATCCACGGATGATCATTGAATCCGGTTTCCTTAGTATAAGAATCCCATCTTTCCCATATCGTTGTAGCACCCTGATCCACACTGTAAAGCCATGAAGGATTGTTTCTCTGCAATATCAGGTTATATGCCATGTCATTAAGGCCGCATTCGCTTAAAGTCTGATTAAGGATACCGGTTCCGACAAACCCCGTACTTAATTTATACCCGTTTCTTACAAGAAGATTATTTAAAGCAGTAATCCCTTTGGTTCTATGCTCTTCTGTTTTGAAAAGATTGAATTTCAAAGCAAGGAGATATGAAGTCTGAGTATTCTCTTTAAGTGTTCCGTTGGCATTTACATACCTTGTATTGAACTCGTCTCTGATGTTTTCAAATAATTCTGAATATTCTGCTGCTTTAGTCGCAAAACTGTCATTTTCATTTTCGCTCAGAGCAAGAGATATCTTTTCCATAAGTCCGGCTACATAAGCATAATAGGCCACGCTTACATATCTCTTATCTGTTTCTTCATAAGCAAGCCAGTCGCCGAAACTTACTCCCGCACCATTATATTTATAACCGTCGAAAACCTGTGCGGCAAGGAAGTTCATATAATCAGTCATTGACTCATAGTTTTCCCTGAGGATGTCTTTATCCTCATACATCAGATATACTGTCCACGGTACAATCACTCCCGCATCTCCCCATGCAGAATTACCGTGTCCCCACCAGCAGAAAGGCGACATATCGGCATAAGCGCCGTCAGCTCTCTGAGAGTTTCTCATATCTCCCATCCATTTATGATAGAAAGCCTTCGAGTCGCTGTTATAACATGCCGCTCTCGCGAATATCTGAGTATCTCCCGACCATCCGTGACGTTCATCACGCTGAGGACAATCTGTAGGAATGCTGAGGAAGTTTCCGCGCTGTCCCCACATCACATTGCTGTAAAGCTGGTTTATATCCTTATGACTTGTTTCAAGCGACGAACCCTCCTCTATTTCTGAGCCTACGACTTCACCTGTTATCGCAAGAAGTTCCACATTATCTGTAGCCGTTATCTCGCAGTATCTGAAACCGAAGAAAGTCATTGTAGGCGCGAATGTCTCACCCCCGGAGTCTCCTCTGAATATATAGTTCAGTTTCGCTTTGGCCGTTCTAAGATTATATGTATATACGCTTCCGGCAGGGCCGTCATCTCCTCGCTTCTTCTCACCGCTGTCGTTAAGCATCTCACCGAATTTAAAGTTAATCCGTGTTCCCTTATCTCCCTTAGCGGTAAATCTTATCCAACCTACCATGTTCTGACCCATGTCGATCACGGCATTCTGTCCCTTTTTCAGACTTATAGTTTTAAATCCCGGTGATGATTCAATCTCTTTCACCTTACCGTAATCGCTGCCGCTGTTCACTGTACCCGAATATATCATTGTCGATACAGGTCTTCTTTCAAGGAAATCCCTTACCCTGACCTGTGGCCCGTTGTAGGCACTTATCTTACCGTTGAACTCATTGTTATATATCGTCTTATTCCAGTTCGAATCATCATATCCCGCTGTAGTCCATCCGTAGTTACGGCGGGCATCATAAGTCTCACCGTCATAAATATCGCCTGTTATTACCGGTCCGCAGTTAGACGCTTTCCAGTCAGTATCGGTAACGATGATCTCTTTTTCTCCATCCTCATATTCTACAACGATCTTGGCAAGAAATCCTATCGTTGTATTACCGTAGATTCCTTTGTTTATAGCTCCTGCCCACCATCCTGTGCCTACCTGAGCTCCGATGCCGTTGGCTCCTTTTCTGACAAGGTGAGTAATATCGGTCGTATTATAGAAAAACTCTTTCGCATGTTCTGTCCATCCCGGTTTCAGTTCATCATAAACCATTGTTCCGTCTTCCTGCGGAGTTCCTATTCTGCTTCCGTTCACAAACACTTCATACATGCCGAGAGCACTGCTGTAGAGTTTTGCTGATTTTACATCTTTGGTTAACCCGAATTCTTTTCTGAATACAGGAATCCCGTTTGCGCTTTGCTGCATTACACAAGTCTCCTGAGAATCGGAGTAAACTTTCAGCCATTTTGAATTATCGACAAATTCGATCACCCCGTCAGAGAAATTATCTGTCTCACTCTCAAAATCTTCAAACAGCGTCATTGTTCCGTTAAGAGACGAATTACCGTATTCCGTAATCTTTATATTGTCATAATAAGCTATCTCATCCATTCCCGCATCCTTATAAGCGCGGAAACCGATTTTCCCGTTATGAAGTGTGCCCGATTCATCGGTAAACGTATCGGCAAGGACACCGTCGATATATGTCTTTACGACAGACTCACCTACTTCTATCTTCACCGAATGTTTTTTATTCAGAAGGTCATCTTTAGAGATAAGATGACTTATATTGGTATCCGTTAGTTTATAACCGCCGTTCTGAAAGACATGACGCCGTATTACGGGATAATTATTATTCTTTACGTTTATTCCCCACAAGAACATATTTTTAGTATCGGTGGCAGAGAAGATGATTCCGGCATTATCCTGCGCAAGAATCATGTCAAACTCAATATCATACTTATCACTGTTGATCTTCTTTATCCACGAATACTCCGCCGCCACATAAAGACGTCCGTCTTCAGTTATGCTTCCCGTCGTAAAGCGATTATTTCCGGCATCACCGAAATCCTCATAAAATATTATATTGTCATTATCTTTCGAAAGATCGGTTATTCTGAAATTATCAAAATAAGCTTCCTCAAGTATATTATAATTGGCCCATGCACGATCCTGACGAATGCCGGAATCTCCGTATCCGTAGTCGCCTCCGCTAGGGTTTCTTCTTGAATCGACAAGAATGTCATTGATATATGTATCTGCCATATCACCGTTGATATCGATACGCAGATTATATTCCTTATTAAGTTCTATGTTTATCTTGTCTCTCAGGTCTATCTCGTCAAGACATGAAGCAGCTCCGTTTCTCCACATGTGAGGACGAAGTCTCGGATAACCTATCTCCATATTTACCTGCCACATGAAATAGTTGTTTGCGTCTTTTCCTGCAAAACATACTCCGGCAGCAATATTCTTAATTTCGAAATCAACCGATAACGAATAATTCTTTATATCCTCTTCTTCCTTTTTTACTGTTTCCGACGATTTCTTTATCCATCTCGCACCGTCCCATCCCGAACTCATAAGTCCGGTTTCAAAATATGCCTTTTCTGACGATAATGTCTCATTGCCTTTGTTATCACAAACTTTTACATTCCAGTAATATCTTGTCGAAGGATCCAGAGAAGCACCCTCATATTTCACGTCTATACTTCTGTCGGAATCTGTCTTTCCCGAGTTCCATACTTCCGTTCCGTCGGCTGTCGTAACCGATATTTCATAAGATGTCTGTTTTACTCCGTAATCCGGATTCTCCGAAAGCCAGCTGAAAGATGGTCTTTCTATATCTATGCCGACAGGGTTGCTTACTCCCTCCGTTCTTAGTTTCTTTACGGTAAGATCGGCAAAAGCGTCACCGCCTCCCAATCCGAGCAGCATCATTCCCGCGGTGCCGGCTATTAGTCGCGGTGTAAGCCTGAATGTGTTTTTCTCTTTTCTCATATCAGATTTTTTAATGTGAAAATTTTAATTGTTCAAAAGCGATTATTTGTCTCGCTAAACTATATCTTTCACATAAAAAGAAGGTCCGGTAAATCTCCAATATGGTCTGAAATATTTTCATTCTATTTCAGACTAAAGTGTCTGTAATTGGGTAATGTGTTTTATATCAATAGTTTATGTGTTTTGAGTCAATATTTCTTTTTCTGACTTTGCAAATTCACTTGGAGTAACGCCAAACTCTTCCTTAAAACAGGTTGAAAAATATTTAGGGTTTCCGAAGCCTACAGCGTAAGCTATTTCGGAGATATTCTTATTTCCCTCTTTCAGTAATCTGCATGCGAATTTAAGACGTATGTTTCTGACAAAATCCATAGGTGTCATTCCTGTAACAGCTTTTATCTTTCTGTTCATCGTTGATTTTGAAACGTTAAGTTCCGCCGCGATAAATTCAAGGTCGAAGTCAGAATCCTCAAGAGAAGATTCTATTATCTCAATAAGCCTTTTTATAAAGATATGTTCTGCACCATAGTCTTCACGCTCCGGTGTGACCGGTTCTTTGGCAGATCTGAATCTCTCATGTCTCTGTCTGAATGAAGTCATAAGATTATCAATTCTTGCGAAAAGGACTTTTGAATCAAACGGTTTTGCAATAAAGCCGTCAGCTCCTGCTTTGTAGCTTTCCGTACGCGCTTCTTCATCATTACGCGCGGTCAGCATAATTACCGGGATATGACTTGTCTCTATTTCACTTTTCAGCTTTCTACATAAATCGATACCGCTTATTTCCGGCATCATCATATCGCATAATATCAGATCTATATTATTTTCAGATAATATTTCTGCGCTTTTCAATCCGTTGTCACAGGTCAGAACATTATATATCGGAGATAGAGTCCTTGCCATAAGGTCAAGAAGAGTCCTGTTGTCATCAATGATAAATATTGTCGGTTTTTGAGGATCAATATCCGTAACGTAATTAACCGTCAATTCAGTGTTTTCATTATTAAGGATTCCGTCTATAGGAAGTGAAACTATAAACTCCGCTCCTTTTCCCGTTTCACTTATTACACTGATATCTCCGTTATGAAGTTCAGCCATCTCCTTTGTTATTGAAAGACCGATACCGTTTGATTTTGCGGCGGAAGAACCCGCGTTGATATAAAATCGTGAGAATATATTTTCATGATTTTCTTTGTTGATTCCCGGTCCGTTATCTTTTACCGATATTATCAGATTAAGCGAATCATTTTTATCTGTACTTTTTACGGTAGCCGTTATATCACCATTTTCGTAACTATATTTTATCGCATTCGACATCAGATTGAAAACTATAATTTCAAGCTTTTCTTTGTCAAGATATCCGCATATATTTTTCTCAACATCTATATTCAATGTTATATTCTTTTCCTTCGCGATAGTAGTGAAATTGGTATTCAGAAGAGTTTCCAGTATATCCGAAATATTATGATAACCCGGTTTAAGGACAAGTTTCCCCGCGTCCGACTTTCTGAACTCCAGAGCCTGGCGTATAAGATTATTAAGACGCGTGATATTCTCTTTCAGTGTTACGAGGAGATTCTTATCTGTCTCTTCTCCGGAATCAAGATTATCGGATACGCATGATATTATAGCAAGAGGTGTAAGAAGCTCATGAGATATGTTAGTAAAATATTCGATCTTTGTTTTTGTGAGCTCCTCTCTCATCTTCAGCTCTGTACGGCGTCTGTCTCTCAGAATAATATATCTTATAGCAAGTATGGCAATAAGAATTATTAAGATCAGATAGAGGCATATCGCCATATCGCTTTCATACCAGGCCGCTTTTCTTATGATTGTGATTTGTGTTTCAGATACAGCATCCGGATTATTTTCGGCAAACGATTTTACCCTGAATCTGTATGTCCCTTTGCCAAGACGGTTATAATATGCGCTGTTTCTTCCTTTCTCACATGTTATCCAGTCATTATCCGCACCTTCCATCATATACCGGAAAGTAATATCTCCTGTTTCCGCAAACGAAAGCCCGGAAAAGCAGATTTCAATATTTCGGTCATTATGATCCGTTATGACTTTTTTCGTTGATGGAACTTCCGCAGCAATATCCCCTTTTCCGAAGAATATGCTTTTTCCGTTTATTCTGAAATCACTTATCACGGTCTTTGAGGAATGACATGTCTCTGTTTCTGCATATCTATCTTTTCCGATACTTATAAATCCGCGATGACCGCCTGCATATAAATTACCTTCTTTATCAATGAAAGAAGCGTTTTCTTTAAAAAATGAAACGGGCACTGATATATCATCGCAGTTTACACGCGACACGGCATCACTGTCTCCTTTTTTTATACTTATAGAATTCGGCTTTATCACTATTAAGGAACCCTCATTGCTGTGTAGACGTAATATTCTGCTTCCTTCACTGTTAAGTAGGGATGTAAGATGTTCTGATTCGCAATCATATAATGTCTGATTAATAATCCTTCCGTAAGAAGTCGAAGCATAATGAACTTCTCCGTCAACCGTTATGCAATTAAGTTTTTCTGTCGCTTTAACCCAAAAGTTTGCATTCCATATATATTCCGGCTTATCCCCGGTAAGACCTACCGTGCAAAATCCTTCTCCGGTAATACAGAATATCTCTTTTCCGTTATAAGAGGTAAATGAATTTACACTCTTAAGACTATCTGTTCTGATAATATCTTTGCTTCCGTAAGGCATTATAAGAAGATCATGTCCCGACAATATCCACAGATTGCCTTCTTCATCGGTTTTCATCTCTTTCACGCGGTCGCGGATACCGTAATGACGCAGATCAAGCGAATCTCTCAGTATCATTTCACTTCCCGATCTTTCCGCTCTGAATATCACGGGGATGAAACTTGAAGAGATCCACATCGTATTTTTTTCCCTTGCCGGTGTTATAAAGTTTACTTCAAGATTCTTCACCCTGCCGCTCCCGGAAATGAAAGTCTCTCTTCTGTTTTCATCATAAAACCTGACTCCGAGTCTTTCCTGATTCAGCCATATTATGCCCTCGTCATCCTTATTCATGCAGCTGATGTTTACTTCTGCTCCTGCTTCAGCTTTCAGATCGTTAAGTGTATGTCTTTTAATTCCCCTATTATTAAAGAAAATATTTATTCCCGAATCATAGGCGCCTAACCACAGATTGCCTTCCCTGTCTTTCATTATCATGGAAAACATACGATTGTAATCATCTGTTTCCTCACACTTTACAATATCAGCTTTTCCGTCATTAATATCTACTGCTATCAGTCTGTTGTAAGTAAGCATCCAAAGATATCCGTTATGGGAATCCTGTACCACATCAAAAAGAATTGAATTGGCTTCACTTTCATAAAGTCCGCTGACAGGCTGATGTATGAATTTATTATCATCTTCACTATCAGGGTAGAAACGGAAAAGACCGTCTCCCCATGTCAGAATCCAGTAACGGCCTTTATTATCTTCAAATATCTTAAACGGATTGTTTTGTACGCCTATCTTCGGCAAAGCAATAAAACGGTTATATTCTTCCGAATAACGTAACATTCCTTTTCCCCAGAACAGAGCCCATATATTGCCGGCGGAATCTTCATAAAGAGTCACGGCGGTATGTCCGTTCTTATTCTCTATTTCTATATTGCTGATCTCCCATTTTTCCGTATCACATCTGTATATGTTGTTATAAACGGAAATCCAGAGATGGCCATTTCGATCGCTGCGAATCGCTTTTATATCCGCATTTTCAAATTCCGGAAATGGAGAATTATGAATCTGAAGAGTTTTTCGGTCAATAAGGTTAAGACCGTTTTTCGTTCCGATAAATATATATTCAGGATTCTCGTCAATACTTACTATATGATTAGAATATAGCAGATCGTTATTATTATGATCTGATTTTACTATTACCGTTTCGTAACCGTCATATCTGGCTACACCGTCGGCTGTTCCGATCCATATAAATCCGTCGGAATCCTGATGCATCGTTATTATCTCGCGTGAAGGAAGTCTGTCAAGGAAAGGAAGGTCGGAAACAATTATATCATCATTACCGGCTGAAATGAGGGATGCCGGAATTAATATTAACAGAAAAAAAATGTAATGTATAATGTGTTTCATGACAGACAAAAATAAATAGTATAGCTGGTTTTCGTAACACCCGTACAGTGTTAATGTTGTCACTGCACAGTTGCAATATTGTCACCGTACAGTTGTCATGTTAACACTGCGCGGTGACAATAAAAATGTGTCAGGTAAAAATAATAAATAAGTTTAGAACTTATAACCCATACCTGCCTTAACCCGGTTAAGACTTTCAAGTTCAAGAATACCGTAAACACGGTTTCCGAAAGTCATTCCTATAAGAGAATAGTCAATGGATGCCATCAGCTCCTTGTCCTTATATTCCACACTTTTGTATTTTCTTTCTTCTTTCTTATAAAGAACACCGACAGCAAAAGAGGAATAAATATCAAAATATTTTCTGTTAAGCCAGTATAGTTTGATATCAGCTCTCAATCCCAGGTTCTGTTGACTGTATTTGTGATTTGAGGAAGGAAAAAGAATATAATTGCGGTCTCCATGTTTTTTATACCATACAAAAGAGGCTCCGACAGCAATCCATTTTTTTGGTATGAAAAGATATGATGCCGACAACACAGGAGACTTATAGGTTTTCTGTCTTTGTTCCTGACCTGAATCCGGAATATCTACGGGAATACCGTTGACGGTTATATAACTGATATCATTATCAAAATAATTGAATTCAAAAGGTATGCCCGCTCCTATCTGAAAATGATGTTCTTTTTTAAACGGTTCGGAAGCATAAGATGAAATATATAGGATAGTGAAAATAAAAGTGAATAATAGTCTTGTAAGCATGAGTTAAATTTTTCGATAATTAACAGGCGTCAAAGGTATGGTTTATTTTGTCATTATTCTTGTCAAAAGGCTCATATATTAGATTTTGTCTGTTTTTATATCAATATTTTTATCTTATTTCACGGGAATATGGACTATAAATTTATCTTTGCAAACAACGTATAAATGTTAACTGATGAAAATATGAAAAAAACTTTTAGATTTACAGGTCTGCTGATTGCCACTATTTTCCTGGCATTGACAGCTTGTGCGCAGGAGAATGATTTGCATTCAAAACTGAATGCTCTGAACGGAGTAAGTGGCGTTCAGAAACTGGAGTCAACACAGTTTGATGAAAAATATGTAATGTTCATCGATCAGAATCTTGATTCGAAGAAAAAGAATGCCGGAGTTTTCAAACAGAGAGTGATAGTATGTCACAGAGGTTTTGACCGTCCTACTGTTCTTGTGACTGAAGGTTATGAGGGTAACAGATATCTTTCTCCGGAATATATCGACGAACTTGCTTCGCTTTTCAATACTAATATAGTGGTTGCTGAATACCGTTACTTCGGAGAGTCGATGCCGGAACCATGCGACTGGCAATATCTTACAGTTGAAAATTCTCTTTATGACCTTCATAAGATACGTCGTACGATGGGAAAAATATATGATAATAAATGGATCGCAACCGGGATAAGCAAAGGAGGACAGACTACTATGTTCTACCGTTCAAAATTTCCAGAGGATGTAGATATATCGGTTCCTTATGTGGCTCCGCTTAACAAATCTCTTGAAGACGGACGTCATGAGTCTTTCATCAGAAAAGTCGGTGATAAAAAGAGCCGTAAGGCTGTACAGAACTTCCAGTTAGAATTACTTAAACGTAAGGAGACTATCCTTCCGATGTTCTCAGAATATTGTGAATCAAAGAAATATGAATTCCGTTTACCTGTTGAGGAAGTTTTCGACTATTCTGTTCTTGAATACTCATTCGCTCACTGGCAGTTCGGACTTAAAGTCGGAGATATTCCTGCCGAAACGGCAACGGATCAGGAGCTTTTTGATTATGCGATAAAAATTCTTGAACCAAATTATTTTTCAAAACAGACTCCATATACTTCATTTAATGTGCAGGCAGTAAGAGAACTGGGTTATTACGGTTATGATATCAAGCCGTTTAAGAAATATCTTTCTATAAAGAGCTCTAAAGATTATATGCGCAGACTTATGATAACAGAGGAGCTTTGCAGCGAAGATTTTAATCCGGCACTTTATAACTCAACTGTAGAATTCCTGAAAAATAATGATCCTAAGATGGCATATATTTATGGTGAATGGGATCCTTGGACAGCATCAGGCGTAACGTGGCTTAATACGGATAAGAAGAAAAACCTTAAAGTTTATGTATGTCCTGAAGGTTCACACGGAACAAGAATAAATTCTTTCCCTGAAGAATCAAGAAAAGAGATAATAAACACTATCCAGGGCTGGCTTGAGGAATAATATTTCGGGTCTTAAATGATATGACAGAAGCGGATAATGCCGGATTTTACGGCATTATCCGCTTTTTTTTCACATTAACGGGATATATTTTGGTATATTTTATTTCGCCAGTTCCCGGTCGAATATCTCATATAACTCGCCAACCATATCATGACTATATCCTTCTTTAGATAAAAGAATTTTACCCGAACTATTGCATACAAGAAAGCAGGGAGTTCCGTTCAGTTCAAATCTTGATCTTATAGATTTAAGTTGCTCTTCATTTACTTTGTAAAATTTTCCTGTCTGAATATAAGCGTTGTTTTTCCACTGACGGTCAGGAATATCATTTTCAACGATATAAATGAAACGGACATTCTTTTTACTGTATTCCGTTTTTAATTTCTTCATATATCCATGTGCCTCAATAGTCCAAAAACTACTGAAATCCCATATGTGGATTAACTTTAATTTCTCATATTCTTCCTGAATGATATTGTCGAAAGAGAAAAAATAATCACATGTAACATCCTTTATCGTTGTGGATTTATTATTTGTTGTCCTTTCAATTTCGCGAAGCAGATTGTTGTTTGTCGTGAATATTTCATCACGGATACATTTTGCCGATATGTTGTTGACCTGGCGAAGCTGCCAGTCGGATAACTGAAGTTTCTTATCTATCTGATTCATGAATATTATGCCGTCCATTAAATCGAATGCATTACCTGACTCTATGCCGGTGATATCAGAGAAAATATCTTTTGATTCAAGATAATTCATATGGATAGTTGCTTCAGTAGATACTCTTTCAAGAGGTTTACGTTCAATCCTTTTTTTCATTATACAAAGGTCGGCGCAGTTTCTCAGAAATTCCGTATAATGCTGTCCGTAAAGATGATCGGAAGAAGCGAAGTCATAATCTTTAAAAACCGAGAAAAAAGTATCGGCATATTTTTCCTCAGATATATTTTCGTCGCGAATATGCCCGGTATAATGAGAAACAAGCCATCTCATCGAATTCTGTCTGATATTGACCTCAATAAGCCTTTTTGTCTCCGGTGAAATATTAAGACTGTCATAATATTCTATTGTGCTATCGGCTTTTGATATTATCTCATCGCGGAAGGCAGGCAATGAGCTGTTCTTTCTTGTTCCCATAAACAGGTCGGAAGAATTTTCCGAGAATGCCAGTTTTCCCAGTTCATTGTTTACCGTCGCAAAAGCACCGCTGAACCTGTAATATATGGAGGGCATATCCTTTCTTCCTGAAATATCGGAACCGGAAGCGACTTTTGACGCATCAAATTCAACAAATACAGTGTCATCTCTCATTATCGCAATATATTCTCTGTAATGAGGTATATTGAAAACCACAAGAGAATGATTAAGAACGGGAACTTCGATAAAGAACTTTCCGTCATCACTGATATCGGCGCTGATAAAGAGAGGCTCCGATATTATAGGATTCTGATAGAGTATATCTGCACTCATATTTCTGTCGGCAGAAAAATTTCTGATTATACCGCTGACATAAGCGTTTCCTTTAGCTATATAATTATCAGGAAGACAATTGTTGTCGGAAGATAAGCAGAGGTTAAATGTGAGTAATGTGATACTTAACGTTAATAAAATCTTTTTCATAATAATAAGTCTGTTTAGGTTATTCTAAATATACATATAATTTATTTAATAATGTTTATTCTGTTGTGTTTTATGTAGTTAGGAAAGAATGATTATTTATTGTTTATAACAATAATAAATAAGCCTTGTTGTTTTACATATTTTATAAAATAGATTGTGGTTATGAAAAAAATACTTATATTGTGTCTGTTATTTATAATATACGATCAGCTTATATGGCTGTTATAAGATATATTTGTTCGATATAATAGTTAAGGAATATAGTAAGAGTGTGGCATCAGGTATCAGATTATATAAAAGCAAAGACCTGCTAAAGTGATACCAAAGCCAACACTCTTGAACTACCATTTATAAATGCGCTTATATAATGATTCCATAGACAGGTCATAAAAATTCATCATGACGATCTGAAAACCAACGGTCTTATTTCCGACAACAATATCAATTTTAATATTAATCATAACTACATCACAGATAAGTTATCCCGGAATATAAATCCGGTATAATAAAATGATTCTCATTATAAAAAGCAATAACAGCGCATATTGATCTTAAGACAGAATGAGTGTCGTTTTAGGTAAATACGTATTATAAGAATAAGAAAAGAGAAAGAAATAAATGTTACTAAATATATAGTTGATTATGGTACAATATTTAATTTTAATCTTAGAGATTCAGGAAGCCTTGTTATCAGCTTTTTGCCGGCTTCAGAAAGTGATATCCGGATTGTGAAGAGGTATCAGAAAATTAGTGTTTTGTAAAAAAGCAAAGTTTAGAAAATAAAAAAGAAGTAAAAAACAAGAAAAGCCATTATCGTATCCCGGGATAACGATAATGGCTTTTTTATGTGATTCATAATATTGATTATATATTGCTTATAATCGATTATTAGCGCCTTTATTCATGTAGTATAATGATGGTATTTCTATTCTTTTGTCTGTTTAAGCAAATGCGTCGGCAACAGCCTTATAGACTATTTTTCCGTCAATGATATTAAGCCCTTTAGCAAGCGCAGCATCATCATGGCATGCCATCTCCCAGCCTTTACCTGCAAGAGCGATAACATAAGGAAGAGTTGCGTTGGTAAGTGCAAGTGTAGAAGTGAAAGCAACAGCTCCGGGAATGTTTGCCACACAATAATGAGTCACTCCGTCAACACTGTAGATAGGTTCGTCATGAGATGTAGGTCTTGATGTTTCGAAGCATCCTCCCTGGTCTATAGCGACATCTACCATTACGCTGCCTTTTTTCAGTAAAGGCACCATATCTCTTGTGATAAGGTGAGGTGCTTTAGCTCCCGGTTTAAGGACAGCTCCTATCACCACATCGGTTTCCGGTAATGCTTTACGTATATTATATTCCGAAGAATAGATTGTTCTTACATTTTTAGGAAGAATCTCACTCAGGTATCTGAGACGAGGAAGAGAGATATCCATTATAGTAACGTCAGCCCCGAATCCGGCAGCAACAGTCGCTGCATTAAGACCTACTATTCCGGCACCAAGAATAAGAATTCTTGCAGGTGCGACACCCGGTACTCCGCTTATCAGTATTCCTTTTCCTCCTTTTGATTTCTGAAGATAGTGAGCACCTTCCTGTACAGACATTCTTCCTGCTACTTCCGACATCGGAATAAGTAAAGGCAGGCTTCTGTCCGGTAATTCAACAGTTTCGTATGCTATACATACAGCTCCGCTTTTTACCATAGCGTCAGTAAGAGCTTTGTTTGATGCAAAATGGAAATAAGTGAATACGATCTGATTTTCGTGAATAAGATCATATTCAGATTCAATAGGTTCTTTTACTTTAACGATCATTTCTGATTTGGAGTATATTTCCTTTGCAGTTTCCAGAATCTGTGCTCCTGCAGTTATATATTCTTCATCTTCGAAGCCGCTGTTTATCCCTGCTCCTTTTTCAATGTAAACTACATGACCTCTTTTTACGAGTTCTTTAGCCCCGCCAGGGGTAAGACCAACACGATTTTCGTTGTTTTTGATCTCTTTTGGAGTTCCGACTATCATATTATGAATTTTAGTTGTTAATAATCAATTGCGATATTAATTAAATTTTCAATTCAAAATATTTTTTAAACGAAAATATTATGTTTTTTAACATAAATATTTTATTTGATGTGTTTAGGTGGAAAAATTAATATTTATACAGATTTTAGCTGTCATAAAGATTTTATTATGTGTTTTAATCTTTCTTTTTGTCTTGTATGGAGATTGTGTATTTTATATAATATTAAAAATAAAAGAGGATTTTCATAGTGAAAATCCTCTTTCTGATAAGTTGTAAATTTTTATTTTTCAATTATACCTCCTCCGACTATAAGTTCACCGGAATAAAAGGCTGCAGCCTGGCCAGGTGCAATAGCATTTAGCGGTTCGTGAAGATGAACTACGGCTTTATTTCCTTCAAGTATTTCCACTTTACAGGGAGTATTCTGTTTTCTGTATCTTATGCGGCAATTTAAGGTTCGCTGAGTTATTTCAGGATAGTTAAAGACTATATCTTTCAGAGATATTTCTGTCTTATACATATCTCTGTCGGTAGCAAGAACTATCTTATTTTCATCGGGGAAAATTTCTTTCACGAAATGAGCTTCCTGAAAATTAACTCCAAGTCCGCGTCTTTGTCCTACGGTATAGAACGGATAACCTTTATGACGGCAGATATATTTCCCGTTTGTATCTACAAAATGCCCTTCTTCAATATTTTTACATTCGGGCTGCATTTTTAGAAAATCACGATAATCGCCGGGACAAAAACAGACCCCGAGACTGTCTTTCTTTAATGAGACTTTACTGAAACCTTTCCCTGCCGCATATTCACGTACTTCCTGTTTTGTCATATCTCCCAGCGGAAGAAGCATTCTTTCCATTATGCTTACAGGAAGCCCCCACATAAAGAATGACTGATCTTTATCAGGATCTTTGCCTGCTGTTATAAACAGTCGGCCATTGTCGCTTACTGTTTTTATATAATGTCCTGTAGATACGTAAAAAGCATTTTCTTTATCGGCAATATCGATAAGCAGGGGCCATTTAAGATAATTGTTACACAGAACGCATGGTACGGGCGTACGCCCTGACATATATTCAGAAATAAAGTAGTCTATTATTTTTTCTTTAAAAACAGATTTTGCTTCATAAACAATATGTCTGATTCCGAGTTTTGAGGCCAGTGCCCTGGCGTCTTCAATATGATGATCTCCGCCATCACAGAAAACGAAAGTTACTCCTATGACTTCAAAACCCTGTTCGAGAAGAAGCATAGCCGTCACAGAACTGTCGGTACCTCCGCTCATACCTAATATAACTTTCTTTTTATCAAGCATTAAGGATAAAATAGTGTTTGGGTTATTATTGTTTTTTCTACGGCGAAGATAACTCAAATTTTTATGATTGTCTCTTATGCCGGTTATTCTCAATGAATTGAACAGATAAGAAGAATCAATGTTCTGATATTAATATATAAGAGAAAAAGACAGTAAGATGAGGAAAGAAACAGCGAAATCAAACTTAATAATGCTGACAGCAAAGACATTCAGCGGTCTGAACTCCAATGCTATTAAATATCTTTTGCCTTTATGGATCTCTCCATTCTCCTGTGTAACAGTAAGACTTGTTTTCGGAGCACTGGCATTCTGGTTAGTAGGGATATTTATCAGACATGAGCCAAAATCATCAATAAAGGATAAGATATATATGTTCCTTATCGGAGCTATAGGTATATTCGGATATATGAGCCTTTATACGGTAGGACTGAGCAAGACTACACCTGTATCAAGTTCTATAATAATAGCTCTAATACCTATATGGGTCTTTCTTATACTCCTTTGTTTTCATAAGGAAAGACTGGATCTGATGAAAGGTATCGGTCTTTTTCTTGGCCTGGGAGGTGCTTGTATAAATATATTCACAAAGAAACCGTCTCATTATGCAAGTGATCCGATGCTTGGTGATATGCTTACTGTAGCATGTACGATTCTTTCGGCAATATATCTTATAATATGCAGGATCATACTTCAGCGGGTAGGAGTTGTGGCACTTACCAAATGGTCGTTTCTTGGTGCAGCGTGTGCATCGCTTATTTCAACGATATTTATCCCTTTTGATGCAAAGGTTTTTGAGGAACCTCTTCATTTCCTTCCTCTTGCACTATTGATATTCATTCTGATATTTCCGACTGTGGGATCTTATATCCTTCAGCCAATGGGGCTTAAAAGACTAAAAACCACAGTAGTTGCAATGTGGGGTTACTGGGTGATCGTTGTAGCGACAGTCGTTGCTCTTATTGTCGGTCAGGATGAATTCCGGTGGACAATACCTGTTTCAATAGCATGTCTTTGTATCGGTATATATCTGGTTGAAGTGAGTGAAAGCAAGCTTAAAAAAGACTGCCATGAAATAAAACATGAAGAAAAAGATTTTGATAAGGATATTAAGGATGACAGAAAGAACTTTGAAAAAGATATTCATGACAGATAAGCCTTAATAATAAATAAGAGTGCTTAATGCAGCTGGATCGAGAATCATATTTGCCACTTCAAGGATCTGAGATGCGCTTACACCTTCTATTCTCTTGATCGTATCTTCAATAGATTCATAATTGTGTCTGTGAAGAAGGACTTTCGCAGCACTCATAATCATATTCTCTTTATTTTCTGAAGCGATGCCGATCTGCCCCGTCATCTGTCTTTTCGCAGCATTAAGCTGAGCAGAGGTAAGAGAAGAATCTCTTAGTTTTGAAATCTCTTTATTTACAATGGTAAGACATTTGTCTATATTCTCCTTATCTGTTCCGAAATATATTGAGAAAAGACCGGTATCCGTATATGCGGTGAAATTTGATTCTACATTATAGACATAACCGCGCTTTTCTCTCAAAGCAATGTTAAGACGGCTGTTCATACCGGGGCCTCCCAGTATATTGTTAAGGACAGCAAGTGCCGTGCGTCTGTCATCATTCATGGAAAATGCTCTGTTACCGATTATGATATGTCCCTGATATGTATTTCTGTCCTGACGTATATCACACGGTTTAACTTCAAGAGGAGCTTTTCTGAAATGAGAAACAGGTGTTATGTCAGCAGGTTTATATAATTTATCCAGAGCCTTAATAACTGTTCTGAAATCAAAGTCTCCCATTGAAAAGAAGATCATATTTGATGGTTGATACCATCTTTTATAAAAATCCATGGTTCTTGAAGAATCGAAAACTTCAAGTGTCTTTTCATCACCAAGAATATTGTGTCCTAGCTGATTGTTTTCAAATATTATATTTTCGAAATCATCAAAAATAAGTTCAGGGGGATTGTCACGGTAAGAATTGATTTCATCAAAAATCACATCTCTTTCTTTTTCCAGTTCTCCTTCCGGAAATACGGAACTGCATACAAGATCGCACAAAAGTTCACAGGCTCTGTTGAAATCCTCTTTCAGAAAAACCGAATAAACAAAAGTCTCTTCTTTTGAAGTGCTGGCATTAAGTTCACCTCCGACGCATTCCATTCTGTTTAGAATATGCCAGGATCTGCGTTTTTCCGTTCCCTTAAAAATCATGTGTTCAACGAAATGAGCCATTCCCTGTTCGGAATCATATTCATCACGGCTGCCTACATTAATAAGAAATCCGCAATAAGCTACTTTTGACTTGTTGGGAAGATGTATAACTCTCAATCCGTTAGGAAACATATGCTGAAAAAGATCTTTCATATAATCTTTATAGGGTTTTCATTAATATAAATGCAAAAATATATATTTTGAGATGCTTAACCTGTTTTGACGATAAAAGTTTTTGTTGAACATCAAACGCCGGATTCCGGTTATTAGTTAATAATCAAAATAATATAAATATATGGAAATAATTCAGAATAAAGGGAAATCGACTTTCACTTATGATAAAGAGGGTTTTATAAGTCATGTTATCTACAGAATCGAAGGTGACGTATTTGATATACGTTCCACATTCGTTCCTGATGAGTTACGCGGTCAGGGTATTGCTTCACAGCTGGTAAAAGCAGCCTGTGATTATGCAAAAAAGGAGCATCTCAAAATAAAACCTACATGCTCATATGCACGTGTATGGCTTGAAAGGCATCCCGATTATGACGTGGTGGAACCGGATGAAAAAGGAGATAAAAATTCATGCTCGATTTAAACGTAGTGGATTGATTGAAATCAGACTTATAGTTAACAAATAGGCTGTTTTATATATACTTTAACTGAATTTATGGATAAGTCTATTTAAAAAAATCCAAAGATTGCAATCAGTTGTTTATCTTTGTGAAATATTATTGATAATGTTTAGGTTAAATAAATAAATGAGAAAAAGAATTCTTCCTTTATGCATATTTCTGGGTGGGATATTATTGCCTTCTCATGCCGGTGGTTCGGGTAATCCTGATTACCGCGAAGATCTCTTTCGTGACGGGAAGAGTATGTTTGAAATGAAAAGCTATGATGCAGGTCTTGATAAGCTGAATAAGTTTAAGAAAAGCATCGGAGCTTCAGCGTCAGATTCTGATAAACTTGATATAGTATCCGCAGGAAACAGAAAAAACGGATTGTATTCCGATTTGATTGAAGAAACGGATTATATGATTGCAGTGATCTCTTTTGAGAAGAACAGCAATGAAGCTCTTAAGATTCTTCAATCGTTTGTTTCAAAATATCCTGGTTCACGATATCTTAATACCGTGAAATATTATATCGGCAGTCATTATTTCTATAATGATGAATATTCGTCTGCGATCGATATGTTTGAAGAAACAGATATGGACAGAGTTGCTGTTGAGGATCAGCCGAAATTACTTCTGCGTCTCGGTATCAGTTATCTGAAAACAGGTAATACTGCGGATGCACGTCCGGTATTCATCGCGCTTGAGTCTACGGGTAGTGTGGGAAAATATGACGCAATCTACTATAATTCATATATAAATTACTGTGACGGTAATTATGATGCTGCCCTGAAAGGATTCAGACAGTTGCCTAAAAACGGAGAATACAGAAAGACTTCTCTTTACTATATTGCTCAGATACTGTTTATCCAGAATGATTATGAAAGTGCTACAGAAGAATCGCTTAAGCTTCTTGCGGAGAATCCGACAAATGAGCAGAGAGCGGAACTTTTGCGTATGCTTGGGATAATCAATTTTAAGGGAGGTAATTATCAGCAAGCATACTCTTATCTTAAGGATTATATGAATCTTGCAGAAATGCCTATGGCGGAATCAGCAGTGTATGCAGGTATCTCAGCCTATGAATGTGGCAGTTTTCATGAGACAATCTCCTTTATGAGTTATTGTGTCAATGATGATAATGAGCTTAAACAGCAGGCTTATCTTTATATGGGACATGCGAGCCTGAAAATAAAAGATAACAGAAATGCCATAATGTTTTTCGAGGCAGCCTCGCAGAGCGATTTTAATAAGAAGCTTAAAGAGGAATCGATGTATAATTACGGGCTTATGGTGCATTCTTCATCTTATTCTGCTTTTAACGAATCGGTAACGGTATTTGAGAAGTTTCTTAATCTTTTCCCTGAATCCCGTTATGCGGACAAAGTGAATGACTGTCTTGTTGAATCATATATGACAACCCGAAATTATGAAGCCGCTCTGACTTCTATAAATAAGATTACGAGACCGGGAAATAAAATTCTTGCAGCAAAACAGAGAGTGCTGTTCCAGCTTGGAACTCAAAGTTTTGCAAATTCAGATATGCCATCAGCTGAAAACTTCTTTTCGGATGCTATCGCACTTGGCAATTATGATAAAGAGAGCAGAGCTCTTGCGTTTTTCTGGCGAGGGGAATGTCTTTACAGAAAAGGGTTCTATCAACAGGCAGAAAGCGATTTCAGACAGTATCAGCAGATCGCTCCGGATACAAGAAGTGAGGTGTTCGCTCTTGCAAGATATAATACAGCCTATTGCTGTTATAAACAACATCGTTTTGGCGAAGCAATAGAGTGGTTTGAGAGATATGTTGCCATATCCTCAGAAAAAGAAAAGAATACGTATACTGATGCTCTTATCAGAATGGGTGACTCTCATTTTTATAAAAGAGAATTCAAACGTGCTCAGGATTGCTATCTTCAGGCTTCTGTAACTACATCGGCCGGGGCTGATTATGCTTATTTCCAGAGGGGTTTCATGGCCGGACTTCAGAAAAAATACAGAGAGAAAATCGATATAATGCAGAAACTTGTGGATAAATATCCAGATTCTGAATATGCTGATGACGCTTTGTTTGAAGAAGGAAAGACTTATTTCCAGATTGAAGATAAGACAAACGCAAAGCGTGCTTTCAGACAGGTGACAACAAAATATCCTAACAGTCCGCTAGCAAGACAGGCAGGCCTTCGTCTGGCTCTTGCTCATTTTAACGATAATGAACATCAGCAGGCAATCACAGCTTATAAAAATGTAATCGAAAAATATTCAGGAAGTGAAGAGGCTAAAATTGCGGCAGAGGACTTAAAAGCTGTTTATCTGGAGGTCAATGATGTGAAATCTTATGCCGATTATGTAAATAACCTTGGCGGAAAAGTAATCTTCGGCGAAGGAGAACAGGATTCTCTTACATATTTCGCGGCAGAAAAAGTTCTTTTGCGCGGAAACGATATCAATAGCCGTGAAGCTCTTGTAAATTATCTGCAGAGTTTCCGGAACGGAGCTTTCCGTCTTGATGCATATTGTGAGCTGGGCCGCATTTATTACAAGTCCGGTCAGTATGACAGTTCCCTGGAAGCTTATTCGAACATACTTCAGTATCCTGACAGCAAACATGTTGAGGAGGCTCTTGTGAGAAGCGGAGAGATATGTTTTGTAAATAAGAATATGGAAGAGGCATTGAGATTCTATAAAGATCTTGCCGTTAAAGCGGAAAAGAGAGAAAATAAGGAAGCTGCGAGAGTGGGAATATTGAGATGTAATGTAGCATTGAATCAATATGACGATATAGTGCTTGCCGCAAATGACCTGCTTAATATGCCTAATCTATCTCCGGAACTTACAAGAGAAGGTCTGTATGGCAGAGCAAAAGCTCTTATCATGCTTGACAGAAATGATTATGCTATAAAGGATCTTCAGGAACTTGCTAAGGATATGAGAACGTCTCAGGGTGCTGAAGCAGGATTCCTTGTTGCCGATATTAACTTTAAGGAGGGAAATACGGATAAGGCTGAGGAGGCTGTGTTCGCTCTTATCGATTCGGCTACACCGCAGCAGTACTGGCTTGCAAGAGGTTTTATCCTGCTTGCAGATATCTATATTTCGAAAGATGATAATTTTCAGGCAAAACAATATCTTCAGAATCTGAAAAATAATTATTCCGGAAATGATGAGATACCGGGGCTTATTGAAGAACGCTTTAAACTGTTAGAGGGAGGAGAATAGGATTATGGCTCAATTTTATAAAAAGAATTTATGTAACGGAAAAGCTTTTCTTGCTACTGCGTTTGGATTGTCCGGTTTTGCCGCGACGGCTCAGGCTCAGGAGAGTGATTCTACTCTTGTCAGAGAAATGCTTATCGAAAAAGAATATACACCGGTTGTCAGAGATGCCGATAAGATTGTCAGAATGCCTGAGGTTGAATCACCGAAGGCAAACAAGACTGCCATTGTGCATTCGGATCCTGCTTTCAGTATGTCGCCGGGTTCGGAAATCAATAATCTTTCTTCCGGAAATATCGGAACTAACTATAAGTTCAGCAGAGAAAGAGGTTATCTGAATATCGGTTATGGTGTTTACAATAATATCGTTTTTGACAAAGGTTTTAAATTTGTGGATACCGATGAGAATAAATTCGGGATTATTCTGAATCTTAATTCTTTCAGCGGAAGGGTAAAATCCAATCAGAGCTCAGATAAGAGCAGGATGAGAAATACCAACAGCGTTATAGACCTGTTTTATAATCATACGGGGTCGAAGGTGAAATTTTCATCTGATATAAAACTTGGATGGAATCCGTTCTCTTATTACGGTTTTGTTCCGGAAACGATTGACGGAACCCAACTCTATGATACGGAACAATCGCAGGAAGCAGCTCCGTGGGAGCATAGTTCAATACATCATCTCGGTCAGAGAATAAGCCGTTTCGGTGCGGACTTCAAGATTGAGTCAAATAATAACCCGGACTGGTATTATGAGGTTTTTGCTTCATTTATGCGTCTTGGCTTTAAAAGACCTGATTTCAGTGAGAATGCAGTTCATATGGGTGGACAGTTGTCGAGAATCGTAAGTGACAGCTGGCGTCTTACCGGAGATGTGGATTTAAAATATCTTATTTATGCAGGAGATAAATACGGACTTAAGAATTCAGGTGTTTCATCGTTTAAGGCATATTTTGATTACCTGAACAAAGATGAGTTCTCTTTTAAAGGAGGACTTGTTCTTGATGTGGCAAACGGGCTTTCTCCTCACTTTACGGTTGCTCCTAATGTTGATCTTGACTGGAAGGTGTCAGAAGCTTTCGGAATGTATACTTCTTTTACAGGAGGAATGAAACAATATTCATTCGATGATGAAATAACCAAGATCAGATATTTCCTTGGAGATCAGACTAAAAACAGTTATACTCCCGTGGATTTCAATATCGGCTTCAGAACCTCTCCTGTTTCCGGACTGCAGTTTGATGTATTTGCAAATCTTGATTATACATGTAACGAGAGATTCTATTATTCAAATCTGAGCGCTTATTATAAACCGCTTGAAAGTGAAGAGTTCAGCTATGCTTTAAACAGAATCGGAGCATATACTAAAGATGCGTTTAAATATTCTGTCGGAGGTATAGTGAAGTATAATTACGGAAAGACTTTTGATATTAAATTTGCGGTGCAGGGTAACGGCTATTCGTTAAAAGATGAATATTTCGCATCTTATAAACCAAAGTGTGAAATTAAACTTAATTTAGGATATCGCCCGGTAGAAAAACTACTTCTGAATCTTGATTATGATTTCCAGAGCAGGAATGACGGATTAGTAGAAAAAAATGTGTCGTATTTTATGGCCGGGGAAGAAATTTCAGCTCTTCCGGATGCAGGTTCTTCGCTACCTTCTGATTATTACAGAGTTTCAATGAAGAATCTGAACATGATGAATGTAAAAGCTACATATTCTTTCACCGATACGTTTGCTCTTTATGCACATGTGAATAACATTACCAATTATAAACATGATCAGTGGTATGGAATGCCGACTATGGGACTTAATTTCATAGCAGGATTTTCGTTCAAATATTAATTGTATTATGTGAAATATAACAATAGCCATTATTGCTCCGGCAATGATGGCTTTTTTTATTTAGATAAAAAATTAACTAATATTAATTGCCATAAAATTAAAATCTAAAAATATCGGTATTAAACTATTAATTGTTATAGTTTTTTTTATCTTTGGGCTCTGTTAATTTTCTTATTTAAGCGTAAAGTGCTTAATGTTTATACTTATCTACAATAAGTAATAAAATTACTTTTATAAAACAATTGATAACACGTTGATTTTTAAGTGCTATAAGTAAATAATTTACTATTTATTTTCTATGCCATTGAAAATTATTAAATACATATAAAACAATAACAGAAAAACATGGGAACTTTAGACTGGATTGTGATCGGAGTGTTTTTTATCGCACTGATCGGAATTATTTGGTGGGTGGTTAGTCAGAAGTCTAACAACTCGGAAGATTACTTTTTAGGAGGCCGCGACGCTACTTGGGTTGCAATCGGAGCCTCGATTTTTGCATCTAATATCGGATCTGAACACTTAATCGGGCTAGCAGGTGCCGGCGCATCAAGCGGTCTGGCGATGGCTCACTGGGAAATTCAGGGATGGATGATCCTTCTTTTAGGATGGGTATTCGTACCTTTCTATACAAGAAGTATGGTACTTACGATGCCGGAATTCCTTGAAAGACGTTACAACACTCAATCAAGAACTTTATTGTCGATCATTTCATTGATCAGCTACGTAATGACAAAAGTAGCGGTAACTGTTTACGCCGGAGGTCTTGTATTTCAGCAGGTATTCGGAATCGAAGAACTTTGGGGAATCGATTTCTTCTGGATCGCGGCTATCGGTCTTGTAATCATTACAGCATTATATACTATCTTCGGAGGTATGAAGTCGGTACTTTATACATCTGTGCTTCAGACTCCTATCCTTCTTTTAGGATCTCTTATCATCCTTGTGCTTGGTTTCAAAGAACTTGGCGGATGGGACGAAATGATGAGAATCTGTGGAGCTACAACAGTAAATGATTATGGCGATAAGATGACAAATCTTATCAGAAATAACGGGGATGCTAATTTCCCTTGGCTTGGAGCTTTAATCGGTTCATCGATTATCGGTTTCTGGTACTGGTGTACAGACCAGTTTATCGTACAGCGTGTGCTTTCAGGAAAAGATGAGAAAGAAGCACGTCGCGGAACAATTTTCGGAGCTTATCTGAAACTTCTTCCTGTATTCCTTTTCCTTATCCCGGGTATGATCGCTTTCGCTCTTCATGCTAAAAACGGAGATTTCCTTCCGATGTTGAACAACGGAGTTGCTAATACAGATGCTGCATTCCCTACTCTTGTTGCGAAACTTCTTCCTGCAGGTGTTAAAGGCCTTGTAGTTTGTGGTATCCTTGCTGCGTTGATGAGTTCGCTTGCGTCTCTTTTCAACTCTTCAGCGATGCTTTTCACAATCGACTTCTATAAGAGACTTAAACCTGAAACTCCAGAGAAACAGCTTGTAAGAATCGGTCAGATCGCTACAATCGTTATCGTGATTCTTGGTATCCTTTGGATTCCTATCATGCGTAGTATGGGTGACGTTCTTTATACATATCTTCAGGAAGTACAGTCTGTGCTTGCACCGGGTATCGCTTCTGCGTTCCTTATCGGTGTGACATGGAAAAGAGCTTCAGCTCTTGGTGGTCTTTGGGGTATGATCTCAGGTTTCATCGTAGGTATTATCCGTCTTGGAGCTAAGATCTATTATGAAAACTTCGGTGACGCTGCTTCACACAGTTTGTTCAAAGAACTTTTTTATGATATGAACTGGTTGTTCTTCTGCGGATGGATGCTTCTGTTCTGTATCATCGTAATATTTATCGTAAGTATGTGTACAACAGCACCTACTGAAGAAAAAATCAAGGGACTTGTATTCGGAACTTCTTCTCCTGAGCAGATTGAGGAAACTCGTCAGAGCTGGACTAAGTGGGATGTTATCAACTCTATCATCATCCTTGCAATTACTGCCGGATTCTATATCTACTTCTGGTAATAAAAATAATTTTGTCTTATCTCCTGAA
>CAMTON010000009.1 GCA_947074105.1 uncultured Bacteroidales bacterium
ATTATTGTAATAATAATTTTTTTCTACATTTGCACTATTAACAATCTTGTTAAACAATAATGTTAGTCAAATGAAAGAAGAAATAAATAAAGAAAAAGCTATTCTTCAGGCTGCTGAGGAAGAGTTTATTACAAAAGGATTTGCTGCAACCAAAACGGTTGAAATAGCAAAAAAAGCAGGTGTTACACATGCTATGCTTCACTATTACTTCAGGACAAAAGAGAAACTTTTCAATTGTGTTTATGAGGAAAAGATAGAATTGCTGAAACAATCCGTTCAGGTATTCTTCACTGAAACTTCGCTTCCTTTTGCTGAAAGAATAAAACTTGGTATTGAATCTCATTTTGATTTCCTTAGAGCCAATCCACGTCTTCCTATGTTTGTCATCAATGAGATAATGTCGAATCCTGAAAGATTGAGTCTTGTTGAAAAAACTATCGGAGAGATAGCGATAAATATTTTAGCTACACTTCAGGGGCAAATTGATAAGGCGGTAAAAGAGGGAGAAATTGTACCTGTAAAAGCATCTGATCTGATCATAGATATAGTATCACTGAATATTTTTGTTTTTACGATCTTTCCTCTTGCCAAATTTGCCCTTATACCGCAATATGACAGTGAAGAAGATTTTTTTAATTCCAGGAAGCGGGAAAATGTACGCATGATTATGTGTCGACTGAAAAATAATGACTGATAATATTATGAAGAAACTGATATCCGTTACTTTAACTCTGATTCTTTCGGTTCAGATCTTTGCCCAGGTAACTCTTGAAGAGTGCCAGGAATGGGCACAACAGAATTATCCGCTTATAAATCAGTACGGGCTGATAAACAAAACAACAGAATATTCTCTTTCAAATGCTTCAAGAAGCTGGATTCCTCAGCTTTCTTTATCCGCTACTTTTTCATATCAGTCGGCCGTAACCGGATTTCCCGACGATATGCTACACATTTATGAGAATATGGGCGTAAAAATCAAAGGCCTTAATCACGAGCAATACAAAGCGGGCGCGAGTCTTACTCAGAAAATATGGGATGGCGGGGCATCAGGTGTAGAACGTCGTACTGCCGAAGCTCAGGGTGCAGCGCAGGCAGCAGAGAATGATGTAAGTATGTATGCTGTAAGAGAAAGAATCAATAATCTTTATTTCGGAATTCTTCTGCAGGATACTCAGCTCCGTCAGAATGAAAATCTACAGAACTTACTGAAAAATAATGTAGATCTTCTAAAATCATATCTTGCAAACGGTGTAGCGATGCCTTATGATGTGGATATGATGGAGGCTGAATTGCTTTCGGCTCAACAGAAACGTATTCAGATAGAATCTTCGAGAGACGCTTATATCGCAATGCTTTCAATAATGACAGGTCATGAAATATCTTCTCTTGTAATTCCTTCTGAAGAACTTGTGAATACGAATGAGGTAAACCGTCCCGAGCTTATTCATCTGAATAAGCAGTGGGAGCTGTTATCCGTAAATGAAAAAGCAGTTAAAACTTCATTTAATCCATATATAGGTGCTTTTGCCGAAGGGTTTTACGGAAATCCGGGACTGAACCTTTTTAAAAGTATGTTCGAAGATAAATGGACGTGGAATTTTACGGGCGGTATAAAGGTGCAATGGAATTTCAGTTCTCTGTATACTCTGAAAACTGATCTTAATAAAATAAAGACAGCGCAGGATCAGATTAATATCAGGCGTGAAACATTCCTTTTTAATAATAATCTTCAGATTACTGAACAGCAGAGAGCCATCGCCGGAATGCGTGAATTGTTAGAAAAAGATGAAAAGATAGTAGCTCTGAGAACTTCAGTCAGAAATGCTTATGAAGCTAAACTAAAAAACGGTGTGATAGAAGTAAACGATCTTCTGAAAGAGATTACCAATGAGAATCAGGCAAAACTTACGGAAGAGGCTCATCGTATCGAGCTTCTCCGGAATATATACAATCTGAAATACATAGTAAATAATTAACGATATGAGAAACATAACATTAATATCACTTATCATATTACTTGCTGGTTGCCATCACAAAGAGAAATTTGATGCGACAGGAACTTTTGAGGCGACGGAAATAATTATTTCAAGTGAGGTTGAAGGCAGGATTCTAAGCTTGGATATAAATGAAGGCGACATAGTCAATCCTCTTCAGGTTGTAGGTATTATAGATTCGACACAATTGTATCTAAAAAAGCTTCAGCTTCTTAAAAGTGTGAAGTCAGTGAGCAGTGACCGTCCCGATATAGCAAAACAGATAGCGGCGACAAAGGAACAGCTCGCTAATCAGAAAACAGAACAGCGACGTATTCAGAATCTGATAAAAGCAAACGCTGCAACTACAAAACAGCTTGACGATATCAATTCTGCCGTTATAGTTCTTGAACGTCAGCTTGATGCACAACTTTCATCATTAAACAACCGAACAGCAAGTCTGAATGCACAGAGTTCATCTATTGATGTACAGATTGCACAGGTTGATGAGATGCTTGGATATTGTAAAGTGAAACCTTATGTCGGAGGAACCGTTCTTGATAAATTCGCAGAGGAAGGAGAACTTGCCGTAACGGGAAAACCTCTTTTTAAAATTGCAGATCTTAATAAAATGTTTCTACGGGCTTATGTGACATCAGCTCAGCTTGCCGACATAAAGCTTGGAGACAAGGTCAGAGTGATGGCACAGTTCGGCGGTGACAGACAACGGGATTATGAAGGTACAATATACTGGATTGCTTCAAAGAATGAGTTTACGCCACGCAATATTCAGACTGTTGACGAACGTGCGGAACTTGTCTATGCTATCAAAATACGGGTGGAAAATGACGGTTATTTAAAAATTGGCGGTTACGGAGAAGTATTTTTCAATAAATGAGTGCAATAGAAATAAATAATATATCGAAGACTTACGGGACGACAACGGCTCTGGATAATATCTCTTTCAATGTGAAAGAGGGCGAACTTTTCGGCCTTATCGGTGCAGACGGTGCGGGAAAGACTACTTTATTCCGTATTCTGACAACGCTTATACTGGCAGATAAAGGCTCTGCTTCAGTCAATGGTTTCGATGTGATAAGTCAGTATAAATCGATACGTAATGACGTAGGTTATATGCCGGGACGTTTTTCTCTTTACGGAGATATGACAGTAAAAGAGAATCTTGATTTTTTCGCTTCTGTCTTCGGCACTACCCTTGAGCAGAACCGCGACCTGATAGAGGATATTTACTGTCAGATAGAACCTTTTAACAACAGACGATCAGCAAAACTATCCGGAGGGATGAAACAGAAACTCGCGCTTTGCTGCGCTCTTATTCATAAACCTTCTGTACTTTTTCTTGATGAACCGACAACAGGTGTAGATCCTGTTTCAAGAAAAGAGTTCTGGGAAATGCTGCATAAACTGAAAAAGAAAGGAATCTCGATACTTACCTCTACTCCGTATATGGACGAAGCGGGACAATGCGACCGTATTGCTTTTATAAAACAGGGTAAGATTCTTACCATAGATACTCCTGCAGGTATTATTGACTCATTCGGAGAACCGTTGTTTGCCGTTTCTGCCAACAATATGCATACACTGCTTAAAGCTGTACGCGAATATCCGGAAGTAAAGAATTGCTATACTTTCGGAGAATATCATCACTTTACCGTCAGAGACGTAAAGTTTAAAAAAGCCGGCTTTCTGTCATATCTCGGATCTCTCGGTTATGAAAATATCTCAATAAATCAGATCACTGCAACAGTTGAAGACTGTTACCTGAAACTTTCGGAATTATGATGGAATATGCTATTGATGTAAATAACCTGACAAAGAAATTCGGCAACTTCACGGCTGTCGACAATATTTCTTTTAATGTAAAAAGAGGTGAGATTTTCGGATTTCTTGGTGCTAACGGTGCAGGAAAAACTACGGCTATGCGTATTCTCTGCGGTTTAAGTTTTCCGACTTCCGGAAAAGGGACTGTGGCAGGATATGATATCGCTACACAGTCGGAAAACATAAAAAAGTCAATCGGATATATGAGTCAGAAGTTCTCTCTTTACGATGATCTGAAGGTATGGGAGAATATACGTCTTTTTGCAGGTATTTACGGAGTACCCGAAAAGGAAATTGAGCCCAGGACCGAAGAACTTCTTAAAACACTCGATTTTACTTCGGAAAGAAATTCTCTTGTAAGCAAGTTACCTCTTGGATGGAAGCAGAAACTTGCTTTCTCAGTTGCCATCTTTCATAATCCGTGCATAGTTTTTCTTGATGAGCCTACAGGCGGTGTAGATCCCGAAACACGCCGTCAGTTCTGGGAAATGATATATGAGGCCTCAGACAGAGGAATTACCGTTTTCGTTACAACACATTATATGGATGAAGCGGAATATTGCGACCGTGTGTCTATAATGGTTGACGGAAAGATCGAAGCGCTTGATACTCCGTTAAATCTGAAGAATAAGTTCAGAGTAAACTCAATGGAGGAAGTTTTCTATCTGCTTGCGCGTAAAGCAACGCGTAACGAATAAATTACAGCCTATGAAAGTATTTTTAGCTTTTGTAAAAAAAGAGTTCTTCCATATATTCAGAGATCCGCGCACACTATTGATTTTACTCGGAATGCCTGTTGTACAGATAATCCTTTTCGGATTCGCGCTTTCAGTGGAAATCAATAACATAAATGTTGCCATTATTGCCCCGGAAAGAACAGAAACCATCAGGCAGATAACAAACAAGATCGCCGCAAACAGATATTTCACGGTAACAGGTATTTACGATTCTGAAGATAAGCCGGCAGAACTTATGAGACGGGAGAAAGCAAATGTCATTCTGCGATTTAATCATGATTTCAATCCCTTCGTAAGACCGGTAAGTGAGACTCAGATGCAGATTATCACCAATGCTTCAAATCCTAATACGGCAGTCCAGGAAACAATGTATCTGCAGTCTGTCATAAATGATTATTTCAGAGAAAAACAGGTTTCATCTGTCACCCCGACAATCAGTCCGGTAGTAAGGTATCTGTATAATCCCGGAATGCAAAGTGCTTTTAATTTCGTGCCCGGTATTCTCGGTCTTCTTATGATCATTATATGTACGATGATGACATCGGTATCAATCGTAAGGGAAAAAGAAACGGGAACAATGGAGGAACTACTTGTATCTCCGGTAAAGCCGATAAATATAATTCTGGCAAAAATGGTTCCTTATTTTGCTCTTTCCTGTGTGAATCTGGTTACAATTCTGCTGATATCACGTTTCGTTCTTAATGTTCCCGTCAGCGGAAGCATATTCGCGATATTCGGGATATCACTGATATATATAATTCTGGCTCTTGCACTCGGAATGCTGATATCAAGTATTGTAAAAACCCAGGTAGCAGCAATGCTTATATCCGCTATGTCACTTATGCTTCCTGTGATAATACTGTCGGGAATGATATTTCCTATTGAAAGTGCTCCGGAATTTTTCAGATGGCTTTCATGTATTATTCCGGCAAGATGGTATATCGCCGCTATGCGAAAACTTATGATTGAGGGGCTTCCCATAACTTATGTAATTAAAGAGATTGTCATTCTCTGCGGTATGGCAATAACTCTTATAAGCATTTCATTATTAAAATTCAAAAACCGACTTGAATAATTATGTTCAGATATCTGTTAGCAAAAGAATTCAAACAATTCAAAAGAAATGAATTTCTGCCCCGTCTTGTAGTCATGTTTCCTATCATGACAATGCTAATCATGCCGTGGGTAGCGACACTTGATATTAAAAATATCAATGTAAGTGTGGTTGATGAAGATAATACCGTCACTTCTCGGCGACTGATTGAGAAGATCGGTTCAACTCAGTATTTCGAAATAAAGGAAAGAGCTATAACTTATGGTGAAGCTCTTGAATCGATGAGATTCGGTGACTCCGATCTTATAGTCAATATTCCCTATTGCTTCGAAAAAGATATAGTTACAGGTCAGGGCAGCAATGTCTTTATCGCAGCGAATGCTGTTAATGGAACAAAAGGCTCTATGGGAAGCGGTTATATCAGTCAGATTCTTGAAAGTTTTTCCAGAGAGATTCTTCCCGAACCGGCATCAAAAAATTCTGATGCGGTGAATATTTCTGTAATAAGTAAATATAATCCGACACTTGACTATAAGAAGTTTATGATTCCGGCTCTTATGTCGATTGTAGTGCTTATGATCTGCGGATTTCTGCCGGCATTAAACATAGTAAGTGAAAAGGAAATAGGAACTATCGAACAGATTAATGCCACTCCGGTTAAGAAATGGCAGTTTATTCTGGCAAAGCTTCTGCCTTACTGGATCATAGGTTTGTTTGTGCTTTCTATATGTTTTCTTATCTCATGGATTGTTTACGGCTTTTTTCCCGCCGGAAATTTCATTACTCTTTACACCGTTACTCTGGCGTTCATATTTGCAATGTCAGGTCTTGGGATTCTGATTTCAAATTTCTCGCAGACTATGCAGCAGGCAATGCTTGTTATGTTTTTCTTTATGCTGGTCTTCAATCTTATGAGCGGACTTTTTACACCTGTATCATCTATGCCTGAATGGGCACAATGGATTGCCGCTTTCATACCTCCTAAATATTTTATTGAAGCTATGCGCGGAATATATCAGATGGGAGTCGGATTCAGAGATCTTATCCCTCAGTTTATTATTCTTCTTTGTTTCGGATTCTGTTTTAATCTTCTTGCCATAGTGACTTACAGAAAGAGATCGTAATTTAATATAATCCTGATATATTTTCATCACATATCTTACATAGATCAAAGTTCCCGTTTATATATCTTCATATACGTTTATTTGCCGAAGAAAATTCTATTTTTGCACATATATAACAGATTATTAATATTACTCTCTATGCAACAGCTCGACGAAACCGATATCAAAATTCTTAAGTCACTTCAGAGAAACGCAAAACTGACAACAAAGGAATTGGCAGAAATTGTCAACTTGTCTCCTACTCCGGTTTTTGAACGTCAGAAAAGACTGGAACGTGAAGGGTATATTAAAAACTATGTGGCAGTAGTAGATCCGAAAAAGGCAGGAAACGGTTTTATCGTACTTTGTAATATACGGCTTAAGCAACATAATAAGGATTACGGGCTTCAGTTTATGAAAGCGATTGAAGAGATTGATGAAATTACAGATTGTTATAATACTTCCGGTGATTATGATTTCATGATAAAGATATATGTCAGAGATATGGATCATTATCAGGATTTTGTTCTTAATACTTTAGGAGTAATCGACAGTATAGGAAGTCTGCATAGCATTTTTGTTATCGGTGAGATAAAAAACTCGCATTGTGTTCCTGTTTATTGAAATCAATATTTATAAATACTTTCGTTATACAACATCTGTAACTCAATAATTTTTAAGAGAATAGGTAAATATTTTTTTGTTTGTTTATTATAATTTATTAAATTTAATAATGAATATAAACTAAACTTAGAACTTATGAACCTTTATTTATTCCTTTCAGCAAATGCACAGGTTGTAGATATTCTCTTCTTTGTTTTTATCGGAATATTTATTTTAACCGCTCTTCTTACTCTTTTAAGTCTTCCGGGATGGGTAAAACTGGATGAATGGTATCAGAAGAAACTTTTTCTGGCTCTTATTATAGAGGTGGTAGGTGTTGTGATCACATTATTCAGTCATACATTTATTAATTCGGATAATACTTCGAAAATAGCTCAATTACCTCCGAAAGCTATAATAAGCTCAGATTCTATATGGTTAAATGAGAAAGGTATTAATATGTTTTTGGATATAATTACTCAGGCTAAAGACTCAAGCAATACTGTCTTCCAAGAACTTATTTTAGACAAATCTGCAATACAGAGTCTCAAACTTTTCAATTCAATAACACTTAAGGATTCTCAGAATGAAAGTAGCGCGATACTTAAATTTCGGCGCGATGCTGATAATCAAAACAGATGGTATCATAAAGAGGGTGAGATTATAGGCTGTCCGTATAGATATGAAGTATATGACGCTAAAACAGGTCCGAATTATAGAATAATTAAAGATTCTGATACAATTAAAAATTCATTCGGAGAACATACAACTAATGTTTTTGACAAGGGAAAGCGTAAATATCTTCTATACCCTTACAGTAATCCTGAAAATAACGAAAAGCTTTATTATCTATATCGTGTAATTGCTGCGGATCTTGAAAACAGTTTACAGGAAAAACAGTTTGTTGATGTGTTTCTTCTTGAAATAAAATCAGAACTTAACACCGAAGATCTTTAATAAAAACGAATCGCTCCGTAAGTTGTCATAAGACATTTACGGAGCGATTTTTTTCAACCAAAGTATAATCATTAACACAAATCTTTTCTTAATATATGGCGCGTGCTACATCTCTTACGTTATCTACAGCACCAATAGTATAAAAATGAACACCTGGTACACCGTTATCTATAAGTTCGCGACACTGGTTTATACACCATTCTATTCCAAGGGCTTTAACATCACGGTCATCGTTGCATTTCAGAACTTCCGTTACAAGTTCCTGAGGGAGATCTACCTTAAATGTCTTAGGAATGACACTTAACTGCGATAATTTTGAAAAAGGTTTTATACCCGGGATAATCGGCACATTAATACCTTCTTTTCTTGCCCTCTCTACGAAATCAAAATATTTATTGTTATCGTAAAACATCTGAGTAACAACATATTCCGCACCTGCCTCCACTTTCTTTTTAAGCCAGTAAATATCCATATCCTGATTAGGTGATTCTTCATGTTTTTCGGGATATCCTGCCACTCCGTAAACAAAAGGAGTAAGAGATGACTTTATCTGACTTCCGTCGGCAAAAAAACCATTATTGAAAGCATTTACCTGTTCAGCCAGTTCGAGAGCATTTCTGCATCCGCCTTTTTCAGGAACGAAGCCAGACTGATCCTTGGCTTTATCCCCACGAAGGAGCAGAAGATTCGTTATTCCAAGAAACTGAAGGTCAAGTAGGATATATTCGGTATCCTGTTTTGAAAAGCCGCTGCAAAGAATATGAGGAACTACAGTTATATCATATTTGTTACTTATTGCAGCTGCTATAGCCACTGTGCCGGGACGGCGACATCCCGTACGACGTTCAAACAGTCCGTCAGCAGTTTCTTTGTAAATAACTTCATTTCTGTGAGTAGTAATATTAATATATCTCGGATTGAATTCACAAAGCGAATCAATTGATGAGAATAATTTATCTATTCCCGTACCTTTTACCGGTGGCAGCACTTCAAACGAAAATGCCGTCTTATCTTTTTCATTTCTTATCAGATCTGTTACTGTCATTCTTCTGAACCTCTTTTATTTTCCTGAATTATTTTCTACAAAAATAGAATATAAGGATTAATTATCCATGCTTCTACTAATATTAAGAATTTTAATCCCATATATACTCATAAATAGATAATTTATCTACTTAGAGGCATTATAAGACTGATAATCGGAAAAAAATTCTCTCTTCGGAAACAGGATAATCATTTTCTGCCTTTTTCTTTCGGCAACTAAATTTCCTCAATATTGTTATTTCACAAAAAGCACTAATTATAAATTTATCACTATGAAAAGAACATCAATACTATTTGTGGTCTTTCTGACAACATTTTCTTTATTCTCTCAGACAGAATTCGAGTTGATAGAACTCCCTTATGCAATTGACGCTCTTGAACCGGTTATAAGCAAATCAACCATCGAACTGCATCATGGCAAACATTTAAAAGGTTATGTAAATAATCTGAATAAGCTGGTAAAAGGAACAGATCTTCAGGATAAACCTTTATATTTTATCGTAAAAAATTCACAGGGAGCGATTTTCAATAATGCAGGACAGACGCTCAATCATAATCTGTATTTTACTCAGTTTCAGAAGCCGTCAGAAAATAACACTTTGGACACAAATACTTCTCTTTATAAAGAAATCATAAAAACATGGGGATCTTTTGATAAGTTCAAAGAGGAATATAATAAAGCTGCTACCGGTCTGTTCGGTTCCGGGTGGGTATGGTTGTCTAAAAACGAGAACGGATCTCTTGTTATAACACAGCAGGCAAACGGAAGCAATCCTGTTGTTAACGGATTGACACCTTTATTAGGAATTGATGTTTGGGAACATGCATATTATCTTGATTACCAAAACCGCAGAGCTGATCATATAAATGCTTTCTGGAAAATAATAAACTGGAAAAAGATAAATGAAAGATATGTTGAATGATTTTTTCAATATATACAAAAAAGAGAAAGTGCATGACCTAAAAACTTATGTTTTCAGTCATGCACTTTCTCTTTTTATCTGTTATAATTTATCTTCTTTTTGAACCGCCTCGTGAAGAAGTTGAAGCACCTCTCCTGCCTCCGCTTTGCGACGTAGCATTATTCTGTCTGCCGCGACGTCCGCCGGATTGTTGTTTGTCTCTTCCCTGAGAAGAAGAATTTCCGGAAGAAGATCTGGAAGAACGGCCTTTCTGCTGCCCGCCTCCTGCTCTTTGTCCTGCAAAAGAAGCATTGCTTTTAGAAGAAGCAGCTGCTTTGGGAATACGAGACTTCTTTTCCCGACTTTCAGGTCCGTTTTCCTCACTATCCTTTTTCCCCGAATCAGATTTCTTTGATGGTGAAGACTTCTGCTTTACAGTATTCTCGGAATCTTCAATCATATCGAATAAAGTTTCAAGTTCAGGTTCGGTCAGATTTCTCCAGTAACCCTGTTTAAGGTTTCCGAGCTTTATATGCATGATCTGGATACGCTCCAGTTTTGTAACTTCATAATTGAAATATTCGCACATTCGTCTGATCTGACGGTTAAGTCCCTGAATCAGTGTGATATGAAATATGTAAGGAGAAATCATCTTTATCTCACATTTACGGGTTACCCTGTCAAGGATAGGCACTCCATGAGCCATTTTGGTAAGGAATTCCTCTGTTATGGGACGGTTTACCGTAACCAGATATTCTTTTTTATGATTATTTCCTGCACGAAGTATCTTATTTACAATATCCCCGTCATTTGTAAGAAGAATAAGTCCCTGCGAGTCTTTATCGAGACGGCCAACTGGAAATATTCTCTGCTGATGTCTTATAAAATCGACTATATTATCTTTTTCCTGAGGATCAGTGGTACTTACAATACCTACAGGTTTATTAAAAGCGATATATACTGGCTCAACATCATTGACGATAAGCCTGCCGTTAACTTTGACTTTCTGTCCCGGAAGAACACGCATTCCAAGCGTTGCTCTTTTGCCGTTAATCGTTACACGACCTTCCTCTATGAATCTGTCGGCTTCTCTTCTTGAGCATATTCCCGAACTGCTTATATATTTATTTAATCTGTATTCCATCTTTTTTATCTCTGAAGCGCAAAGGTAACTAATTTAATGCCTATATGAAACTTACATCTGACATGCATATTCTTAATAAATCCTTTTAATCCACATTGCGAACAATCGGTCTGTAAGAGAATACGACTTATCTGTCTCCGTTATAAGGTCTCTGTCAAGAAGTTTTTTGGTAGCGGCCTGTACCGAACTTGATGATGCCAGACTGTATCTTTTTATAAATTCGGCTGAAAGAATCAGTTTGGCATCTCCTTCCTTTGCTATGGCATATAGCAACATCTTCTGTTTCTCGGGAATATTCGACAATATCTCACGGAATATCGTTTCATATAATCCTATCATATTATCGATAGCTGTTTCAACGGTTTCCTTTGTACATCTTCCTCCTTTCGGAGTATCAGCAAAAGACTCATTAAAAGTTTTCTGAATATAAAAGGTATGTCCCGAAAACATATCATAGACACCTTCAACGATATCTCTTTCGATATGTCTGTCTCGTTTTTCAAAATTACTTACAATAAAATCAGTATAAATATCCTTTGGGATGGCATGAAGTTCCATTACATCAGCACTACGATAGAAAGGGCGCGCTGAAGAGAGAAACATTGCCTGCATCATGCTTCGTTCACTGCCTGCAAAAATGAAATTACAGTTATGGATCTTCTGAATATGCGTTCTCAGCAAAGCTTCTATATTATTTTCAGGATACTTTGAAATCTGCTGAAATTCATCAATCGCAACTATACACGGTTTATCGGCTGTAGAAAGTAAACGGAAAATCTCTTCAAGTGTATATTCCGGACGATCTATATCTCCCAGTTCTACATTAAACGACGGCATTCCCGATACCGGATCAAAGCCGAACTTCCCGTTAAGCGATTTCAAAGTCTGAACAAAAAGTGTTGCCATCTTACTGCTCAGAGGCAATAATGCTTCATATACCGCTTTACCAAGAAGATATGTAAACTCACGCAGACTGGACGTCTGAAGAATATCAATAAAAAAAGTATAATAATGCTTCTTTATATCCTGCTTCTCATAGCAGAATCTTATCAATCCCGTTTTCCCCATACGGCGCGGTGAAATAATCACCATATTATTGCCGTTAGTAACCGACTTAATCAGTCTTGCGGACTCATCAACCCTGTCGCAAAAGAATTCAGGATCAATATTTCCGGTAACAATAAATGGATTTATCTCTTTTGTCATATCAGAAGTTTATTTATTCAAATATAATTATTCATTTTGCATTATGCAAATTGAATAATGCAAAATAAATAATGAAAACTCTTTTTAGAGTTTTATTAAATGCAATAGAGAAAAAAATATCATTTCTTTTCGCTCTCAACCACTCCCTTCCGTGAATCCCGTCTCTTGTCCGTTCATATCCCGGAAGGGAATCCTCAGAATCCTACCCGGAGGAAGATCGATATTCTGCCGTAGATCAACGAGGCTCCTACCGGTAATCTCAGATAATAATACAGACAAAATAAAAATAAGATATTTCCGTTTATAGTACAGGAGATATTATGTTTGTTTTTTTGCATAAACAGGTCTGCATAATGACATTATTTATTTAAAGAAACAATAGAAATATAGTTTTAAAGCACAGGAAAAGAGTATTATTGGAATTTACCCACATTTATTATCTTTGCTTTTATATATCACATTACATTATAGAATTGGAACCTTATAAGAAAAATAAGATACTGTCGGTTATTATCCCTCTTTACAATGAGGAAAAATCTGTTACGATCGTTCTTGAAATGATAGCGAAAGTGCAGCTTCCATATGGAATCGGAAAAGAGATAATAATTATAGACGATGCTTCGTCAGACAACAGTCGTCAGGTTGTGGAAGATTATATCCATAACCATCCTGCCATGAATATACATGCCATTTTTCATTCACGTAATTCGGGGAAAGGATCTGCCATAAGAAGCGGAATAGAATTTGTTTCTGGTGATTATGTAATTATTCAGGATGCAGATCTTGAATATGACCCGAAAGATTATGCAACACTGCTTAAATGCATGATAGATGAAAACAGAAAGGTAGTTTACGGATCACGCTTTCTTAAGAAAGAGAATAAACATTCATATCAGAGTTTTTACTGGGGTGGACGTCTTGTTTCTTTTATCACTAATATCCTTTACGGACAGCGTCTTACGGATGAACCGACATGCTATAAACTTTTTGAGGCCTCACTTATCAGAGATATGAACCTTGAATGTGAAAGATTTGAATTCTGTCCCGAGATTACCGCAAAGGTCAGTCGCCTTGGCTATAAGATAAAGGAGCTGCCGGTCAATTATTATCCGCGCTCAATTGAAGACGGAAAAAAAATAACATGGATAGACGGAGTGGAAGCAATATGGGTTCTGATAGTTTATCGGTTTAAAAATATAAGAAATTTCAGAAAATAAATATTTACAGTAATAATGAAAGAGTCAAAAAAACGGTTCAGAATACCTGCTGTCGTTTTCTGGATAATGAAAAATACAGTTGCGGGAGCAGCAGCATTTCTCCTGATCTTCTTTGTCGTTTTCAAAGTTCAACCCGGATACAAATGGGTTTATAATACAATGAATAATAACTACAGAGCGATAAAAAGAAATCCTAATGTGACTGATCAGGAAAAAATGAGAGCTAAACTCGGCATAAGCTATTCTTATCTTGAATATATAGCAGAAGTCACTCCGAAAGATGCAGTAATTCTTTATCCCGATAAGACAGCTTTGTTTCCTAAAGATAAGAAAACAGAATTTCGCCATGATATGTATAACAAATTATGGGCTCTGAGATTTCTTTATCCCAGGAAAGTGGTAATGACGAATGAATTTAATCAAAGTTCTTACGCCGATAAGATCACTCATATAGCAATTGTAAATGGAGTCGGTTATGAACTTCTGGATTATAATCCTCCCCAGAGACCTACCCATGCGGTATTTCCGTTAATGAGATCATATATGAACGGACTGATTTCCACATCAGTCAAGGATTCACAAAATAAATAATTAACCCTATGCTTACTACAGGATTAATAATTACATTTCTTTTAGGATTATCAGTTATATGCAGTATGACACAGAAGATCTCAATAATTGAGAAAGCAGGTCTTTCTTTTATTATAGGGATTTTTGTCACAACTGTAGGAATGCTTGTTCTTGATCTTTTCGGCGTAGCGCTTACTGCGGTTTCGATCATCTCTTTTCAGCTTGTAATGACAATACTTTTCAGCCTTTCTTTTTTCTGTAAGATCAGAAAAAATCTGAAAAGACCGGATTTAAAGAATTTTGCTCTCCCAAGACTTAATTTTATCTGGCTTGTATTTGTTGTTTTTATCATATACATCGAATATATGAACTTCACAAAATGTATGTATTTCCCAACTTTTGACCGAGATTCTCTAGCCGGCTTCGACACAATGGGTTTTATCACAGCTAAGGAACATACATATAAGAATCTTTCGATATTCGACGGCAGTTACGTGCCTGCACTTAACGGACCGGGAAGCTATATTACCTATGCGCCTATGGTACAATTAAGTTATGCTTACGTATACATTTTGGGCGCACAGACTTCTAAAATCATACCGGCTCTCATATTTATGTTTTTCATAATCTCATTTTATGGTGTGACAAGAAGAATAGCGGGTGATACTCTTGCTGCGATAGCAACTTTCTTCTTTACCATAACTCCTGAGATGATAGCATTCTCTTCTATGTCAGCGACAAATGTAATACATGCCGCATATGCATCACTTGGGATAATATATGTAGCGGTATGGATTAAAAAGAAAGATTTAAATAATCTGATTATCGGTGGTCTTCTTCTGGGTGCTAATATGTGGGCCAGAACAGACGGAATAGTTTTTGTCGGAGCAGCAATGGTTATTGTTATTATTTCTTCGTTAAAAACCGGAAAAATAAAGAATCTTATTATTTTCTCTGCATTAGCTATTGCACCTGCTCTTTTCTGGGTGATTTTTCAGAAAAGCGCAGGTATACATGCCGAATCGATTGCCATAACGAGCCTTTTCTATGATAAGACGAAAATGCTTAAGATAGGAATATATATACTTGACCTATTACTTAACACAAGCTTTTTCGGATGGACATTTCTGGCTTTTGCTCTTACCATCGTTACCAATATATGGTTTATCATTCGTAAAGGAGATAATCTGGCCCTTCTGTCAATGATAATTATGGCTCTTACGGCATATATGATATTGCTTTATCAGATAGATTATAAATGGGATAAAATTGAGAACGTACTGATGTATTCCGCAAAACGTTTTATGTTTTGTTTCTCACCGATTGTCTGGTATTATTTCAGCACAAACAAAGTCACGCTGCTTGCTTTTGAAAAAGTAGACAAATATCTTTCTTATAAAAAAACAGCTACAGAAATAACAAACGAAACCGAAACAGCATAAAAGTCAACAGCCTTTCCGCAATAATGCAGGAAAGGCTGTTTTTTTGTTGTGTCAAACAATTAATTAATAGTATGTGAATCGGCAGATTAAGGATGTTATTTCCTTTCCTGTTGAAAGAATAGAACATCGCTGCAGTAATACGAAAACAGAAAGGGTATATCCTGATTTCATAATTATAAGCTTTATTTCCGATATCATTGATGATCGTATATTTCTTTATAATATCGTAAAAATAAAAAACCGTTATTACATCAGTAATACAAACAAAGATGATATATCTTTATATCGCATTTTTATATAATAATTAGTTTTTTATGCGTCTGTTAGTCTTTAATCCATGGAATGATATCGCTCTTGCAAACGGAGATCCTAATTTCTGCCTTCCGGCTGCAGTTTCGGCTATGGCAGCAGAACTTGCAAAGTTTCCTCTTGCGTGGGCAGATGAAGACGATATCATATATATTCCGGGCAGAATCATAAGACCCGAAATTGCAGAAAAGATAACAAAAGTAATACCCTGGGGCTGGAGTCCGCTTCTTAAACAAATACTCCTGAAATCGGGTATTCCCGTCGGACTTCTACCCTCAAAGGATGAGTTGGACAATATAAGAAGACTATCACACAGAGAGACGTCTGTTATTCTGCTGGATAAGATTCAACAGTCAACCGGATATTCCTATCCTTCTCCTGAACTTCCTCGTGTGTTTACTGATACGAAAGAAGCTGAAGCATATATAGATACAAATATTCATACGCTATTTAAACTTCCGTGGAGCAGCAGCGGTAAAGGACTTTACTGGTGCGAAAGGATGGATAAAGCCGAAAGAGACAAAAGAATAGCTGCCTCTATAAAGCGAATGGGATCTGTAACCGTTGAAAAACGACTTGAACGGGTGATAGATTTCGCAATGCTTTTCAACATTGATGATAAAGGCAATATAATTCATGAGGGTTACTCTATTTTCAAGACTGATGAGAAAGGAGCTTATATGTCGAATATGCTTGCTTCAAACGAACATATATTTGCAATTTTAGGAAGATATATAGATATAAGACAATTAAATATTCTAAAAGACAATATCATTAATCTTATACCGGATGTTATTAAATATTATACCGGTCCTTTCGGTATCGATATGATGATTTATCGTGAAAATAATGATTATAAATTACATCCGTGTGTAGAGATTAATCTCAGGACAAGTATGGGACATGCAGCGCGCCGGTTTTACGATAAACATTGCTGTGCAGGAACAGGAGAATTCTTTGTGTCGGTACAGAATGATATGAAGCAGTTTACAGATAATCTGATTAAGAATTTTCCACATGTAACTGAAAACGGAAAATTAAGGGAAGGATGTCTTCTGCTTACTCCTGTTAATGAAAAGACTAAACATTGTATATATGTGATGATTGACAGAATCTGATATTTAATATTTATAATATATGAAAATCGTAGTACTAGACGGATACACTCTTAATCCGGGAGATCTTGACTGGGCTCCCCTGAAGGAACTTGGTGATGTTACGATCTATGACCGAACAGAACTTTCACAGGTTATAGAGCGCGCAAAAGATGCCGAAGCTATTCTTACAAATAAAGTTGTGATAACGAGAGAAGAGATAGAACAGCTTCCAAAACTTAAATATATAGGTGTTCTGGCAACAGGATATAATATAGTGGATCTTAAAGCTGCTCATGAAGAAGAGATAGTTGTGACCAACATTCCGGCCTATGCGACAATGTCGGTTGCACAGATGGTTTTCGCCCATATTCTCAACATTTCAAATCAGGTTGCTTTACATTCTCAGCTTGTAAAACAGGGAGAATGGTCGAAAAGCAAAGATTTCTGTTTTTGGCGGACACCGCAGCATGAACTTGCCGGTTATACACTTGGTATAATTGGGCTTGGTAATACAGGTATGGCTACGGCTAAAATCGGTCTTGCCTTCGGAATGAAGATTAAAGCATTTACTTCCAGAAAAAGAGATCTTCCCGAAGGTGTTGAAGCGGTAAGTCTTGACGAACTTTATACCACAAGCGACTATCTGTCATTGCATTGTCCGTTAAATCCCACTACCCATAATCTTATAAACAGGTTCAGCATTGACAAAATGAAGAATAGTGTGGTGATAATAAATACCGGACGTGGCGGTCTTATAAATGAAGAGGATCTTGCGCAGGCTCTTAATGAAGGAAGAATAGCCGCGGCAGGTCTTGATGTATTGGTTACAGAGCCTCCGAAGTCTGACAATCCTCTTATTAAAGCAAAAAACTGTTATATAACGCCTCATATAGCGTGGGCTACATTTGAAGCAAGAGGAAGACTACTGAATATGGCAGTCGAAAATCTTAAACTTTATATGAATAATACTATAGTAAATCAGGTTACGATGTAACCTGATTTTTTATTTGATATTTTTATTTCACTGCAATACACTCAATCTCTACAAGTGCTCCTTTCGGAAGTTCTTTAACGGCAAACGCTGAACGTGCAGGAAAATCTCCTTCAAAATAAGAACTGTAGATTTCATTCATATCTGCAAACAAAGACATATCGGCAAGGAAAACCGTTGTTTTTACGATAGCAGCAGTTGTAAGATTAACTTCTGCAAGAATATTTCTGATGTTTTCAAACGACTGTTTTGTCTGCTCTTTGATTCCGCCATCAGGGAAAGCGCCTGTAGCAGGATCTATCGGAAGCTGACCGGAAACAAAAATCATACCATTGGCTTCGATTGCCTGACTGTAAGGGCCGATAGCAGCCGGAGCATTTGGAGAACAAATAACTTTTTTCATAATCTTTTTAATTTTAACGTTCGGCAAATATAAAATAAATGCCCGTAAAATGATATTGTAATTATCATTTTACGGGCATAATATATGATTAAATTCTTTTACAGAGAATTATTCACAGGCATTCAGGCGCTGGCGCACACACTCGTATATCAATACTCCGGCAGCAACTGAAACGTTAAGAGAGCCAATCTCTCCGAACATAGGTATAGAAACAAGAGAATCACATATTCTCAGGTTTTCATTGCTTATTCCGGTATCTTCTGAACCCATTACGATTGCCACAGGATCTAGATAGTCGTTTGTCTTAGTATAATTCTTTTCAGTCTTCTCTGTTGCCGCTACAAGTTTATAGCCGGAATCCTTAAGAAAACGAAGTGCTGAATTTACACTTTTCTCACGACATACCGGGATATGATGAAGTGCTCCCGCAGAAGTCTTAACAGCATCAGCATTTACAGATACACTTCCTTTTTCAGGAATAACAATAGCATCTACACCGGCACATTCGCATGTACGGGCAATAGCTCCGAAGTTACGTACATCTGTAAGTCCGTCAAGAACTACGATACACGGAAGACGACCGTCTTCGTAGAAAACAGGGACAAGATCTTCAAGTTTCTGATATGTTACGGCAGAAAGATAGGCGATAACACCCTGATGATTTTTTCTTGTCACACGGTTGATCTTTTCAAGCGGTACGCGCTGAACCGGGATTCCCGCTTCTTTGATTGCCATGAAGAGTTCTTTCGCAAGCTCGCCTTCAAGACCTATTTTTACAAGTACTTTATCTACCTGTTTGCCGGCCTGAATCGCTTCAATCACGGCTCTTATTCCAAATATTGTTTCGCTTTTATTCATTATATGGTTTATATGAAAATTTATTCTTAATGTTTTTTATTCTGTGCTATAAGCACTCGTGCATTTTCCTTTGCCTGCTCCGTCAATACTGCACCTGAAAGCATTCTTGCAACTTCATCAACGCGTTCATCAGGAGACAGCTGGACGATATGGGTTGAAGTGCCATGTTCATTGTCCGTTTTATATACTTTGAAATGATTGTCTCCTTTAGCGGCTACCTGAGGCAGATGAGATATAGTGACAACCTGCATAAAACCGGACATACGTTTCATTATGTCTCCCATCTTATCGGCTATCTCGCCTGATACTCCGGTATCAACCTCATCAAAAATGATTGTCGGAAGTGAAGCATTGCTTGCAATAAGAGATTTTATGACAAGCATAAGACGCGATATCTCACCGCCTGATGCTACATCAACTACAGGCATAAGGGAGTTCTTTTTGTTTGCAGAGAAAAGATATGAAATGTTGTCAAGTCCGTTTTCATCGAATGTCTTCTTTTCTGTCAGTTCAACTTCAAATCTTGCATTCGGCATTCCAAGCGGCTGTATCGTCTTCATAAGATCGGAGGCGAAGCGCTTAGAAACCTCTGTTCTTTTAGCAGAAAGCTTTTTACCGACTTTAAGAGTCTTCTCTTCTTTATCTTTTAGAAGCTTTTCCTGTTTCGCTATATTTTCATCAGAATTGTCAATACTGCTGATTTTCTTTCTTAAAGTTTCTCTGATTTCAATAAGTTCATCAACAGATGAAACACGGTGTTTCTGCTGTAGATTATAAAGAAGATCAAGTCGTTCACGGATAATATCCATTCTTTCCGGATTAAACTCTATTGAGTCCTGAGCATCTTCTATTTCGTTGACAAGGTCTTTTAGATCGATATAATCGGAATCAAGTCGCTCAGCGATATCTTCAGCTCTTGAGAAAATTTTCTTAAGCGAAGATGCACGACCGGAAGCATCTTTAAGAAGAGATATGACTCCTCCGTCGCTATTATCAAGAATTGAAAGAATGGCATAAAGCGACTGTTTGATATCTTCGGCATTTGAAAGGATACGAATCTCCTCTTCCATCTGCACCTGCTCTCCTTCTGTAAGATTTGCCTCTTCCAATTGCTCGAACTGAAAACGTAGATAATCTGCTTCTTCAAGAGATTTATCAAGAGCCTCTTTCATCTGTTTCAGCTCAGTCTCGGTTTTCTTATATTCCTTATATTGTTTTTTGTAATCTGAAATAAGATTATTGTTTCCTGCAATTGCATCAATTACACGAAGCTGAAAAACGGTATCTCCAAGAAGGAGATTATGATGTTGAGAATGGATATCGATAAGATTTCCCATCAGAGCTTTAAGCTGCTGAAGAGGAACGGGAGAATCATTGATGAATGCTCTTGATTTACCGGTAGAGAAAAGTTCCCGGCGTATAATGCAGTGTGCATTATCGTAATCAAGATCATTTTCTTTGAAATAATCTTCAAGATCATAATAAGAAAGGTCGAATTCACCCTCGATAACACATTTCGTCTCCCCTTCTTTTACGGTTTTCGCATCTGCGCGGGCACCGAGAATAAGAGAAAGTGCTCCGAGAATAATAGATTTCCCGGCTCCGGTTTCACCGGTAAGAACCGTAAATCCTTTATCGAAACGGATATTAAGAGAATCAATTAAAGCGTAATTTTTAATGCTTAATGACTTTATCATATTATTTCTGAACTTTTTTTATCTCATCCAGTCGTTTTGTATACGATGGATAGATATTAGACAATGTCTTATGTATATTTTCTTTTTCAGAGGCCGAAGATAATGAATAAACATTTATTATCTCATCAAGTTTAGAATCAATAAACACCGTAAGCAGCGGCGAACGTGAATTAACATCATGAATCGTTGTTATATTACTTATACATTCCGTTATTACTGATTTTCCTTTTTCCGCTCCCTGCGACATTGCATCAAGGCCTTTTCTGTGATAGTTATACCATAATTCACGGTAAGGACGCATACTTTCCTCAAGCATTGAATATACAAGTCCGTGACGATTTCTGGGATTATCGAATGCTCGCCATCCGGTCTCGCCTATTCCCTGGCAGAGATTTACAATATTCTCAGCCTGTCGGAAATAACCTGTTCCTCCGCCGGGAGAAAATGTATCGAAATCAACACCGAGAATCATATAGATATAATATGTCACTATGGCAACAAGATTACTTTCCACTGTTTGCTGATTGTAAACTATAGGTTCATTCTCCTGATAAGAGAATGTTATATCCGTATCACGGAAGTTGAATGTAGAAGTAGTATATGCGGAATTATATACAGGGCGCCTTGCCTGAACGGTAAGTTCTCCTGCATATGAATCCTGAGATGTCACACTTTTTATTGTGAACAGGAAGCTACAATCAATCTTTTCCACATTGGAAAATTTAGCTTCCGACCATTTATTGTTATTTATAAATTCGGTTAGCTCGCTTTCCAGAGTTGTAAACATCTGCTTATATGTACCCTCGATCTGATTGGCATTTATCTTAACCGTAGCATTCAATTCCTGAGAAAACATATTTGTAACAGGAAGAAGACATAGAGATAAACCTATCATTCTTATTAATGATTTGAGCAGAAATTTCTTTTTTAATACGGTCATTATAATCAACAGTTGATTTTCAATCATAAAGCTACAAAGAAAGTTTATTACTTTATTTATGTTTAAATATACAAGTTAATGTTTTTTGGCATTTATATTTTTTAATTGGCAAAAGCCGGAATCGATCATTATGATTCCATATAAACGTTTTTTATACTCGAAAATATAATATGGCCTTCAGTATATAACGTAATATTAATGATTGTTATTGTAGATAAGGAGGTTAAAGAATTTTTCGATTAAATAAAAATATGTTAAGATTATTTTTGAAATATAATAGGATATAATTATTTGCTTAAAATAATTATATCAATATACTGATTATCTCTACTATCCGTAAAAAAATAAGGAAGAACTGTATAGTTCTTCCTTATATGATGGTATTCCTTATTTCGATTTTAATGTTTATAGGAAATCATTTCGATAATATCTCTTGCAACCTCCTGTTTTGATTTTAAAGAGAAAGGATATTTATTACCTTTTTTATCAATAATAGTGATTTTATTGGTATCCGTCTTGAATCCTGCTCCGGCATCATTCAGAGAATTAAGAACTATAAAATCAAGATTTTTCTTTTTAATCTTTAAAAGAGCATTGTTTTCCTCATCATTTGTTTCAAGAGCAAAACCGACCAGGATTTGGTCAGCACTTATCTTAGTGCCTAAATCAGCTGCAATATCCGGATTAGGGACAAGACTTATAGCTATCTCCTCTCCTTCCTTTCGTTTCATTTTAAACTCAGCAACAGATTCAGGACGATAATCCGCAACTGCCGCACAAAGAATAATTATATCCTGATCCTTATATTTATCTAGAGCAGCCTGATGCATCTGAACAGCAGATTCAACATCTATTCTTTTTATTGATGAATTAACTGTATTTAAATTCACCGGACCTGAAATCAAAGTTACATTTGCTCCTTTTGCCGCAGCTTCTTCCGCAATAGCATAACCCATTTTTCCGGAAGAATAGTTTCCTATAAAACGAACCGGATCAATCTTTTCAAATGTCGGACCCGCGGTAATCATTACATTTTTTCCTGCTAGAGTCTTTTTCTCATCTGTAATAATAACCTCTTCAGAATATGCATTATCTGACAGATTTGAATAAGATATGTTATTTATGTTCTTATCAGAGTTTTTTTTTTCATCAAAAAACTCTTCCAGTACTTCAATAATCCTTTCAGGCTCTTCCATACGTCCTTTCCCTATAAGATGGCTGGCAAGTTCTCCCGATGCAGGTTCAATAATATGATTCCCATATGAGCGAAGACGATCAAGATTTATTTTAGTAGAAGGATGAGCAAACATATCAAGATCCATAGCAGGAGCAACAAAAACAGGAGCTTTTGCTGAAAGATATGTAGTTATAAGCATATTATCAGCTATTCCGTTTGCCATCTTACCTATTGTAGATGCAGTTGCCGGTGCTATAACTACGGCATCAGCCCATAAACCAAGATCTACATGACTGTTCCAGGAACCGCTGTTGGCAGTAAAGAATTCACTGATTACGGGTTTCCCTGTTAAAGCAGAAAGAGTGACCGGTGTAATGAATTCTTTCCCGGCAGGAGTCATAATTACCTGAACTTCACATCCCTTTTTCACAAGTCCTCTGACAAGATATGCGGCCTTATAAGCGGCAATACTTCCGGTAATACCGACTATGATATTTTTTCCTTTTAGCATTTTCCTTTGATATCTGTTTAAATTTCTTATTCGTTTAATAATGTATATTACAGAAGTTCTTAAATCGCACAAACAATTTCACAAACTCTGTTTATTATATTTCTACTGATATTAGTGTATTATTTTTTCTTATTAAATCCGCGAAGTTTTATTTCTGTAAGCACTTTTTTAGTGCTGAGAGCGAAATCTCCCTGCATCATCCATCCATAATAACCTATGTCTGTATTAAAAACATCTTCAACAGGACGCCCTTTATATTTTCCAAAGTTAAAGACCTCAACGCCCTTATCATTGTAAACAATGCGACCTGCAAAATCTACATTCTTAGTCTGTGTTGTAAAATTCGCAAGGAACTCTATATCGTTTTCAAGATCATTATATTTATCAAGCTGTCCTTTAAGAACTTCATAGGTAGCTCTGGTATCAGCTTCTGCACTATGTGCTCCTTCAAGATCCTTATCACAATAAAACTTATAAGCAGCAGATAATGTGCGTTGTTCTTTTTTATGAAATATAGTCTGTACGTCTACAAATTTGCGGTTGCTCAGATCAATATCAACTCCGGCACGAAGAATCTCTTCCATCAATAATGGAACATCAAAGCGATTTGAGTTGTAACCTGCAATATCACAACCTTCAATATCTTTTGCTATAATCTTTGCAAGCTCTTTAAAAGTTGGTTTATCAGCGACCATTTCATCTGTGATTTTATGAATTGCCGTTGATTCAGGAGGAATAGGCCTTCCGGGATTTACAAGATAAGTAGTTGCGATCTCTTTACCGTTTGGATAAATCTTAAGATAAGAAATCTCGACAATTCTGTCGCTTATTATATTGATACCCGTTGTTTCCAAATCAAAAAATACAAGCGGGTTTCTTAATTTAAGTTCCATAATATGTTTAAAATATAAGATGCCGGAAATATATCACGTAAATAAAATGAAATATTTTTCCGGCATCAATAGAATATAAAATAATAGTTTCTAAAATTAATCAGTAAGCATCATCGGCATAAGAAGCATCAACAGATCTTCATTCTCTGAATTTTCAACAGGAAGGATAAGACCAGGACGAGAGCCGTCTGCCAGTTCGATAACAATTTCAGAAGAACTGATATAGTTAAGTATTTCAATAAGGAAAGTCGCTTTGAAACCAATATTCATAGGATCCCCGTTATAATTTATTTCAAGAGACTCTACAGCAGCAGTTGAAAAGTCAATATCCTGAGCAGATACGATCATTTTATTTTCTGATAGCTGAAGTTTAACAAGTGAACTCGCCGGATTCGCAAATACAGATACACGACGTAAAACGTTCATCAGAAGAATTCTGTCAACAATAAGTTTAAAAGGATGATTCTGAGGAATTACAGAACCGTAATTAGGGAAACGACCTTCAATAAGACGACAAGTAACTTCATAATCAGAGAAAATGAATTTTGCATTACTGTTATCAAAAGTTATTTCGACTTCACCGGAATCTTTACCAAGAATATTTTTAAGAAGATTGGCCGGTTTCTTAGGTAAAATAAATGCTGCCTTGAATCCGGTTTTAATAGATTCATTTTTAAGACGCACAAGTTTATGAGAGTCAGAAGCAACAAAGACAACTTCTTCCGGGAAAATATCAATATAAATACCGTTCATCACAGGACGAAGTTCATCATCTGCTGTTGCGAAAACTGTTCTTGTAATACCGTTAAGAAGAGATGCAGAACTGATTTTGAAGCTTTCTGAAGTATCGCTCATCGGTTTTTTCTGAGGATATTCAGCACCATCAATACCGATAAAGTTATATTTTCCGTTCTGAAAGAATATTGAAACCTCAAGGTTCTCATCGTTTATTTCAAAACTTAGCGGCTGATCAGGCAGTTCTTTCAAAGGATCAAGCAATGTTTTAGCCGGAACAGCAAAAAGCCCGGTTCCTTCCGATGACAATAATTCAAGCTTAGTAACCATTGTCGTATCACCGTCAGAAGCAGTCAGTGTAAGTGAATTATCTTCTAACTTAAACAAAAAGTTATCAAGGATAGCCATTGTATTTTTAGAGTTTATTACTCTGCTTATAGCCTGAAGATGTGATAGGATCACAGCGCTGGATACTTGAAATTTCATATATAATTATCTTTTTTATTATTCAAAATATGTTGTCACGTAATTTATCTTTTATAAAAACAAAGTAAAACATCATTTATTCGGATATAAATGCATTTTATATTATTTATTATCGGGCAAATTTAGTAAAAAATACGAAACTATCAGATCTGACGTCTGATTTTGCCTGTAGGAGTCAGCTCAAAGCAAGACTTATACACTATTTTACGGGGCTTTTCGTATTTATTTACTACAGATTCTATTTCTGAAAGAATTCTACTTTCCTCATTAATTTCAGGTTTATCACATTCAAGGACAAGAGCTACAGCTTCACCTAACAGCTCATGATCGAATTTTGTTATGAAAAAAGGAATATTAATAAGATCTTTGATTTTATCCTCTATTGTTTCAGGATACAGTTTTACTCCTCCACTGTTAATGACATTATCGAATCTTCCCTTCCATATAAACGTTGTACTATCATTAAGTTTCACAACATCATTAGTTATTATTTCTTTTTCAGGAAGATATTCGTTCTTTATAATCAGGCATTCTCTTTCATCTGTATCAAATATTATACCGGGCAGAGCTTGGAAAGCTGTAAATTCTGCTGATATTTTCTTTAAAGCCACATGAGATGCTGTTTCAGTCATTCCATAAGTAGAATAACATTCTACTGAAGTTTCAAGAAGAAGACTTTCCAGCTCAGAATCCACCTTGCCGCCACCTATAATAAGAGTTTTTATATTATTAAAATACTGTTTTCCTGACCTTTTTATTGTTGTTAATGCCTGATACGGAACTAATGCACAAAAATCATATTCCTTATTCAGATATGGCGTAATATCTGAAACAGGTTCTTCCGCACAAAGATTCAGATTTCCGGCAATAGCACGGATAATCATCATTTTACCCGCAATATATTGAGGAGACATCACAAGCAATATATTTGCATTCTGCTTTAATCCGAAGAATTTAAGTGTTGCTTCAGCCGAGGCAAGCATACTGCTTTTAGGAAGTTCTATTGTTTTTGGTTCTCCTGTAGAACCTGAAGTGTTTACTTTTACATATAATGAATCATCCCACCATATTTTCAGAAATTCTATTACAGATACAACTATCGGTGTAAAGGAAACTGTTTCTGAAATATTTATTTTCCTGATATATTCTTTTGTATATAATTCCCCGTTAATTCTGATATTATCCATTTCTTATAAAAGACTTTTTTCTTTTCTGCTTTTCAATATCTTAAGATAATCTTCAAAATAAACAACAGAGATACTCTCTCTCGTTGTATCTGTATTTATACATTTTTGAATCATATCAATTGCTCCTTCCAGATCACCACGTTCTTCTGCCAGTAAAGCTCTGTTATAACATGCAATCTGTTTTACCTTATTGCTTTTGGTATTATTAAAAGCATAGTCAAGCATTATATCACAGCCTATTTTATCTCCTTTTATATAAAGGTCAAGAGCTTCCCGAAGAGAAGGATCACTGTTACGAATAAATGCTCTTTCTTCCTGTGTTATATAAGGAAGCCATTTCAAAACATTATTCTCTGCATTTATATAAGCTGCATCATATATACAATCATTAAAATCAGGCAGAAATTTATAAGCCTCGACATTCTTATAATTCATATATTTTTCCCATTTAAGCGTATCTGTCTTTGTTGTTTTCCAGACAGGTTGGTTATTCGGATAATTATATAAACTTAAATCCGCTTTTATAATCATCTGATGAACTGCAAACGGAAAAGAATTATATGTTTTTGTGATTATAGACATATGCTGAAGACGATCTAACGAAAGAATCCATTCTGCTCCGGATTCATGATGTATAGTATCCAGCTGAGATGAAGAAAGAAGTTTTCTAGGAGAATCATTATCTCCTTTTTGCGGTATATTATAAATAGAAACATCGTTCATATAATTGCTGTTCTGAATCTTCTCAGCAAGAATATTAAGATATTTTTCATTTATATCTTCCCTTTCATAGGGAATCGTAGTCAGTATAGTATCATTAAATGTAAATATCGAACTATCTGCCTTTTGCTCATGTGAATTATTTACAAGAATAAGATCCGTGTATAGTATAGGAAATGGTTCCACAGGTAGATTCTCCACTCCTAACTGAATATATGAGACTCCCGAACAACCGGAAAGAATTATAGTCAGAATAATGCCTATCAGATATTTTTTGTCCATAATATTACTGTTTATTTATAATTATGAATATAACATTTTAAATGAGAAAAATATTAATTATAAAGATTATAATCCGTTAAATGACAACTTTAAATGTTTTTCTGGCAATCTCTTTATCATCCATATAAGAAATTAAAGTCCATAAACCAACTTTGTCATTAACCGGATTCCATATAGTATCTCCCAGAAAAAAAGAATAATCATTTGAATTAATAAAATACGAACCCACAAAATCCGGTGCTGTTTCACCATTCTTATCAGGAAAATCAGGATGCTTAATTATAAAATCTATCACCTTTCCTTTTGCTCCTTTTATATGAAGAATATATCCGAATTCTATATCCAGTTCACAAGGAATAGTATCTGAGAATTTTTTAATCTTAGGAAGGACTTTGGTATTTCTGTCCCACTGAGTATATATCCCCCAGCTTTTCATTGTAACTTCAATTTTCTTTTTTGCCATAGTGCAAATTTAAATATTATATATCACATTTTTAAGAAGAATCTTTATAGCAATCAATTAAATGAATCTTATCAGTTAAAATTCAAATTTACTAATCCTGTTTACAATTGCACAAAGTCAGTCTACAATTGTAAATTATATTTAGTATTAGTTTTTCTTTTTAAAATCATATCAAAAACAAAAGAGTAATATCTCACGTTTATTAATAAAATATCTATAAATGATTACTCCTGTTACAAAATCAGAATATCAAAAAAAATTAATTGCTAAGATTCTTAATATAATAGTTTTGATTTGCAGTATTGGGATTTTCGCTCTTCTTTCTATTGAAATTCTTCAGGGAGAACTAGGTACTCCCAAAAAACTATATTCTGCTATTCAGCTAATTATATGCATAATTTTTTTGATTGATTTTTTTTATCTTTTATATCTGAGCAAAGACAGAAGAAAATATATTTTTTACCACTGTCTTTTCCTTCTTGTTTCAATACCCTACCTGAATATAATTGAATGGCTTCATATAGATATATCCGCATTCTACAGAATCATATTGAAATCAATATTGCTTATTCGCGCCGGTTACGGACTTGTCATAATGATAACATGGTTTACAAAAAGCACGATGACTAATCTTCTTTTCTCTTATACGATTATTCTTCTTGCCACTGCCTATTTTGGAAGTCTTGCATTTTACGCTATTGAAAAAGATCTTAACCCCGGAGTGAAGAACTTTGGAGACTCGATATGGTGGGCCTGTATGGACGTAACTACTGTAGGTTGCGCAATAGAACCTACGACAACAGAAGGTCGTATTCTGGCAGTAATTCTTGCTGTTCTGGGTATGAGTATGTTTCCTATTCTTACAGCTTATATTACAAATATCTTTCAATACCGCTTCAGCAAAAATCCGTCAGGACAGTCACAGCCCGACAACAATTCACAAAGTCAGTAATTTATAACGATAATATTGTCTTATAAATTTATACCCCTTATGTCAAAAATTACATTTATATTAATTTATCAGCCTGACATTTCAACGTCAGTTCTATCCTGATTATCAAAGAAACTATATAATTTCGACGAAAAACTCCCAAACAAAAAGAGATTGTTTCTTTAATTTGAAACAATCTCTTTTAACCATTTATGGCATTATACAAAATCAATAATATGAAAGTTTTTTTAATTAATCCTCTGAAACTCCACGTTCGGAAATTGTCTCACCGTTAGACTTAGGAGTCTTAGTGGAATATTCGGATTTATTTATTTTTTTTTTTCGAACCATTGGTTTGATTCTCAGGTGTGGCGATTATTACTTCTGATGTATCAGTTACTGAAACCTGAGCGGAGTCAGGAGATATCGAATCTACATTAACTGTACCGTAATCAATCACAATAGTATCCGCATTAGCCGGGGTTTGAGCATTTTCATTTGCGTCTTTCTTTTTTCCGGAACAGGCATACAGAAAACTAAATGCCACTAATATAACAAAAGCCAGTTTTTTCATTGTAATAAATAAATTTATTATTAAACATTCTTATCAATATGAAATCAATTCTTTCGTTCATATAAGGCTTTAAGTATATCTTTTATATCAACAATTGAACAAAAGAAGTTTCTGTTTACTATAATTAAACAACAGGGAAATAAAAAAGTTTGTTTTAGTTTTCAATTTAGAAAATAACACATAAAACAGACTAATAATATTTATGAACATACTCCTTCTCTCACATTTTTATTCTAAACTTTTATCCCTAGTTCTATAAATTTATTGTATGTATTCTTCATAGCTCCTTTTATCGCATTAATAGTATCTTCAGAAATCCCTTTTTCCGCCAGAGCCGCGTCAAGAGCCTTTGCATAGTCTCTTTTATATTTTTTGTTAATCTCGTTCCAGTTTATTTTCTCCAGATAAGGTAACAGATTTTCAGGAACAGGAATAAGGTGCTGAACCATAAGAACTGCCAGAACCGGATAACCCGGATATCTTGCAAATTTTGTAGCACTATCATTAGATCTGTAATAATTGCCTTTAACGGTAACTTTATATTCTTTTTCACCATTTGAAGAAGAAACCATAAAGACATCCATGTCAGTCTGCTTTATTCTTTTATCGGCAATTACACTGTATGCTTCAGCTATTTTCTCAATTGGCGGCAATTTCTTTTCTTCCATAATATTGTTGTTGATATAGTTATTACTTATGGATTTTATCAGAAAAACATAATAGAATATTACGTAGTTCTTTAATTATGAAAAATTCTTTTATCATCTGTTCTCCGCACCGTTACGTCTCTGTCAAAAAGATAAAACAAACTATGTAAACTCTAAGATTCTCTTAAAAACCGAAGCCATTACCGGAATATCTCAGATTAATCATCGAATTCCCGGGAAATATGGAGATTTATATCTGACAATCACTTGTAAACGAAAAAAGTCTGCCATAACATCAGTTATAGCAGACTTTTTATTATATCATATAAAGATTACTTGTTTGGTTCTATATAAACCATCAAAGTATCTTTCTTGATCTTATCACCTTCAGCAACATCAATTTTCTTAACGACACCATCTACAGGAGATAAAATTCTGTTTTTCATCTTCATAGCTTCATGAATCAAAAGTACATCGCCTTTTTTCACTTCCTGACCTTCAATAACAAAAATCTTGTCAACAGTTCCCGGCAAAAAAGATTTAACCTCTCCTTTAACAGGGTTAACCCAAAACTTACGATGCTTGAATTTATCAGTCAGAGTCGTATTGTAATATCTTGCAAGAATTACAAACGGAACCAATTCTTTTTCTTCTGTATTTTCCATTGCTTTAAACTTATTAAATTTTAGAAAGGAGGCAATCCGTGTTTTTTAGCCGGACGCATTTCTTCTTTATTATCTGATAAAGCTAAAGCATGAAGGATATACGATCTCGTTTCCCCCGGATTAATAACAGTATCAATAAATCCTTTAGAAGCTGCGACATAAGGATTAGCGAATTTATCGATATATTCCTGCACCTTCTGTTCTCTCATCGCCTGAGGATCTTCTGCTTCCTTGATTTCTTTTGCGAAGATAATATTAGCAGCACCTTCAGGTCCCATTACAGCAATTTCGGCAGTTGGCCACGCAAATACGAAATCTGCGCCAAGATGACGTGAATTCATAGCTATATAACCACCACCATAAGCTTTACGAAGAATAACCGTAATCTTAGGAACTGTAGCTTCAGAATATGCATAAAGCATTTTCGCCCCGTGACGAATTACACCCGCATGCTCCTGATCCACTCCCGGAAGATAACCAGGCATATCCTCAAGTGTTACAATAGGAATATTGAACGAATCACAATATCTTATAAATCTTGCTGCTTTACATGCTGAATCTATATCAAGTACACCGGCAAGGACCATTGGCTGATTTGCAACAAACCCCACAGTTTTTCCACCCATTCTACCAAAGCCGATAACGATATTGGCAGCCCACATTTCCTGAACTTCAAAGAAGTCAGAATTATCAGCAATGGAACGTATTATTTCTCTTACATCATAAGGCTGATGAGGGTCAGAAGGAATTATAGATTCAAGAGGAGTCTGCTGTTTTGGTTCTGAAGACGGTATATCCTTAGCTTTTTCAGTATTACTTGCAGGAATAAGAGAAATCAGATTCTTAATCTGCTGAAAACACTCGAATTCGCTTTTTGCAAAGAAATGGGCATTACCTGTTGTCTGTGCCTGTACTTTTGCACCTCCAAGATCCTCCTGAGAAATCTCCTCTCCCAATACTGTTTTGATAACGTTAGGACCTGTGATAAACATCTTAGAAATCTGATCAACTACAAAAACGAAATCTGTTAAAGCAGGAGAGTATACTGCACCTCCGGCACATGGCCCAAGTATTACTGAAATCTGAGGAATAACCCCCGAAGCGATAGTATTTCGGTAAAATATTTCACCGTAACCGGCCAAAGCTCCTACTCCTTCCTGAATACGCGCACCTCCTGAGTCATTAATACCGATTATAGGCATTCTCAATTTAAGAGCATGATCCATAATCTTGGTAATTTTACGTGCGTGAGCAAGACCCAAAGATCCTCCTGCTACAGTAAAGTCCTGTGCATAAATACAGACAGGCTGACCTGAAATTGTACCTGTACCGGTGATAACTCCGTCACCCGGAAGTTTTTTCTTTTCCATTCCGAAATCATGGCTGTCATGCTGAACGAAAAGATCATATTCATGAAAAGAATTTTCATCTAATAGTGCAAGAATACGGTTTCTTGCAGTTAATTTACCTGATGCTTCTTGTTTTGAAATCGCAGCCTCTCCACCACCTTTATGGAGTTGCTCGATTTTTTCATTCAAATCAAGAATCTTACTTGTGATTGAACTCATTTTTTTGTAGTTTTTGATTTAAGATTTTACATCAATAAAACAAAGGGAATTACTTTGAAAGTAATTTAGTTCTGTAAGAACATCTTACTTTCCCCTTAATTATATTATTTAGTTTAGACTTTATAAGCTGTTTTCTGATTGGCGAAATATGATCTATAAACATCTTTCCTTCAAGATGATCATATTCGTGTTGCACAATTCTTGCAGCGAAGCCCGTTAACACCTCTTCCTGAGGCTCCATCTTCTCATCCAGATATTTTATTTTTATCTGCGATGGACGCTGTACCGATTCATGTATTCCCGGAAGACTAAGACATCCCTCTTCTGTTGAACTCTTTTCTCCTCCAAATTCTGTTATCTCCGGATTAATAAGAATCTTTTTAAAGTCCTTACATTCCGGAAAATCCTCACCCATAGGACTTCCGTCTATGACTATAAGTTTGATTGACAATCCTATCTGAGGCGCTGCAAGACCAACCCCGTCAGAAGCGTACATCGTTTCAAACATATTTTTAATTAAAGTATCCAACTCCGGATAATTGCTATCCAGTTCCTGAGCCTGTTTTCTTAATACAGGCTGTCCATATAAATATACCGGTAATATCATATCTGATTTTCTATTTCTTACTCTCTAAATAACCCTGAAGGATTATAGTTGCGCTGATTTCATCAACAAGTTCTTTATTCTGTCTGTCTTTTTTTTTCAGTCCCCCCGCTATCATTGCCTGATGAGCCATTACAGATGTAAATCTTTCATCGTAACGTTCGATCTTCAGATGCGGCATTTTCTTTGTCAGAGTATTAATAAACTGCGAAATATATCGCTCATTTTCTGAAAGTTCATTATTAGTCTGTTTTGGTAAACCGATAACAATCAATTCAACAGACTCTCTGCCTGTATAATCTTCAATAAACTTAAGAAGATCGTGTGTTCTGACTGTCGTCAATCCCGTAGCAATAATTTTCAAAGGATCCGTTACGGCTACACCTGTCCTCTTACGTCCATAATCGAGAGATAAAATTCGTCCCATAGGCGACAAAGATATATAATTATAATTAATTGTAAACTTTTTTTGAGATTTGCATAAAATCAAAACAATTATCCAATCAATATCATATTGATATAATATTGTATCAGGATAATTGTTTTAATAATTTATTTATTTAATGTTGTTTCATTATACTCTGTTTTCTTTAAACTAAGGACTCAAAATATTCATATTGCTTTTAACGAATATTACTGTCCTAATCTTTTAATAATATTATAAGCTTTAATTATTCCCAATTCTCCCGCCTTACTTAAATCTGCTACACCTTTATCTGTTTCGCCTTTGTAAATATAGACCAGCCCCCTGTTGAAAAGAGCTTCAGCAAATTCAGGATTAAGCTCTATAGCCTTATCATAGTCGGCAAGAGCCTGATCATAATATCTCTGAATACAACTTAAATTAGCTCTGTTATAATATGCATAAACAAAAGATGGGTCAAGATCGATAGCTTTATCATAATCCCTCATGACCATCTCAAACTCAATCCTTTTCTTATCATTAAAGGAATCTGTTTTCTTCTTATGGTTATTATTGCTTCTGCTTGCAATCACATTATTGGTATTGACAATATTAATCTTTACCGACATATCATCAAGTCCGATATCATTATTATTGATACCATCTATCTCTATCTGTTTTAATCTCACTACTGCGCGATTAAAATAAGCTAAAGAAAAATCGCCCTGAAGTAGAATCACTTTATTCAGATCTTCTATTGCTCCCTGGAAATCCTGAACAAGGAGGAAATCCAGACTTCTTCCAAAATAAGCAAGTGCATTATTTTGAGATGACTCTATTGCCTTTGAATAATAATTGATAGAATTAAAATGTATATTTATTCTGTCCTCATCAAGAGACACTTCATTATTTACGACTTTAAGTTGTTTGGCAAGAACATTAGCTTTATTAAAATCATTAAGAACCGATGAAAAATAAATATTCTTACTTATCTTTTCATCATTTTCATAATATGTCAACCTATAAGAATCCTCAAGCTCCACATTAACGTTTCTATCCTGAACCCGCCCTCTTATTTCACTGTTATATTTAGTTTTTTCATTATTATTATCGGCAACCATCACACGGTTGAATTTTTCTATATTCTTATCCGACTCCTTTCTTGTTTCCTTATTTTTATTTTTTATGTCGTTCTTGTCTTCTTTCTTTTTTCCGTCACGCTCTGCAATAAGCTCCTTTTCCAGTGCATAAGCCTTATTGAAATCCGCCTCACCACCCTGAAGGTCATTCATCTTTCTTTTAGATTCTGATCTGGCATACAGACCCGGTAAAAAACGGGGATATTCATTTAAAACTTCTGTGTAATCCGAAACAGCTCCTCTGTAATCACCGATCTCGTCTTTCAGCAACGCTCTGTTATAATAAGCATGGAAATTATCCGGTTCAAGACGTATCACATTAGAGAAATCTTCTATAGCTTTATTTCTGTCACCAACATATGCACGTAGAAGTCCTCGATTATAGTAAGCTAAATGATTGCTCTTATCCATATCAATTACTTTGTCATAATCGTTCATTGCTCCTCTGAGGTCTTCTAGATTATATTTTATAAGAGCTCTGTTTACATAGAAATTAGCGTAGTCAGGATCAAGTCTTATAGCATAATCCATATCCGACAAGGCTGATGCATAATCCGACATTCTGCTTTTTACTACAGCACGCTGAGCATATGCATACGAACTGTATTTATCCAGCAAAATGGCTTTATTCAGATCATTTAAAGCATCTATCGAGTCACCGGTTTCCAGAAGAAGGGCTGAGCGGCTTATATATGCATTATAATAATTAGGATGAACATCTATAAGGATTGCAAATGCATCTTTTGACCTATTATAATCTTTGTTCTGAGCATAGGCTATGGCTCTGTTTATAAGAAAGACTTTATTCTCCGGAGCATATCTCAGACCAGATTCATAATCAGCTATAGCTGCCTCATATCTCTCCAGATTCTGATTGGCTATACCTCTTACCTGATATGCATTTACCATGAAAGGATTTATTCTAAGACATTCGGTCGCATCATCAAGCGCTCCCTGATAGTCGTCAAGATTAATTTTCGCTACAGACCTGTAGAAATACGGATCTGCAAGAAAAGGTTTAACCTTTATTACCTCATTAAAATATTGTATAGAAAGAATATAATCTTCAAAATAAAGTGCGTTTCTTCCAAACATCAATACTTTATCGGTATTCACCTGAGCAAATACTCCGTTTATGGAAAGAAAACATATTAATAATAATCCTGTAAAATATCGCATAATATCTTTTAAAACAATTGAAATATTCTTCTTAGACTAAGACTGAATATATTGGTTTATTAAGTGGAAAACAAAAGTAAATATTTATTTGGCGATAATATAATCAAATTCTTAATGATTAAGCCCGTTCCCTTCAAAAAGAATATAAATAATCTAAATTTTGCTCTATTTACAACATGTACAAACTACCTTCTTCAATATGACAATAATCCCTTCATTGTTTATTAAAAACATTATTTATAAGCTATTATAACTGCATCATATTCTTAAATCTTTTAAGCCCGAAAAAACGAACTATATAGACCTTACGATGTTAAAATTAGAAATATATAACTATCAAAATCATGAGCGGTATATTCAGAATAATATCAACAGCAGACCAGCTAATTGAAGCGACAAAAGATAAAACTGCAAGATATCTTATAATCAGAAATGATATCACTGATCTTCCTTCTCTAAAATTACAGCCATTTCAGAGTATAAGCGGAGAATTCGACGGTAAAAAAATTACTTTCAGTAAAGATGCCGAAGGATTTTGCCTTACAAAAGGTAATGAACTGAAAAATCTGCGTATTGAAACCACACCGGACAAAAGAGCTGTTTTTCAGGATCCCGATGTTGAATCTTTAGGTATACATTTATTGACAAGAATTACCGTAGTTGGTCAGATATCCTTTATTATATCATCAAACATAAAAAAAGGAAAAATTGATGCTGCTTTCGTGCATGTAGAAGAAGCTTCCACTTTTCACCTTACCGACAGGCCTAACAAATTCAGTGTCGATATGGTACAGGGTGCAATGACAATCTGGAATAAAAGTGAATCCAACGATATCTCAATAGATGTCGATATCACTCATTTCTCATGTGGTTCTGAAACAAGACCAATTGCCGGATCAGGCTTACTTATATGCGGTTTTGACGATCATCAGGGCTCTGTAAACTCAACACATATCAGTACCGGCCACATATATACCAGAGGGGAAATAGGACGCGGTGTTGCAAATCTCGTTTGTGCAGGTGTCGCTATAGGATATCAGGTTCAGATTCACAATATCAACAACTATGGAAGGATAACCTGTTACGGCGGTAATGAAATGGGAATATATAACTGGGGTAATGTAGCTAAATGGGAGGTTACTGACAGAATCGAAACTCATGGAGATAACGGTTGTGGTATTATTAATGCAGGGGAAATAAACAAACTTACTTTAAGTCATTCAATTGAAACATTCGGTGTGGGTGCAAGAGGTTTCTATATGTTCAGCGGAAAACTTAAAGATCTTCAGATAGAACAGGTTCTGACACATGGAGATGCTGCAAGCGCTTTACAGTTTAATATGTTTATTGACCGGCTTTCTGTATCCAAGAATCTTATAACATTCGGCAATGCGATACAGGTTAAATTTGCAGATTCAATAGTGAAAGTTGCTGCAGATGGTATATGCATTAAGTACGGAGGTACGCTGCGTGTTCTTAAAGTTTCAGGAGAAATAACTACTCATGGAAACGACAATCACTGTATATATAGCGAAGGCAGTATAGAAAAAGCATTTATAGCAGGAAACGTAACTGCTAAAGGTGAGAACGCTGTTGCCCTTGAAGTCATAGAAGGCTTCTTTGCCGGTGACGGCATAAACTTCATTTCAGAAAAATGGGCTGCTATTAAACTTCAGGGTGCAAAATTCAACAATTGTCATAATCTTCAGGCACATGGAAAAGATATCGATATCCTTATGGACAGCCTTTCTTCTGTAAACAGAAATATTTTTAGTCCGGAATACCTTAAAGGCATTTTCCAGGATAACGTAAGACTTGAATATTTCGAAAATCTGAAAAAGGATGATGATACAGAAGAAAAAAAAGAAAAAGATATTGAAAAAGGATTCACGATAAAAGCAAAAGACATTTCTGCAGATGAAGTAAAAAAAGAAGGAATACATCCTATGTCGTGTGCTCCGGATCCTGATATTAAAGATTCTGACGAAAAAGACAAAAAAGAAGATGATAAAAAAGACTGATCACATTTTATATTGACAGATTAGATTTAATAATTACAAAAGAAGAAGGATTTCTATCGTGATGATCAGAAATCCTTCTTCTTTTATCTTTTACAGATTATTTTTAATTCGCAGTATTTACAGTTATCAGTATTTGATGTCTGCTCAAAAGGAACAGAATAATCAAAAATTTCAGAAATACATTTATCAAAATATCTTTTAAAATAATTTTCAAGCACTATAAAATCCGTGACAGCACCAACAGGGAGAGCACTCTCTTCCCCTCTTGACGGCTTTACGGATATTGTGTTATTTATTGAACCTGAAAAGAAATTCCTAAGATAAAATATATGCGGAGATATCGTTTTTACTTCCTGCATCATGTGAAACATCATGCAATATAAAAAAGTCTGCATTACAGCCTTAGGCCTGTCTTTTTCGTTAACATCAAAAAGTTGTTTCATTGAGCTGAAATCCAGTTTCCCTGACCCTGTCTTATAATCAATAATTCTGTAATTACCGTCTTTCATATCAACTCTGTCTATACTTCCCTTTATATTGACTTTTCGGTTATCGTCAAAAGAATATCGCATTCTGAAACTTTTTTCAGAATCGATATAAATAAAAGGAGTATTCTTCTGATCATTCCTAAGAACCTGCTTTACATATTTCAGAAGAACCTCTCTGATTAGAAGATTATATCCGGTCAGCTCCTGATCTTCCTTAACAGTGTTTCTGAAAAACTCTTTTACAAATTCTTTTTTTATAAGATTTCTTATTTTTTCGTCATCTTTTATTATTGACTCAAGCCATTCTTCTGTAACTGCTTTATTCTTTTTAATCTCATAAACATGTTCCATTACGGCATGAAAAATAGTACCGAAGACATCGGCTTCCATATTATCAACTACAGCATTGCTTTCTTCTATTCTTTCAACATGTTTGATATAAAAAGCCAGCGGACAGTTTATGTATGTATTGATAGTACTGGCGGAAAGAAAAGATCTTGTACCATCAGTGAGATATTCTTCAAGTTTCTTTATTACACTTTCACTTTTCTCGATCCTTAACGTAACAGGCGAGGGAACACGTATATCATAATTGATATTGAATTCATTAATATCAATTCCATAATGATATTTCAATTGATGAACATAACGTGTAACCTCTCCCGAACCGCTTCCACCCGTACGTGTATCATACAGGATATACACATTCCTGGCTCTTGATATCATGTGATAAAAGTGATATGCAAAAATCGCATCCTGATGCTCTGTTGTAGAGAGTCTGAAACCTCTGCGCAGATTAGACGGAATAAATGATGTAGCAACGCTTTTCTTCGGGAAAACACCTTCATTAGCTGCAACGAGTATCACATTGTCAAAATCCAGAACACGGGTTTCAAGAACCCCCATTATCTGAAGCCCTGATAAAGGTTCTCCGCTGAACGGCACAGATACCGATTCTGTCATCTGTTTTAACAGGCGGAAAAAGGAAATGACTGAAATATCATTTCTATATTGATTCATTATATCTGTGAGTCGGTTTATCGTAAGATAATAATGATAAACAAATTCCATATCAAGTTCGGATAATGTTACTATTTCATTATCCTCATCCCCTTGCTTTAAAGTTTTTGGTTCCTGTATTATTCTTAATATCGTAAGAAGATATTCTGCTATTCCTCCAACTTGATTCACTGTTCTGAATATTGCATCCAGAAGAATATTCCCTTTTAGAATTTCCGGATCTACATAAACCAGGTTTTCATCTATGATTTTCTTCTGTATGCCACTTACAGTCTCTTCATCATAACTTATAACATATTTATGATTCAATATAGAAGTTACAGTCTGATGATAAAATCCCTTGTCATGCTTATTCGCCTGGCGCTGCAGCTCACTTATATAATCGATTAATCCCGCTATCGGAGTAGTTCTGATATTCTTACCCATTGTGACATTTATCGGATCAAAATTTCTTGGGATCGAATATAATGTAGGAATCAGCAGATTTTCATCTGAAAGAACAATTGCCGTATCAAGATAATTGCGATTTGCACTTACCTCTTTGTTCTTTATCAGATCACTGAGAATCTCCGCCACGTATTTGGTCTGTCCTATAGCTGAAGGAATACCGATGACATTAATATCTCTTTCACAGTCTGTTTCGGAATCAGATATATTTAACTCTGAGGGAAAATCTCTCATATTGGATCGACTGAAAAAAGAAGCCCTGTTGTCCTTATCTTTTAACCATAAAGATTCATAATCCCAGTAAAAATCAGCAATGCCCATGTCACGCAGAATTTTCATAAACTCCCGTTCTACCGTTGTCAGAGCATTAAACCCGATAAAAATGATCTTTTTATCTTTTACTCTTTCTATATTCCCTTTTCTGAAATCCTCTGTCACACTGCGAAACATCATCCCTTCGTAAGCGAAGCCTTCCTCTGAAAGTCTGTTTCTTAATCCTGAATAAATATCATAGAGTTTACTCCAGTACAAAGCAAAACTTTCTTTCTTTTCACTTTCAAAAGAGGGTATGAAATTTTTCCAGAAACTTTGAATCACTTTTATTTGCTCTTCATCAAGAAAATCGAAATCTGACTCTATCTGATTTATATCTTTTATATTGGTAAACAAAGACTTTGCGTCTGCCAGATATTTATCGATATCATCAAAATCATTTAAAAGTATCTCGCCCCAATAAATAAAATCATCGAAACTTTCTTCGTTATATTCACGGAATACTTCATATAAAATGAAAAGTAATTTTGTTTTGTCCAGAACCTTTGTATCAGTATAGCCGGAGAACAAATCTGATATAGTACAAATCTTGGGAGAAAAAATCGGTTTTCCTGCTATCTGGGATAAATAACGCTGAAAAAATATCCCCGATCTTCTGTTTGGAAAAACAAATGTAAATTCACTTACTTCATCAGAATATTTCTTATAGTAACCTGATGCTATATTGTAAAGAAAAGGCTTCATCTTTTATATTTATTAGAGTGCTAAATTACAATAGTGGTAAGAATAAAAAAAGAGATATCCGTAATAAAACAGATATCTCCTTAATTCTTTAACAAGTCTATAAATAACCTTTTACAGTATGCTCTGTGCGGACATGACGATAATTTTATCGCTATCTTTAAGCATTTTATCACTCCATTCGTCTTTCGGTATAATACAGTTATTTACTGCAACTGATGAATTTTCAACAGAACTTCCGCTGCCCGCAAGCAGATCTCTAAGACTACATCTGTTTCCAACAAAAATTTCTTGCTGATTTAAATAAACTTTCATAAATGTCAATTGATTGAAATAATGTTATATGTAATATAATTCTCTAATAGTCTATACAAAATATTTTTTCATGTGCTTTATCTGAATTATAAAGCTTAAAAAGCAAAACCTCTAATCTAATATTAAATATTACATCTAATTATTATACATATACCCGCAACATTATTATTCCGGGTAAATTATAATTTTTAATCTATATGATTATAAATATTATATAAGCATTTCCGTAATAAACGACAACATTAACTCAGATGAATTTCTATGCACAAAAGTATAGTATTTTGAATTAAAACAAATATCGCCTCTACTCAAAAACAAACAAACTAATTTAAAATAGCTTTAAATATATTGATTTCAAAAATTATGCAATTTCCATTACACAAGCTTCATTAATATTAATTTACAGGAATAGCTTTATAAACTCTTAATTCAGAGCAGTTTTATTATATTCTTTATAATAGTGTAGATATATGTAAATTAAGAGTATAACTATCGCTAAAGCCCAAACGTCATTTCCCGGAAAGATTCCTGCTCTGCCTGTAATGTATATTATTTAAAACCTTGACACATTATTTTGCATAAGGATTAATTACTATCCTGATTTTAAATTAAATGCTAATATTGAATTAATTTTATGAATACAACAACTGTATATATATCCGGGGATTCTATCTGTATAAGTATATTTATGCATAACTATTTAAGGCTTCCGGGATATTATCTCTTCATCATATATTATAACAAAAGGCAGAGCTGTTCCGGTATAATTCAAATAACTTAAATAATACCAAAACAGCTCTTTAGATTCTGTATTTTATACTTTGCAGATTATTTCTTATCTGTCTTCAACGTACTTATTGTAAAATATATAAGAAGAAGTGCATACATTCCCAGACCAAGCCATTGCGACCCGTCTTTAGCAAGCCATTCTTCATTAACCCAGTCAAATCCGACAAAACGCAATATTGCGCTTATAACACCCATCAAAGCACCTCCGGCGATAAAACCTGATGCAAGCAAATTTCCTTTTTCTACTCTTGCCGTATTAACCTTTTCATCTTTGCTTCTGCTTCCGACATACCAGTTGATTGCTCCCCCAATTATAAGAGGCAGATTCAGATCAATAGGAATAAACATACCTAATGCGAATGCAAGAGGCGGAATCTTTATAAAAAATAATATTAAAGCTATAAGTGCTCCTATTCCGTAAAGTATCCACGGTGCACCGGCTCCCGACATAAGAGGCTCTATTACAGCAGCCATCGCATTTGCCTGCGGAGCAGCCAGTGCTCCCGACGTAAATCCGTAAGTCTTATTCAGGATAAGAATTACGCCACCCACTGTTGCTGCAGATACAAGAGTACCCAGGAATTTCCATGTTTCCTGCGCTTTCGGAGTTACTCCGGTCCAGTATCCTACTTTCAGGTCTGTGATAAACCCGCCGGCCATTGATAATGCCGTACAGACCACGCCTCCGATAACAAGCGCCGCAATCATTCCGGATGTACCTTTAAGCCCGATTGCTACAAGGATTACAGAGGCAAGGATAAGCGTCATAAGCGTCATTCCCGAAACAGGATTTGAACCTACAATAGCAATAGCTGTTGCTGCAACAGTAGTGAAAAGAAAAGCAATCACTGTTACAACTACCCATGCTATTAACGCCTGCCACAGGTTTCCGATTACTCCAAACCAGAAAAAACCAAGAATCACAATAAGAGCAAGGACTGACGCAAAGGCTATAAAGCGCATTGTGATATCTTTCTCTGTTCTCAACTGTGTCTGTTCAGCTGCAGCATCTTTTACTTTAAATTCTTTAGCGGCAAGTGAACCGGCACTTTTTATTACTGAACGTGAATTCCAGATTCCTATCAGACCGGCCATTGCTATAGAACCGATACCGATCTGACGACCGTAATTACGGAATATATCTTCTGCCGACATACTGCCTACTGTTTCTGTTATGGCCGGATTTCCAAAAGCAAGAACCTGATCATAAAAGAATAAATTCATCAGAGGATCAACTACCCACCATATAAATAAAGATCCGAATGTGATTATAGCGCAATATTTAAGTCCTACGATATATCCAAGACCTACAACAGCGGCTCCAAGATTTATACTGAACATAGCTTTAGCTTTTTCAGCCACTGTCTGACCGATAGGAATAACTCTTGATGAGAAAGTTTCATTCCACCACCCGAAAGTCGCGATGATAAAATCATACAGACCTCCTATTATACCTGAAAGAATAAGTGGTTTTGCCTGATTCCCCTCTTCCTCTCCGCTTACAAGTACCTGAGCAGTCGCAGTCGCTTCAGGAAAAGGATATTGACCATGCATATCACTTACAAAATATCTACGGAAAGGTATAAGAAATAATATACCCAATATTCCTCCAAGCAGAGAACTTAAAAATATACTCATGAAACTCACTGTCAGTTCCGGATATTTTGACTGAAGGATATAAAGTGCAGGAAGTGTAAAAATCGCTCCGGCTACGATAACGCCGGAACATGCTCCGATTGACTGAATCATTACATTCTCTGCAAGGGAATTCTTTCTTTTACCTACATTTGACAGACCTACTGCAATGATAGCGATCGGAATTGCCGCCTCAAACACTTGTCCTACTTTAAGGCCGAGATATGCGGCGGCTGCTGAAAATATAATTGCCATTATCACTCCCCAGCTGACAGACCATAAATTAACACCTCGAAAGGGTTCGTTAGCGGGTAAGATAGGTTCATATTTTTCCCCCGGCTTTAAAGGCCTGAAAGCATTCTCCGGAAGTCCCGGGCCTTTCACTTTTTCTTGTTCCATAGTCAAAATCTGATTGAAAATTTCTATTTATTAATTATTTGTGATGAATTGATTATTTATTTCCGTTATCATAAAAAATTTATTCCTCATGAACTGCATATTAATATCAAATGTTTATAAATTAGCGACATAACAATATGCACATGCTATATAGCGGCCGATAAGGATGGATACGAAATATTACAGAGCATAAAATTATGGAAAAAAGCGCTATTATAAGAATGAAAGATATATTTAATTATCTTAAGCAATTAGCTAAACATAATAACCGGGAATGGTTTAAAGAACATAAAGATGAATATGATTCAGTTAGAGTTGTATTTGAGTTTCTCGTTCAGCAATTCATAGAAGAATTATCTCTTTTCGACACTTCCTTACACGGAGTAAGAGCAAAAGACTGCATGTTCAGAATTTACAGAGATATCCGTTTCTCTCACGATAAGACTCCATATAAACCTTATTTCAGTGCCTGGATTACGCGGACAGGCAGGAAAGGAGAATACCCGGGATATTACATACATATTGAGCCCGGAAATGTGCGTCTTTCAGCCGGAATATGGCATCCGGATCCTAAATTACTGAAAATGGTCCGTAAGGAAATATTTGATTTTTATGAAGATTTTGAAGAAATAACAGAAGATAAAAACTTCAAGAAGTTATTTGGTCAGATACGCGGAGATAAACTAAAATCAATCCCGAAAGGATATGATAAGACTTTCAAAGGTGCCGAATATCTTAAGTTAAAAGACTTCTTCCTGGATTATCCGGTGGATGACAGTTTTTTCAACCGCGAAGACTGGATAATGCAGGCTGCTAAGGTCATGCAGGAAGCATATAAATTCAACAGTTTTATAAATGTAGCTGTTGAAGAGTTTTATGAAAGAGATTGATATATTATACAAAAAAAGTAAGGACACTTTTCTCAAAGAAAGTGTCCTTACTTTTTATATTATTACTTCTGTTTAATCTTGTAAATTATCAGAATTTATATCCTAATGTTACTACAAATTTATAAGAGCTTGTATTAAGTCTTGTAGGTGACGAGCTGACATACATTGTTCCGTCTTCAGAAGCAGAAGGCATAAGATATGCATCCTGATTGTTCTGACGCCAGACGAAAGCTAAATCAGCGAATACATTTCCTACTCTGTAACCAAGACCTCCGGTATAATATTGAGTTGTGCGGTCCAGAACATAACTTGGAATAGTTCCTGCAGGATACATATCCACTTCGTTATCCAGAACATTTTTCTCATAAGCAGACCACTGATTAGCAAAACCGAATCGAAGGCTTACTTCCGGAGTCAATCTGAATTCTGCTCCGACTTTAAACGAATGAAGATCACGAAGCTGATTTGAAATATCATTATTTACACCTTCGAAAGGATAATCATATCCTTCAGGATCCTTGTATTTAATAGTCTTATAATCTGAAAGCTCATATTCAGCACTAAGGATACCAACTGTCCCTAATACCGCAGCCGCTGAAAACTGATATTTCCATGGCGTCTGTAGTTTATAATCATAATAGTCACTTGGTGAGTTTACACGTTTTCCGGCATAAGTACCCGTATTATCCAGATTCGGAACACCTGAAGATTCAAGAACTGCTCCAAATTCATCTGTCATATTATACCATGTCGGTGTGTGTACTGCGAAACCGAATCGCAGATAGTTTGAAGCTCTTAATATAAGCCCCATTTTCACATTAAGACCTGTACCATGTGTATCAAGATAATTATCAAGCTTATAGTTTGCATAAGAATTATAAGATCCCGGATTTCCTGCCTGCCAGTAGTATTCATCATAATAAGTTTTCAGTTTATAATCTAAATCTACCACACCAAGGCCTACTCCCCAATAAACAATATTGGAAATATTACCTCCTATATTGAATGTATATTCATCTATTGACTTAGATTCGTCAACAAACAGATCTCCTCCGAAATCTACATTCTCATTCATATAAAGACCTTCATAATTGCTTCCGTTGTTGGAAATAATATTTCCGTTGTATCCGAGGATAGACAGCCACGGAGCAGAAGTATCATAATAAGGATCGTGAGTTCTTGAAGTTATAAGATCGGCAGCATTGCCTCCCCATATATTTGCGCGGTCAGCTATATAATCACTCAGCGCGTTTTTCATATTGTTCTGTGTCACTTTATAACGTCGTTTTTCTCCCGCTTTACGGTTAAAGGAAAAACCGAAGTTAAAACTTACAAGACCGTCAGAATTACCTGTTCTATATGTTCCCACATATCCCAGCGTATTGGCATCGATATTAAATTTAGAGTTATTATAACCCATTCCGTTATATCCATTACCCTGAATAGTAGAAGTTTTGGTCTCCACTCCGCCTATCGAACCTGTTATAACAACTTCAGAGCTTCTGTAAACTCCGATTCCGGCAGGATTATGTGACAAAGTAGTAATATCTCCACCTAATGCGCCGAAGGCTCCCGCCATACTCATATATCTTGCAGTTCCGACTATATCTGTCTTAGTATAGTTTACGGCATCCATCACAGACTGACCGAAAAACGGAACACTGCAAAGTAAAAGCCCGTTTATTAAAATTATCTTTTTCATACACAAATCCTTTATATTTTACGGATAATAATTCTTTTTCTCACAAAATAAAGTTATTATCCCGATGTTGCAAAATACACATACATATTTTAAACAAAAACACGCTTTGAAATGCGTCTCTAAAGACATTTCAAAACGTGTTTTGGTAATATATCTTTATCTGCGCCCCCCTCTTCCGCTACTTGAGCCGGATGAACTAGATGATCCTCTTGAAGAAGAACCACCCGAACCTGAAGGTGCAGAATACGAACTGCTCGGAGCAGAATATGAGCCGGAACCACTGCTTCTTGAATTGCTTCTTGAAGAAGACGACGAAGAAGAACCTGAAGAACTGCTTCCCCTGTTAGAAGAGGAACTACTCACACGGTTAGAGGAAGAGCTGCCTGAGTTCGTTGTGGCATTTGTCGACGTTCCCTGATTTGAAGAAGGACGTGTCACTCTTCCGGATGATGTCCCCGAATTATTCGATGATCCTGTAGAAGGTCTTGTCACAGTAGTTGAACTGCTGCCTGAAGAAGGACGTGTTGACACTTCTCCGGAAGAACTTCCCGATGACGGACGAGTTACTCTGTTTGATGTCGTACCGGAAGAAGTTCCGGGGCGAGTTACAGAGATATTGTTTCCTGATACTCCGGGTCTTGAAGAAGAAGCCGAAGTATTTCTGTCATTGCTATTTACATTAGGACGTGTGCTTGGACGCGTATCTCTTCCTGATGAAGGATTTCTGCTTCCGGATCCGGAAACGTAATTATTGTCACGGCTTCCAGGTCTGTAGTTATTATTTCCTGACGGTCTGCCGTAATAAGGATTTCTTGATGTCGAAGAATAATGAGGATTATAGTTTGGTCTGTGATGAGAATTACCCCAGCCCCATCCGGGATTGTGATATCCCCAACATGGTCGGTTGTAACCTCCCCAGCTGTGACCCCAATAGCCACCCCAGTATCCGCCCCATCCTGCATTCCATCCGAATCCCCAACCGAATGAGCCATAATAGAAAGGATCGTAATAACCATAATTCCAACCCCAACCCGGACCCCAGTAATATGGACTTGCCCAGTTATTATACCAACCGTTATAACCATAATAGTTCTGATCGATATAAATATTTACCTCGCTGTATTCAGGTGTAAGATGCAGCGTAAAATCTTTATTATGAAATCTTCTTATTCTGTCAGAGTAAACATATCCATTGTCATTTTCAAAATATATATTTACGGTTTTATCACCCTCCGGCATCTGCTGAACGGCATATTCATTTGAATAAATCTGATTGTCATCATAAATTTCAGTTCCGGCACTGTAACGACGATTATATTCATCAACATCTCTTAAGTTGACGCTGCCTGAAGTTGTGCCTGACGGAATGTATATTTCGGTTACCGTATTATTTTGCGGAACCTGCTGAATTTGAGCTTTCTTTTCTTTTACGATTTTATTTTCTGATTTGGGATTATAATAAATATCGTCTTCGTATTGAAAAGAAGATTGAGCGAAGGCTGCCGTAACACTTATTGCTGAAAGTAACACAAGCGATGAGATCTTTTTTGTCTTCATGATTAATCCTCCTTTTAAGTTAATGCCCGGTATTTTTTTATCCAAAAATTTGATTTCATTATTAAAAAGACCAAGCCATTGATATATACAAATATAATCAATTAAGTATATTGTTTTTGAATATAAGGTTTATTTAACAATAACCGCATGTTTGATTATACCTCTTTTTAAGTAAGACGATTTTTACACTCAAAGGTTGCATCACGTTATTGTTTTTTTCTCTTATTAGGCAAAAACTAACATTTTTTAATAATCCTATATGCATTATATCTTATTACCTTTGTCATATATATACGGATATTAAACAAACAAAACAACAACCTGTAAGACAATGAATTACAAAGAAATAAAGATATCTATCAATCCTTTTTCGGAAGTATTTTCCGATATAATTTCTTCTATGCTTGGTGAAATAGGATTTGAAAGTTTTATTATTGAAAATGAAACGCTCCTTGCTTACATCACTGAAGGTGAGTATGATGAGGAAAAACTGAAAGAAACGCTTGACAGCTTTCCTCTTGAAGCTTCTGTCACTTATTCGGTAGCTGACATTGAGCAGCAGAACTGGAATGAAGAGTGGGAAAAAAATTATTTTCAGCCAATAATCCTGGGGAATGACTGTGTTATACATTCTACTTTTCACAAAGATATACCGGCGGCTAAATATGATATTCTGATTGATCCGAAAATGGCTTTCGGCACAGGTCATCATGAAACTACGAGTCAGATGTTATCCGAGATACTGGGATATGATTTTAAAGATAAGAATGTGCTTGACATGGGTTGTGGTACGGCTGTTCTTGCTATTCTGGCTTTAAAATGCGGTGCTAAACATGCTCGCGCCATAGATATTGACGATTGGGTGTGCGACAATGCTGTTGAGAATTGCGCTTTAAACAATATTGAGAATATCTCTGTAGAATGCGGAGATGCCTCTCTTCTTTCTGACGGACAGACGTATGACGTGATTCTTGCAAATATAAACCGCAATATTCTTCTTAATGATTTACAGCATTATGCTAAATGCATGAAGCCTGGCGCAGTCATCTTTATGAGTGGTTTTTATACTCAGGATGTCGATGCAATAAAGGAGGAAGCTGAGAAACAGGGTCTGAAATTTGATTATTATAAAGACAGAAATAACTGGGTCGTAATAAGATTCACAAAATCATAATCTTTTTTATTCAACATAATTTATGTGCAACCGCCCACTTTCAATATTGTCACCGTTCGGTGTTAATATTGAAAGTGGGCGGTTGTCATATTAACACTGTACGGCCTTTTTATAATCCATATATTAGTGTTAAGTTCAGACCTTAAAAGAAAGGTATTATGGCGAATTAAATCATTTTAAAGCTTTATTATAAATTGAACAAGAACCATACAGATTTGTAAATAATACAAATGAATTATTATTAATTGTTTAAAATAATATTGATATGGATTTTATATGGTTTATTCTGATTGGAGGAGTAGCAGGACTTATTGCCGGAAAAATAATGCGCGGCGTAGGTTTTGGAATATTCGTTAATATAATTGTGGGTATAATAGGCGGTGTCATCGGAGGATGGCTTTTCCGTTTATTCGGTCTTCATACCGGTGGATCTATAATCGGAGGTCTGATAACATCGGTTGTTGGCGCTGTTGTGTTTATATGGATTCTTGACCTGTTCAGGCGCAAGAAAAAGAAACAATAACTTTTATATAATCTCAAAAATCAGATGTTACCCTGAAGGGTATTTTCGGTTTGTTTTTATAAAAAAATGCAGCTCAAAAGTAATCATCTTACCTTTGAGCTGCATTTTTAATTTGTTTATCGCATTTGATTATTTCAAAAGATAATCCATAATCTTTATACATGCATCTTTTACATTATTGGATGCAAGTGAAAGATTTTCTCTGAACTCCTCTTCTGTTGCTCTTCCGCCGTCACAAAGATCGGTTACAGATTTAACACACATAAGTGGTGTATTATATAACGATGCCACCCATGCGATTGCCGCAGCCTCCATATCTTTAAGTTCTCCGCCATTTTTGCGGATAAGCGCAAGATCTTCATCAGCCATATCCAGAGAACTTCCTGTTGTACAGTTACCCTGTTTGAATCCAAGATCTTTTGCAATTTCAGTAGCATCGACACAAGGATAAAAACCTACTCCCATTTCATACCATCCTCCTGAATCACCGACACGACGGTCATGAAAATTGATCGGTGCCTTGCTCAGATATACATCACCGATATTAGCTCCGTTTGCTTTAAAAGCACCGCATGTCCCGGCATTGATGATAAGATCGGGGTTAAGCTTGCTTATTACGATCTGTGTTGTAAGGGTTGCCGGTTCGCAGCCAACAAGATCAAGGCCGTTTTGCTGTCCGTTAAGAACTGCGAAAATCTCTTTTCCGTTGTGCGATCCTTTAAAAAGTTTTGGAGGAAGGGGCGCAAAAAAGTCTTTTACTTCTTCAAGTCCATATTTTTCGATTAAAGGAGCTGCTTCTGCATGCATTGCAAACATAAAGCATATACGTTGTGGATTAAGATCTTTCATATAATAGTTTCTTTTAAATTACGAAGCATTAAACAAAAAATAGAATCTGAGATTATCAGACTCTATTTTTATGAGCTCGATATGAGAATATTTTAAAATTCCGAAGTAAAATGGAATTTGATTTTCGGGAAATCCTGTTGCGCCATCATAAGCACATAGCCAGAGTCAGCAAGAAAAACGTCTCTTCCGTCTTTATCGACAGCCATATACTGACTCTTACGACGTTTGAAGTTCTGAAGAGCTTCAGCATCATCACTTTCAATCCAGCATGCTTTATACAGGTTGATTGGCTCCCAGCGACATTGAGCACCGTATTCATGAAGCAGACGGTACTGAATAACCTCAAACTGAAGCTGACCAACGGTACCGATAATCTTTCTTCCGTTAAACTGATTTGTAAATACCTGTGCCACACCTTCATCCATAAGCTGCTCAATACCTTTGTTAAGCTGCTTTGTCTTCATTGGATCGGCGTTCTCGATATATTTGAACATCTCGGGTGAAAAGCTCGGTATACCTTTGAAATGAAGCATTTCTCCTCCTGTCAGAGTATCGCCGATTTTAAAGTTACCGGTATCAGGCAAACCTACGATATCACCTGCGAAAGCTTCATCAACGACTTCTTTCTTCTGTGCCATAAAAGCAGTAGGACTTGAGAAGCGCATCAGTTTATTATTTCTAACGTGTTTATAGTTTACGTTTCTTTCGAATTTTCCGGAACAGATTTTCACGAAAGCGATACAGGAACGATGATTCGGATCCATATTAGCATGTATCTTGAATACGAAGCCTGAAAATCCTTCTTCCTCAGGTTTTACCTCTCTTTCAACCGCCTTAACAGGGCGCGGAGTCGGAGCAATCTTACAGAAACAGTCAAGAAGCTCTTTCACACCGAAATTATTAAGGGCCGAACCAAAGAATACCGGTGCGATTTCACCTGCAAGATAAGTATCGACATCAAATTCAGGATATACGCCTTCGATAAGCTCAAGATCCATTCTCAATTTGTCGGCATCAGCCTCACCCACTCTATTATCAAGTTCAGGATCATTGACATCTGCGATTTCCACTGATTCTGTCACACGCTGTTTATTCGGAGTATAAAGATCCAGTTTATTCTCAAATATATTGTAAACACCTTTGAAGCGTTGACCTATATTGATAGGCCAGCTTAAAGGACGCACGTTTATCTTAAGTTCTGATTCTATTTCATCAAGAAGATCAAAAGGATCTTTACCTTCGCGGTCCATCTTATTTACAAAGACGATAACAGGAGTTTTACGCATACGACATACTTCCATAAGTTTTCGTGTCTGCATTTCCACACCTTTGGCTGTATCGATCACTATGATTACACTGTCAACAGCTGTCAGCGTACGGTAAGTGTCTTCAGCAAAGTCCTGGTGACCCGGAGTATCAAGGATATTGATTTTATATCCGTCATAGTCGAATGCCATTACGGATGTCGCAACAGAGATACCGCGCTGTTTTTCGATTTCCATCCAGTCGGAAGTTGCTGTTTTCTTGATCTTATTTGATTTTACCGCTCCTGCTACATGGATAGCTCCACCAAAAAGCAGAAGTTTCTCTGTAAGAGTCGTTTTACCGGCATCGGGATGTGAGATGATGGCAAACGTTCTTCTTTTTTTTATTTCTTCAGTTAATACACTCATTGATTATTCTCTTTTCAGGGCGCAAAATTAATCAATTCAATTCGTAAAAATAAATAAGGGGGAAAAAAAGAGTAAAAAATTAATATAATGGTTGTTATAAAAAGTAAGCAGCCTGTCACACGACAGACTGCTTACTGCTAAATAACTCACTAATAAAATTAAATTCTAACTAAACATCATATATAACTAATATATCTTTTTTATTATGATACAAAGTTAAGTGCACGGACGATGCTTTTCAATACCGAATATCAGGTATTATTCTGATGTCTGCTACTTCGAATTAGGTATAACATGCATAAAAAGCTTATATTTTTATGATTTCAGTTATAAGAAATACTTCAAAAATGGCATTTTTATATAAAATGAAAGTCATTTATAAAAACTATAGTAAATGAATATTTTCTGAATATAAACAAACAGTTTACATTTCTATGCTAAACAAATACATTTCTGCATTATGTATATTCTTTGATTTAAAGACCTTCTATTTCCAGAGTACCTTCTTTATACTGACGGTATTTATCTGACAGAATTGCTAGAAAAGTGCCGATATCTTTTACAGCGGCAAGAGTTTCAGGAGAGACATCTTTATTTTTAAGTCGTAGCATAAGTACTCCGTAAAGAGCAAGGAAGCAAGTTTCAAGCTCTCCTACTGCATTTTCACCTGCCTTACTTCGAAGTTCTACAATATAAGGAAGCGTTTTATAGAACGCAGCGGTATAGAAATGCTCTTTTTCAGATCCTAAAAGATGCTGATGTATATCCGAAAGTTCCGATATTACATTTTTATTTATCTGAAGATGCCCTGACTCAAGTTTTTGTTCGATTCTCATCATTTCTATAAGATTCTCATACCACTCTGTCATTTCTTTTTTTTGCTTATCGTCAAGATCGAATTTATCAATTATATTCTTTTTTATCTCTTCAATATTAAGGTGATTGGCTCTTATAGAATCTTCTACCTGCCACATATATAATAGGTATTCGGCGATATTTTCTTTTCTTTTTTTATTTGCAATTATCATATTTTACTGTTTTTAATATATCTGTTTTATAATTTTCTCTTATAAAATAACTTTATAAATGCCCCAATAGACATACATAAAAAATCCATACTCAAAGATACTGCATTGAATATGGATTTTTAAATATATTATTTTTTTATTGAAAACTGTATTCGGAAATAGCTTTATAAAAATCCTGATCTTTTACCCCCATATGCCTGCAGGTGATTCTTGCTGCATTAAGATTAATAAGAAAATCTTTAGTTGTATAGTTTATCTTATAGTTTCCGAATCGCGTCTGAAGCTGACAACCTGAGTTATCTTCTATAAATTTATGCTGTGTAAAAGGAATTGCTGTTATATCATCTCTTACTGTTTCTGCAAGTTTTAAAAGTGTAGTGTCATTTTCATTATAAATCAATTTTCCATTTTTCTCTATTGAAGAAAGGAGTTTACGATAGGAATCAGCTTCTTCATCTTTCAAAGATGATAGAACCAGGATATGAGGTCGGAAATATTCGTTCACAGGTTTTTTGACCACTGAAGAATAGCTTGTGTTATTTTCTATTACAGCCATTCTTGTATCATAGCTCCAGTTAACAGTGCAAAGGTTATTCTTATGAATAAGGTCACTGTCGTTATTAACTACATAGTCAAAAAGGAGATTATTTTTTTCAAGAACATAGAAAATCATCTCTATTATAGAGCTCTCGGATTCAGGCTCTTTTACTATTACTCTTAGTTTATCTTTTATTTTTTTGAAAATATATTCCGGAAAAGTGAGGATATTGATATTTAACTCTTTAGCTCGCTGAATTTCAGGATTATCAGCTTCCAGATCGGAAGATGCTATAATATATTCACAATCGAAATTTAAAGAAAGCGGATGCCATCCTTCCGGATTATGGGCAAGACCGCACTGCTGCAATTTATTAATATCTTCTGCCGAAATATTTAAATAAGACATTGAAATTTCAACGCCTCTATTTTTTAATAAAACAGCAAGGTCGCAAAGATTAGAGTCAGCATTGGAGATGATATGGATTCTTTTCATATTGCCTTTAGTGAACAATTTTTAGTTACAATAACGGACGCGCGTAGGAAAAAGATTTAACAATATGAAATTATTATAATTTTTTAAGAAAAAAATTGTTTTAAGCCATATACGAAACCGATTATAGACACTATGACCATTACTATGGCAATAATTTTATTTACAAGGAAAAGACTTCTTAACTTAAAATGAGCACGCACTTTATTCATAATCCAAGTGATAAATATCCACCAGGACAGAGCACCTAAAGCTATTGATAAATAACCTATGGTATATTGAGAGACATTATTGGCAGATAGAAGGAAGTTTGTTCTTGCGAAAAGCGCAAGATAGAAGAAGATTATCATCGGATTGGATAGGGTAAGAATCATTCCGGTGATAAAATACTTAAAGTAAGATGATTTAGATGTATGGGAGGTATTTATATCCTTAACAGGATTCTTTTTCCACAGATAGATCCCGAATATAAAAATTATGACGCTGCCTACAACCTGCAGGGCCGATCCGTTGGAAGAAATAAAATCTACAATGAAAGAAAGACCCAGTCCTGAGACAAGTGCATAGATAAGATCGGATACGGCAGCTCCGAAACCTGTTAATATGCCGGCATTACGTCCATTGTTTAATGTACGCTGTATCACAAGAACCCCTATCGGACCTAATGGTGCGGAGATAAGTATTCCTATAATCACTCCCCATAAAACAGTATGAAACATCCAATCCACGTTATCTAAAATCTCTAATAAAAATTAATCCAACTTATTATTTATAATAAAGTCAGAACAAATATTTTGTGTAAATTAATGCAAATATAATTTTAAATTTCATGTATTCATAACCGTAATTCCAATTATTCCGCATTAATGAAATTAACGCCCCTTATTCTATGCAATGAAACATTCTCTTTTTCAGCATAAAGGAACATTTCCTAATATTAAAATGTATTTTTAATTATTGAGTTCTGAATTTACGTTGTATTATTTTTTTTTAAGGTCATATTTGTTTAATTTTGTGCCCGAAAAGAGAGAACGTCTATTTTTGACGTCTATCACAATATCTGGAATGCTTTATTAAATAAGAATAAATAAAACAATGATTCTTTTCTTCGAAACTCCTTCCCAAAGTGTGATCGCAGTAAATGCTGATCATAATCTTTCATCACAAGAAATTAACAAACTAAGCTGGCTGTTCGGCGATGCCAAGGCCTTAACACAAGACCGTATTGACGGATGGTTTGTGGGTCCGCGCAAAGAAATGATTACTCCTTGGAGTACGAATGCTGTTGAAATCACTCAGAACATGGGTCTTACGGGCATTCTTCGCATTGAGGAATTTTTCAAAGCGAATTCTAAAGATACAGAACACGATCCTATGCTTCAACGCATTTACGAAGGTCTGAATCAGGACATCTTTACTATCAACAAAAAACCTGAACCGATATTATTTATCGAAAATATCGAAGAATATAATGTTCAGGAAGGGCTTGCTCTTAGTGACGACGAGATTGACTACCTTAACAAGGTGAGCGAAAGAGTCGGCAGAAAACTTACAGACAGCGAGGTTTTCGGATTCTCTCAGGTTAACTCGGAACATTGCCGTCACAAAATATTCAACGGAATTTTTGTAATCGACGGTGAGGAAAAAGAATCTTCATTATTCAAACTGATCAAAAAAACTTCTGAGCACAATCCGAATAAGCTTGTTTCTGCTTATAAAGATAATGTAGCTTTCAACGAAGGTCCGGTCGTAGAACAGTTTGCTCCGGTAAATCCGGAAAAACCTGATTTCTTTGAAATAAGAGATATCAAAACAGTTATTTCCCTTAAAGCGGAAACTCATAACTTTCCTACTACAGTAGAACCATTCAATGGCGCTGCAACAGGAACAGGCGGTGAAATCAGAGACCGTCTTGGCGGAGGTAAAGCATCTCTTCCTATTGCGGGTACTGCTGTATATATGACTTCTTATCCAAGAACAAAAGATTCCAGAGGATGGGAATCAGCAATGGCTGAACGTCAGTGGCTTTATCAGACTCCGGAACAGATTCTTGTTAAGGCTTCTAACGGTGCTTCCGATTTCGGAAATAAATTCGGACAGCCTCTTATCTGCGGATCTCTTCTTACTTTCGAACATGAAGAAAACAACAAGAAATTTGCATTCGATAAAGTTATCATGCTTGCAGGTGGTGTTGGTTACGGAACTCTTCGTGACGCATTAAAAGGAGAACCGGTTCCTGGTGAAAAAGTAGTTGTAATGGGTGGTGATAACTACCGTATCGGTATGGGCGGTGGCGCCGTTTCATCTGTTGAGACAGGTGTTTTCGACAATGCTATCGAACTAAATGCCGTACAGCGTGCTAATCCTGAAATGCAGAAACGTGCGGCGAACGTTGTGCGTGCACTTTCTGAATCAGAAAACAATCCTATCATTTCAATCCATGACCATGGCGCAGGTGGGCATCTTAATGCTCTTTCTGAGCTTATTGAAACTACCGGTGGTATCATACATATGGATAAACTTCCTGTAGGAGATCCTACTCTTTCAGCTAAAGAAATTGCAGGAAATGAGTCTCAGGAACGTATGGGTATGCTTATCAAAGAAGAAGATATCGACAGAGTAAAACAGATCGCTGATCGTGAAAGAGCTCCTTTCTATGTTGTTGGTGAAACGACTAATGATATGAAATTTGTTTTCGAGCAAGCAGACGGTTCTCGTCCTATCGACCTTAAACTTGAAGATATGTTCGGAAAAGCTCCTCGTACAGTATTAAAAGACAATACTGTAAAAGAAGAGTTTAAAGATGTAGAATATAAAAAAGAAAACCTTCAGGAGTATGTAGAAAATGTACTTCGTCTTGAAGCTGTAGCTTGTAAAGACTGGTTGACTAATAAAGTTGACCGTTCTGTAACAGGTAAGATTGCTCGTCAGCAGTGTCAGGGTGAACTTCAGTTGCCATTGAGTGACTGTGGTGTCGTTTCTCTTGACTATCGCGGAAAAGCAGGTATTGCTACTTCTATCGGTCATGCACCTCAGGTTGCTATTGTAAACCCTGAAGCAGGTTCGGTAATGGCAACAGCTGAAGCACTTACAAATCTTGTTTTCGCACCTCTTACAGAAGGACTTACAAGTATCTCTCTTTCTGCTAACTGGATGTGGCCTTGTAAGAATGAAGGTGAAGATGCTCGTCTTTACAAAGCTGTTGAAGCTTGTTCTGATTTTGCTTGTGCTCTAGGAATAAATATCCCTACCGGTAAAGATTCTCTTTCTATGACTCAGAAATACGGACAGGAAAAAGTTTATTCTCCAGGATGTGTGATCATCTCTGCAGGTGCTGAGGTTTCTGACGTTAAGAAAGTTGTTTCTCCTGTCGTTCAGAATGACAAGAATGCTCCTCTTTATTATATCGATTTCTCTTTCGATGCATTAAAACTTGGTGGTTCTGCATTCGCACAGTCTTTAAATACTCTTGGTAAAGAAACTCCTACTGTTCAGAATTACGAATATTTTGCTGATGCATTCGAAACTGTACAGAAATTAATCAATGATGGTCTGGTATCTGCAGGTCATGATATTTCTGCAGGTGGTATGATTACGACTCTTCTTGAGATGACTTTTGCCAATACAAAAGGAGGTCTTAACATCAATCTTTCTGCAATTGCAGAAAAAGATATCGTAAAAGTACTATTCAGCGAAAATCCGGGTGTTATCATTCAGATTAACAATCCTGCAAAAGCTGAAGATATTATGGAAGAAGCGGGGATTGCATTCCTTAAGATAGGTACTGTTTCTGACAAACGTACTGTAGAGATCAAAAAAGATAAAGAAACTTTCTCATTCGATATTGACGCTTTACGTGATGTATGGTATGAGTCTTCTTATCTTCTTGACCGTCGTCAGAGCACAGAAGCTCTTGCTCTTGACAGATATAATAATTATAAAAATCAACCTCTTGAAATCGCGTTTAACACAGGTTTCGAAGGAAAACTATCTCAGTATGGTATTTCTGCCGACAGACGCGAAAAAAGCGGTGTGAAAGCAGCAATTATCAGAGAGAAAGGTGTTAACGGTGATAGAGAAATGGCTTATTCACTATACCTTGCAGGTTTCGATGTTAAGGATGTTCATATGACAGACCTTATCAGCGGAAGAGAAACTCTTGAGGATGTTAACATGATAGTATTCTGTGGTGGATTCTCTAATTCTGACGTTTGCGGTTCAGCAAAAGGATGGGCAGGAGGATTCTTGTGGAATGAAAAGGCTAAAAAAGCTCTTGATAATTTCTACGCTCGTCCTGACACATTATCTCTTGGTATCTGTAACGGTTGTCAGCTTATGGTAGAACTTGGTCTTCTTACACCTGAAGATGAAGTTAAACCTAAGATGCTTCACAATAACTCTCATAAGTTTGAGTCTAACTTCGTTGGTCTTTCTATTCCGTCTAACAACTCTGTAATGTTCGGGTCTCTTTCAGGATCCAAACTTGGTGTATGGGTTGCTCACGGTGAAGGAAAATTCTCTCTTCCTAAAGGAATCGAAGGATATAACGTTATCGCTCAATACAACTATGATGCTTATCCTGCTAATCCAAACGGTTCTCCTGCAGGAGTTGCAGGTATTGCTTCTAAAGATGGCCGTCACCTTGCAATGATGCCACATCTTGAAAGAGCAATCTTCCCATGGCAGTGTGCTTATTATCCAAATGAACGTAAATCTGATGAGGTAACTCCATGGATTGAGGCATTTGTAAATGCACGTAAATGGGTTGAAGCTAATGCTAAATAAATTTCAACTTTTCATATTATTTAAGGCAGCCCGAAAGGCTGCCTTTTTTATTGTATAATAACTTATACATAAGATGCACAAATGTTTTAGCTAACCTTCTTAGCTACCTTTTTTATTATATATTACTTTATAGCATTTATGTAGGCCATTTCTAAAGTCGTTCTTCCGGCTGTATTTTTTATAATATTTACTTATACAATTACCCGATTCCCGATCAGATTGTAATGGATTGGATTCAATTATTCTTATACTATAACTTAAATAAGGAACAAATAATCAGTTTTAAATCAAATATCAGATTTATAAAATTCTTCTCTTTTTAAACGTATATAAAGGATTGTCCTATAATAAAAGGAGATATATAAATTGTGTTCAAAATTTAGAGATGCAATAATTGTCAGCAGAAAAACAAACATGGATATTAGTAGAAAAAGATATAGAGCTATCTCAATCGAAAGACTCTGAAGGTTGCTGAGAATGGTTATCAATAGAAAAAGATCTATAGAGACATCGTTTCTTCTGCAATAGGAAGGAAAAACGGACATGGATAATTAGTAAGGAAAGAAGTAATAGAACATCTGATAGGAATTTAAAGGAAAGTATTACACATTTATTGAGGTTAGGTTTTCTTTTTGAATACGTTTAATAAATACTTCTATGTTATAATCTTTAATAGTTATACTAATTAAAACAGCATAATAATTCATTCTGAATTATGAGGTCTTGCAGATAAACTGCATAATATCTTCATTTAAAGCAATCGTATCGCATTTTAAAGACAAAATCAGGCAATTACATTACCGAAGTGAAATAATGCAATAATCTGCGTTTATATGCATATTCTGAGTATTCCTGTATACCAGACACTGTAGTTTATGTCAGACACAAAGTTATTCTGAGAATATAAGATACAATACCGTCCTGTGACACCACGAAATTTAATGAAAACAATAAACATAAATCTTATAAACAGTCAATATAATATTACCCTGAGATAACTTTCAGAGTTTGTTATGCTCACTATTCGATAACAGGCACAGAATAAATAAAAGTAAAATTGGAACCTAAAAAAGAGTTACGATGTTATAACCTAAGATTTATTTGCTTTTATTACAATGGAAAACTTAGAAGAATTCTCTTTACATAAGAAAAAAGATATTTCGCAGCCGGTTTATGTCGATGCGAAAGGATCGCAGTGTCCCGGTCCTGTTGTGACTCTTAAAGATCATTTTAAAGACGTTGCTATTGGACAGAAATTAATAATTGAATCTACTGATCCCGGATTCAGAAGTGATATTGTCGCCTGGTGTAATGTTACCGGAAATACTTTGATTGAATTAATTACCGAAAATGATAATATCATCAAAGCGACAATTCTGAAAAATAAAGAATTGGGGACTTTAGAAACGCCGGAAAAAAATGACGAAATGACAATTATCGTTTTCAGTGAAGAAATGGACAAGGGATTTGCGGCATTTAATATTGCTCTCGGAGCCTTAAGTATGGGAATTAAGGTGAATATGTTTTTCACTTTCTGGGGCCTGTCACTGATAAAAAAGCCATCCGTTAGTGCTTCAGATAAAGACAATGGTACTGATCCAGGAAAAAAATCCGATAACAAACCTTCTATGCTTCCGAAAGATGATGAATCTCTGCCTTTATCTCATGACAATCCTACCGGAACAGGATCGAAAATGATGGAACAGATTATGGCCTCTAAAAACATCCCGAGTCTGGACTTTATGATTCATTTGGCCAAATATGAAGGTGTGAAATTCACAGCTTGTCAGATGTCAATGGAAGTACTTGGAATAACAAAAGAAGACCTTATTGACGGAGTCGGACTTGCCGGAGTTGCTTCAATGATAGAAGATGCACGAAAGTCCAACATGAATTACTTCATTTAAATATATAATTATAGTCTTTTCTAAAACAAAAGATATTTTCCCTGATACAGAATAATAATTCTAATTTTAATATTATGGTTAAAGATATGGATACTTCTCTTTTTGAAGAGAAGATATTAGATTTAAGCAAAGGAGAGGACGCTCAGCTTATTGTCGATAAAGATACTATTATTGAATTTTGGGTAACATGGTGTCCCCACTGCAAAGCAATGAAAGAACCCTATGAACACATCAGTGAAATGTTTAAGGAAATTGATTGCTACAGGATAGAAATGGAACAATATCCTGATCTTGCTAATATTTTTGAAGTAGAAAGTTTCCCTACTTTTGTTTTTATACGTAAAGACGGAGATGTAGAGAAGTGGGTTGGAGAAGTTCCTGAAGAAGATCTTATCAATATTACTAAAAAGGCATTCGGAATGTCATGATAAAACAAAAGGATATCTTTTTCAAGATATCCTTTTTATTTTGAGCGAAAAACGGGACTCGAACCCGCGACCCCAACCTTGGCAAGGTTGTGCT
>CAMTON010000010.1 GCA_947074105.1 uncultured Bacteroidales bacterium
AAAGACAGGCCAGAAACAGCCGTTAAGATATATAAATATCATAAACCTGATTGAGCAGTCATATTCGATTTACATCGGATTGACTGCTCATTTTTTTATATGATACTGATTAAAAAACGTATTTATTTAACAATCACTGGAACATTCATCTTTCTTTATATTCATTCTTTTTATTTACACTTTACTCAATAATTATATATTTTCATTACAATACCTCATTATTTTGGCCTGTTATTTATTAATTATCTAATCAGAGTGTATTTTTAAAACATATTTTACAAATAATAAATAAATTTTTATGTAGTATTGCAAAATCTAAAAAAATACCTCTCTGCTTAATTTTATGATTAAAAATCTTTTCTATAAAAAATCCTTCGAAAAGCTGTTTAAGGAAAACTACAACCGACTCTATTATTACGCATTCCATATTATAAATGATGCCGAAATAAGCCGGGACATAGTCAGTGACGTCTTTACGAAGGTTTATGAAAACTATAAGGATCTTAATCTTGACACTATAAATTCATATCTTACTGTCACAGTAAAAAATAAATGTATCGATCACCTGCGCCATATTCAGTGTTCATACGTATTTAATGAAACATATCTCAATGAAGCGGAAGATTTATATTCCGATTATTCCGATAAACTCGAACAGGATCTGCTTGTTGAAGAGATGCTCAACTCGCTGCCTCCTCTGACAAGACGTATAATAGAAGAATGTTATTTCCATAAAAAGAAATATAAGGAAGTAGCCGAAGAGATGGATATAAGTCCCGATACGGTAAAAAAACATATTTCTAAAGCGCTTAAGCTTTTAAGAAATAATTATAATAAGGAAAAAACCGATTCAAAAGTAACACTTGAAACTGCAATACAATAGTATGGATCTGAAAGTAGAAAACAATATAAAGGAAGAGGTGCTTTTAAGAGATCACCTCATCAGGCGAAAAGCTCCCGTTCCGGATGTAGACGCGGAGTTCAATAAGTTTATGCAAAAAAGAGAAATGTCGCGTAAATCTCTTTTTTGGTTAGGAAGCAGTGCCGGAGCTGCAGCTGCAGCGGCAATCTTTGTTATTTTTAATCTTTTCTCTACGGAAACCAATGCCGATTTTTCTTCTACCGTGTTTATGGCCAACCATAACTCATCCGATGTCGTATTTCAGACAAATTACGGAACTGAAATACCGCTTCAGAACAGCTATGATGCAGCCTTCCTTAATAAAGTAGGGGCTTCACTTTCAGACAGCGGAGAAGAGATAGTTTATCACACAGATTCAAAAAGCCGAAAGAAAGCGGATACACAGATAATCACTACTCCACGTCAGAAGGATTTTAAGATTGTCTTAAGCGACGGCACCGAAGTATGGCTTAACGCTGAAAGCCAGCTTATATATCCTTCTCATTTTGAATCAGGAGAAAGGATCGTAAAACTGAGAGGCGAAGCATATTTTAAAGTTAAAGCAGATCCTGAGCATCCTTTTATTGTCGAAACAGAAGGGCTGCACACCAAAGCACTCGGTACAGAGTTTAATGTGAACAGTTATTCTATCAATAATCCTTCTGTTACACTTATAACGGGATCTGTAGAAGTTGAAAATCCGGCTAAGAAAGAGAAGATAAGAATAAACCCGGGAGAGGCCGCAACGCTTGACACCGGAGGTAGTCTGAGAGTTTCGAAAGTAGATACCGAACATTATGTCCAGTGGAAAGACGGATATTTCTATTTCGATAATATGCCTCTTGTCGATATCATACGGGAATTGGGAAGATGGTATAATATGGATATAGTTTTCCTTTCCTCCGACATACTTGAAATGAAACTTCACTTTATTGCCGACCGTCATGCTCCTCCTGAAGACGCAATAGATATATTAAACAGTCTGAACAAAATGACAGTTATTTCCGACAACAATAAAATATATATCAAATAAACACCCAAAAGTGAGAAATTAAAGAATATTGCTTTATTTTCTCACTTTTTTCTTTCAAAGCGTACCCGATTTGAATATTCATCCGTAATTATTAAAAGAAGTCAAGTTAAAAATAAATTAAACGGACCTGAAACCCCATAAAAGAAGATAATATCCGGAATTAGATTCTTCAGTATGCCGTTCAGATGTTCAATGCTACGCTAAATTAATTAAAGTATGAAAAGAAAAATCCACATTTCGCTTTTGCTGCTTTTCTCTCTTTTGTTTTCTATGAACGGAGAAATTTATGCAAATGACGGCAAACCAATAAAACTGGTTTTTCAGAAAGAACCATTGTCGGAAGCATTTAAGAAAATAGAGAAGACATCCGGTTATAAGATTATTTTCGTCTATGATGACGTAAAAGATTATACTGCGACCTGCGATATAAATACCACATCTGCTGTAAGCGCAATAAAACAGGTTATCGGAAAGGCACCTCTTACCTATACGGAAAAAAATAAATTCATCACAATATCTCTTGTAAAGGAAAATACTGAAAGAATCATAAACGGTTATGTAAAGGATATTACAGGCGAGCCGCTTGCCGGAGCTTCTGTCATTATGCCTGAAATAAACAAAGGTGTTGTTACAGATATCAACGGTATGTTTCAGCTGACTGTGACTAATAATATAACTTTTCTAAAAGTCACTTATGTCGGGATGAAACCTCAGACTGTGAAACTTAACAAGAACCTTAAATATGATATTGTTCTTGAAGAAGATGTGTTTATGGTAAGCGACGTAGTTGTTACAGGTTATCAGACTATATCAAAAGAAAGAAGTGCGGGTGCTTATGATATTGTCAAGGGAGAAAACCTTAACACAAAATCAAAACTTTCAGGAAGTGTTCTTAAAGGTCTTGAAGGTCTTGCCACAGGTATAAGCATTAATCAGAGTTCCGCTCTTGACCCATATATCATCCGTGGAGTGAACTCGATAAATTCGGAAAGAAGCCCTCTGTTTGTTGTCGACGGTATTGCCACACCGGCAAGCGTGATAGAAAATATGATCAACAGCAATGACATCTCAAACATTACTGTTCTTAAAGACGCTACTGCCGCTTCTATATGGGGGTCACAGGCCGGCAACGGTGTTATCGTAATCACTACGAAAAAAGGAGAAAGAAACAAGAAAGTCCAGGTTTCCTATGACGGATCATATACTTATCAGGGAAAACCGGATTACAGCTATAATAAACTTATGAACAGTGCCGATTTTATGAGAACCGCACAGGAGCTTTTTGACGAGTATTCCGATTTCTATACATGGGAAAAGGCTAAGACTTCAGCAGACGTTTCTTCTTTCCCTGTGGTTTTCCCTCATGAAGATGTAATGTACAGATATAAGGCAGGAGAGATATCGGCCACGCAGCGCGATCAGATGCTTCAGGCTCTTATAGATCAGGACGGCCGCGGTCAGTATGAGGAATACCTTATGAGCGACCGTATGTTTACTCAGCATAATCTCTCTTTCAGAGGCGGATCAAACAAACATTCTTATTTTCTATCTTTCGGATATAAAGGAGATCAGGGCATAAGCCGGGACTGGAGCGATAATTATACCGTTAATACAAGACAGGACTTTGAGCTATCGAAATGGCTTAAGTGGGATGTTATCGTCAATGCCTCAATAGGCAAGACAAAAGCAAAATTTCTTGACTACGATAACACAAACGATTATAACGGTATTTTACTTTATAATAACTTCCCATATAATACATTCAGGAATGCTGACGGCTCATGGGTCGATCAGACATCATATTATATGATGCCGCAGAATAAACAGGAACTTGAATCGGTTTTAGGAGTTGACCTTACATATAATCCCGTAACGGACTTCAACAGAGCGACCGATCTTACCACATCTACCAACCTTCGCCTTAATACGGGCATTACTATTAACCTGCTTAAAGGTCTTAAATATGAAGGACGTGTTCAGTACAGAACATATAACAGCAAAAATGAAGTATATATCCCTCAGGAAAACTACAGAATACGTGAGGAACAATATCTTTCTGTTTCTACAGAAGAAGAGGAACTTAATGTTCTTGTCCCTAAAACCGGCGGACATTTAAAACTGAGTAATTCTTACTCCACTGACTGGACGGTAAGAAACCAGCTGACTCTTGACAGAGTTTCCGACAGCGGCGATCATCAGGTGACGGGGCTACTTGGTACGGAAATAAGAAGTCGTAAGAATACACGCTATGAATCATTTGTTCGCGGTTATAATAAACAGACAATGAAATACGCCCAGTATGACATCTATAAACTTAACGACCGTATTTATTCTCCTCTTATCGGTTACGGACATACTCTTGATACTGATTATTATTATGAAAGTGAAAGTATATATAAATACTTCTCTCTTTATGCCAACGGAGGATATACCTATCTGAACAAATATACTGTGAACGCAAGCATCAGAATGGACCAATCGAATCTTTTCGGAAGTGATCCGAGCACACAGTATAAACCTATATGGGCCGTAGGTGCCGCATGGAAACTGTCGGAAGAAGATTTTATGCAGAATCAGACCGCGATAAACAGTCTTACCATACGTGGTAGTTACGGTCTGGCCGGTAATTCTCCTGATCCGGGAAGAGGAGGTAAATACGACATTCTGAGAGCTCTCAGCGGAAGTACTTTATATGAAAATCCGGGATATTCAATCCAGACTCCTTCAAATAACAAACTGACATGGGAGAAAACTCGCACAATAAATGCCGGTATTGATATCCGTTGCCTGTCCAACAGACTTGATCTTTCTCTTGATGTTTATGACAAGCAGACCACAGATCTAATCGGACAAATGTATCTTAATCCTGTAAGCGGATGGCCAACTACGATTGGTAACCTTGGAGATATGCACAATTACGGAGCCGAAATAATGTTATCGACACATAATATAAAAACAAGAAATTTCAACTGGACATCAAATCTGACATTATCTTTCAACAAAAATAAAATTGAGAAACTGATACAGTCATCAACACTTACTCCTCTGATGATGACAGGCCTTACGGTTGATATGGAAGGATATCCGGTAGGTGCGTTATTCACTTACCGTTATGCGGGGCTTGATGAAAACGGTTATCCTATGATTTATGATAAAGACGGTAATACATTGAAAGGAAGTGAAGCAAACAACGCGACAGCAGATGACCTTAAATATTCGGGAACAATCTATCCTAAATGGTACGGAGGTTTTACAAACAACTTCAGCTATAAGAACTGGGATCTCTCATTTATGTTCGTCTTCAACTTCGGCAATCATCTTCTTACCGATTATGCCCGATACGGTTTTGTCGGGCGTCCATCCACTAACTTCCATCAGGACTTTGATAAAAGATGGAGAAAACCGGGCGATGAGAATATAACAGATGTTCCGAGATATTCGGTGGAAAGTACAAAGGGAGCCAACTTCTCGGCATACAGATATGCCGACACACATATACAGAGTGCAGCTTATGTAAAACTGAGAGACCTTTCTTTAGGATATTCAATACCGGTTTCTGCATGCAGAAAAATAGGTGTCTCTTCTGCAAAAATATCCGCTCAGGTAGGTAATCTGTTCTATATCGCGGCAAATGACAAAGGTATTGACCCTGAATGTTATGACTTCCTTTCCGGAAGAGAGAATAAATACGGACCGACTTATGCAGTAGGATTAAACATCAATTTCTAATCAATTTTATAAAGAGAAGTATGAAAAAACTATTATATACACTTTTATCCGCAGGAGCTTTTTTAAGCCTTACCGGCTGTGAGGATTTTCTTGACGAGCAGCCAAGAGGTAAAGCCATTGCCGAAAAGATTGAGCATTTTGAAGGCCTTTTTAATTCAGGAAATTTATCGTCTTTCTCTCTTGACGTAGACAATTATTATTTCTGGAAAAATGACGAATTTCTTCTTGACGAAACATCTATACGTGACCTTGAAAGAGGAATAAGCAAATTTTCAACTTCCGTTCTTAATGCTTTCAGATATACAGATGAGGTTTACAGAGCAGATCAGCAATCCTATGAGTTCACAAACTGTTATGAACAGATATATACATATAATGTGATTGCAAACGGAGTTATGGATGCCGTTGAAGATGATATAAAAACCAAGAAGATGCTTAAAGCGGAAGCTCGCATGAGTCGCGCTTATATGCATTTCCTTCTTGCTCAATGGTTTGCCATGCCTTATGACGATATTAAATCGGCTTCAGATCTTTCCGTACCTATCGTTACCATTGCCGATACCCAGATTTCAAATCCTAAGCGTGCTACCACAAAAGAACTGTATGAATTTATAGAGAATGAAATGCTTGATTCATATATGGATCTTGAAGACAGAACCGAACACAGAATGAGGGTTTATAAACCAAGCGGCTATATGATGCTCGGGAAACTCTATTTCATGATGAATAAATATGATAAGGCTCTTGATTTCCTTCGCGAAGCTTTTGATATGTTTTCCAGAGATCCCAATGTAAGTTTCGATGATTTCCGAAAGATACAGAGCAAATACAATCAGGAAGAGATACCGGTTTACGCCATGTACGGCATAAGAAAAGCAAAAAACAGAAATACCGAAACGATATTCTGCAAAAGAAGCAGTATGATGCTCGACTTCTATTTTGAAATGAGCAATCAGGTTTTCCCTTATCTGAAACCCGAAATATATGATATGTTCGGAGAGAACGATCTTCGTCGTAACTTTATAATGACAGTAAATACTTATGATGAGCCAATGCCTTACGGGTATCCGATATATCTGGCAAGTGCTGCCGGAATAAACTTCGGTCTTGAACTTCCAGAACTGTATCTTATGCTTGCGGAGTGTGAAGCCCGTGCAGGAAATCCGGAGAGATCAAAAGAAGTCCTTAAAGGACTGAGAACATACCGAATGAAAGAAGGTTTCGAAGACGTGCCTGAAGATGTTCAGACACGTGAACAGTTGATAAGATTCTGTTTCGATGAATGGACAAGAGAATATTGCGGTACAGGTTTGCGCTTTTTCCATATACGCCGAATCTGGAACGACCCGTTATTTCAGAATCTTAAACCGTTTATACATCAGGATCATTTAGGCACATATATCCTTGAAGAAAAACATCTGAAACTGCCTTTCGCAGAAACGATTCTTACATTTAACCCAAGCTGGAGAGATTGATAGAGTAAATAATACAAAACCAGAACATGAATTCCGGATGAGGATCCGGTCATATCTGAATCCGGAGTCATGTTTTATCAAAAAAACAAAATGAAAAATTTAATTCTTACTGCGGCATTATTATTATCTCTTACTGCTGAAATAAATGCTCAGAATAAAACAAAAATAAACATATCTCTGTCAGGTCTTAAAGACAGCACTGAAATTCAGCTTAAACTGCCTTATAAGAATTCTCATCACAGAGCAAGCGAAATAGAGCGCGGATATCTTATAAACGGGAAAGTGTCTTTTGATATAGAACTCGAGGAATCAAAAGTATTTCATATCGGAGTCCGCAGAAATTACGGTGTTATCCGTTTTATGGCTTCTGCGGGAGATGTTGTCATTGTCTCTGCCGACACAAAAATTAACACCGACTATGGCGACGGTTCGGTTTTATACAGTTATGACAACTGCAAAGTAACGGGAGCCGATATAAATAATGATTATCAGAATTTTACGAATCTTAATCTTTCTGTATGGAAGAAATATGAACCTCTTCTGGAAGTATATAAAGATATGACAAAGACTCTTTATGAAGCGGAAGACAATGATGATACTAAGACTGTAAAGGAGATAAAAGCGACTTCCCGATACAAAGAATATTCAGAATTATATGATAAATATATAGAGGAAAACGACATGATGCGCTCTGAACTTATGGATAAGAATATGACTTCCTGGTGGGGACCTCTTATGGCGCTTGAAATGTATTATGATCTTCCGGAACTTGATTTCTATAATAAATTTCCGGATGAGATAAAAAATACATATTACGGAAAGAGGATGCTTGAATTTATGCCTGTTGTACAGACGGGGAAGCCTATTCCGTCTTTCTGTATGCTTGATACCGATAAAAAGGAAAAAGAGATATATTCTTTTCTCAAAGATAAAAAATGCGTGATCGTTGATTTCTGGGCAAGCTGGTGCGGACCATGTAAGAAAGAGATTCCTAACCTGAAACGTATTTATGAAAATTACGCAGAAAAAGGTCTTGAAATTATCAGCATATCGATAGACAGAAGAGAAAGCGACTGGGAAAAAGCTCTTGTATCCGAAAAACTTACATGGCCTAACTTTCTGGATTATGAGCAGAAAATTTCCGATCAGTTTAAGGTAAGAGCTGTCCCGGAAATATATATTCTTGATGAAAATGGAAATCTTTTAGCAAAAAATCTTCGCGGAGAAGAACTTGAAGAAGCAGTAAAGAAGCAGTTGAATAAGTAATACTTTGATTTATATTATATAATTCTTCCGACTGAAACCGGAGAATTGGTTTATCTCTCTTTAATAATTAATAGTTAGACACCGGCATCAGTACATTGATTTGTATTGATGCCGTTTTGTTTGATTTAAACATTATTCCTCAATATTTCCTTTTAGCCACCATTCTGTCTCTTAAAGCTACATCTCCCTCAACAATCTGCAGAGTATAATTAAGACCGGTTATTTTATAAATTCCGTCAATATCCTTAACGGTAAAGATATATGTACCGATTCCGGTCCAGTGCTCATCACCAAGATAATGAGTGGAATCAATATCCGTTTTCACTATTACACCGTCGTCTTCCGGCACTGACTCAAGATTCTTTATAACGTGATCCGTCTTGTCATATACCATGGCAAACTGATCCTGCCACATCCTTGATACTTCCACATTCGTCATTACCACGCTCTTTTCCCTTTCCGGGGATTTCATAATGACATTAACTTTATCGGCCAGAAGTGATTCAAAAAAACGCCAGTTGCGGGTGTCAATAGCCTCATAAAAACTTACCGCTGTATTTTCCGCTTTTTTACTATCAGTCATAGATAATGGTTTTAAAATAAAACATATTTTACATCAGATTCTTTATCCGATAAAACAATACACTATCTGATTAGTTCCTGTAGCATAATTTTTGAAGCAATAGTTTTTTCATGAACAGGCGTTATCATTCCTTATGAATCCCTTTGTCTCAGTAATTATAATAACTTATACATAACAAGAATCGGATTATCTTCTATATCTGTTTTCTGTTTTAATAGATTCAACTTATCTTCATTTATATCAATAGATACACCCTCGCTATTTTTATATATATTTTCATAAACATTATTTAAATTCAATATCTCATCCGCAGATATAATACTTACAAAAGCATCTTCTGTTGAAAAACGTACACTCTGAAACCATGATGAATAAAAGTTATCTATATCACATATATTACAATAACCAATATTAGAATCTGTATTATAAAATATAATATATTCTTCTTCATCCATAAAATATGAAAAATAGATATATTTTTGAGTTGTTAATAAATCTCTGATACCCCTCGTTAAACCTTTTTTATCCGCTGTGCTATATGCGTCACCTCCTAATTCATAATCATTTTCGAAGTCATTTTTATTTGCAGGCCCGAGTTTTGTTTTAAAAAAATATGATGACTTAATGGTATTATTAATTTTATCATATTCGTAAATAGTATCAGTTAAAAATGCACTCATTAATATAGAATTATTATTTGAAATCTTGGGTCTATTAAGATTTGAACACTTTGATCCAACAGCTAAAAAAGGCAAACAATCTTTATATTTATCATTGTTTATATCCAACAATCTGTAGTTAAACAATGATCTTTTACTATTTTCTTGTACCAATAGCATCGTGCTCTCATTAATAAGAAAATACTGTCTTGTCAATGCTAAAATTTCGTCATCAATCTTTTCTTCTTTCAAAAATTTACCTGAATATGAATAGTAAAAAAAGGATGATCTATAAACATCAACTAAACCAATTCTTTCATTTTCCTTATCAAGAAAAATATCAACAACAGTCAATTGCTCATTTGGACCTGTACCTATTGAACCTATTGTATTTAAGAACTTCCCGTCTATGTCAAATACAAATATTTTTTTGTTTGAATCAAAAATAAAAATCCTATCATTTTTTGTATCTATTTCAAGTGTTGCAATCCCTCGAATTAGACAACGATCATTAGTTTCAAGCTTTATAAAGTCTATATTTTTTATGTTCTTTGTTATAAGATCTTCTTGACTTAGAGTTTCAAAATCAATAACGGTCAGTTCTTCATTTATATCCTGTTTTTTGCTTTCTGTACATGATATAAAAAATATAAACAGAGTGATCGCATATATGCACTTTCTTATTTTTAATCGTTTATTAAAACGATGAGATAAATTAATTATGTATTTCATTTTTTTTAAAATTAGTCATTATATATTCTGCGTTAAAATATTATACCTATTTATAATATTCATCCATCTTTTCTTATAAAGCAGAGCAATCGGTTCAAGAGATAATGCATATTGTTGTATGACTTAATTAAAACCCATTTATCACAAACTCTCCTTCCGATGTTATCCCCTGACAATCAACAACAATTACACCCATAGCTAAAACTACCTTTTCTTGCGGATTTAAATTATTATCGCAATTCTTTTCATAGCTTATATTTCATTAGATACATATCAGGATTGAGATAAATAATGTTACTTAAACGTCTCATACACCTGTTCAAGAAACAAAGGATAAACAAAATCACGCTTAGACATATTCAAATAGAAAAGAGCTATAAGATCATTCTCTGGATCTATTATATATTCTGTTCCCAGCATTCCGCCCCATGCGTAAGCAGTCGTTGAAACCTGAGGAACGGGACGTTTCTTTTCATTGAAAAGTTCGAAACCAAGACCAAACTTAAATCCCCATCCTCCATGATTGTCTTCCGGCAACTGATTTACGGTTGTCATAAGCTCCACTGTTTCAGGCTTCAGTATACGCCGTTCCCGGAATTCTCCTTTATTCAAAAGCATCTGACAGAACTTCGCATAATCGCCTATCGGCCCGCTAAGACCTGCTGCTCCCTGACAATAAGAATAGTCATCACCTATGACATTGTCGGAATAAGATATCCGAAAAGGTGAAAGAATCCCATTCTCATAATTATAGGTCTTTACAAAACGGGAAGCCTTATCGGAAGGGAAATACCAGTCTGTCTCATCCATTTCTAGCGGCTCAAGAACATATTGCTTCGTATAATCGCGCAGCGACATTCCGGAAATGATCTCAATAAGATATCCTAACATATCAGTACTTATATGATAGTCCCACTGACTCCCCGGATCAAAACCGAGAGGATAAGGCAGCAGCCTTTCCATATATGAAGCCAGTGTCCACTTATTTAATAGCCCGGTTTGAGCAATTGACTTCCCTATATCGACTGCTTTTTTTAACATCCGCTCTTTCTGTATGATATCTTTTACAAGGCCGGCATTAAGACCTGAAGAATGTGACATGAGATGAGCGAATGTCATAGGAGTTGAAACTGGACGTGTAGTATATGTTCCGTCTTCATTTACCGACAAGACTACCTGATCAGATATCCCGGGAAGATATTTTGAGACAGGATCATTCACCGCAACAAGTCCTCTTTCCACAAGAGTCATAAAAGCTACCGTTGTCACAGCTTTGGTCTGGGAAAACATTACATAATAATCATCAACCGATGCCTTTTTATTTTTCTCAATATCTTTATATCCATAAGAGTTATTATAGACTATATCCCCCGACTTTGCAACAAAGGCAGCTACACTGTTTATCTTACATTGATCAACAAGAGATTTAAGAACCGAGTCAATTCCGGAAACCCTGACAGGGTCGATTCTTGAATTATTCAGATCTGACGATTTTTTCACATGTTCTTTTTTGAAATTTCTGGACAAAAGAGTCCATCCCGGATATTCATCAGTAATTTCTTCTGTAAACAGTGATCTCTTATCGTCGTTTCCAAAAATGAAATCAAGCCAGTCTATCGTCATTTCGGAGAATGATCCTCCAAATTCCTTATCAAAAGTTCCGGAATGTCCGGCTTCATGGAAGTTTGCAAACACGACGGGAACATCAGAAATACGTTCATAATCCATCATTGCATTCGGATATGCGATATCTGAGGGCCCTCCGGCTATATATATTACAGGTGCATGAATTTTGCTTACCGACTCCGGTGTAGCTCCGAACATACTCATATCTCCTATCCCCGAATTAAACAAAAGGTATGTCTTTATTCTCGGATCGGTTGCAGTACTCAACGCATCTGCACCCCCACATGAATGGCCGCCTACAGCAATCTTATCGACAGAGATAATGTTATAATATTCACTGTTCTTATCCGCATTAAGGGACAGCATACGGTCAATAGCCTTAGGTATCATATTGTGAGGAGTCGTCTGGATTATCCGGTCATGGAGTTCGTACTGAAAAGCTCCGTGCGCTATGACAATATAACCATGTGAAGCAACCTCTGACAAAAATCTTTCATAAGGAACCGAAGTATCATTACAGCGTCCGTTAGCAAAAATAAAAAGAGGAACCGTCCCCTTCTGTGCTTTAACCCGCTTAAGATCTTCAGGCCTGTAGATAGTATAATCCCGCATATTATCATCACTGACAACAACAGACTTAAACATACCTCTACCTCCGTTATCAACATATTTTGAATCTGAAACATTAACAGGTTGTGTGATTGCGCAAAAAGCAAAAGACAGAATAGTGATAATAAATGATATAATAAAAATCAGGTTTTTCATATAAATATCCGATTTAAGGTATACAACAATTTAATTGTGATTCTAGCGTCACGGATTAATGGTAAATCAAATATAAACAAATAACTAATTTTAATAAATATTATCCACATTAATCATATTTATCAATATCAAATACGATCTGTCATATACACGAAAACCTGCATAAGTGAGCAATAGCCATTTATGCAGGTTTTCTGTTATATATATGCATAATTCAGTTCTGTTCGGTAAACTCCACTTTATGAAGATCATATCCTCTTTTATAAAGTCTGTCAAGAATCATTTTCAATGTTTCCGTCTCAAGTTTCGGAGTTCTGCTAAGAATCCATAGAGAGGATTTACGTTTATCCGATACTACTGCCCATTTATAATCATCGTCGATATCTATAATCCTGTAATCACCTTTGAACGGGGGAAAGAAGCTCACTTTAAGAATCGCGTTTCCTGAGTTTTCAACAATATAAGCCTTTCCGCGCACAACTTTCTTTTTGCCTTTCTTCATACCCGAATTTATAACTCTTATAAATCCGTCTTCCGGAATATATTCTGCCGTGACATTTGTCATTTTCCGCTCAAACCATTTCGGAAAACGAGCTATCTCATACCATAGACCGGAATAACGTGTTATGTCGATATATTCAACAGTTTCTCTTTCCTGCGGCATATCTTTAAGTTTTAATGATTGATTGTATTTGATTTCAGGAACGTGATTTCCCTCTTCTCAAAAACTTCTGCTATAAGTAAAACAATGATCATGTTCATATTGATTATACTATCAACCTAAATAACATACTTTGCTTTATAAAAAAGGCGCACGATGACAATATCGCAACCGTACGATGTTAATATTGTCACTGTACAGTGGTAACATTGTCACTGTACGGTTGTAAGAAAACATATTTATGAACTATTTGAAAACAAAAGACGAAGGAGAATATTTATACAATAAACCGCATAAATAATCAATATTAATTTTATTGACTTTTATGCCGGTTATAAACCTAAAGTCAAAAAAACAGTCATTTTCCTAGAATTAACACACTTATATCCAACAACTTAGGCAAATGATAATTTGAAAGTGCTTTTATACCGCTAAGAGAAAATAGAAAGTTAAACGCTTATTTTTGTTCCAAATTGAAAGAAAATTAGTTTTTAATCTATCAAATAATTATAAATTTTATTATATTTGCGATGACATAAGAAAGAAAGATACTATATAAATAGCAAAAGTGTCAGAGTTTTGATTTTAAAAAGAGCTATTATGCAAAATCAGTTTCCCCAGCGACAAGGTCTATATGACCCGCAATACGAACACGACGCTTGCGGCGTCGGTTTACTTGTAAACATTAACGGCGGAAAATCTCACGAAATTGTTGAGAAAGGTTTACAGGTATTGGAGAATATGGTGCATCGAGGTGCAGAGGGTGCAGACAGTAAAACCGGCGATGGTGCCGGAATTATGGTACAGATTCCACACGAGTTTATTCTTCTTCAAGGTATACCGGTTCCTGAAAAGGGACGTTACGGTACAGGTCTTGTTTTCCTTCCTAAAGATGAGAAGGAACAGGCTATGTGTATAAACATCATTCAGAGCGAAATTCAGAAAGCAGGTCTTAATCTGCTTGCATGGAGAGACGTGCCGGTCAACAGCGAGATTCTTGGTGTTGTATCCGGAGCGGCAGAGCCTACAATAAAACAGATTTTCGTGACGGGCCACACGGCTACGCAGGAAGATCTTGAGCGTGCTTTGTATATCCTTAGAAAGAAGATCGAACGTGCTGTCGCAGCTTCCAAACTTAAAGTCAAACGCAGTTGCTATATTGTTTCTCTTTCTACGAGAACGATCATTTATAAAGGGATGCTTTCATCTCTTCAGTTAAGATATTACTATCTCGACCTTATTAACCCTTATTTCACGTCAGGACTTGCTCTTGTCCATTCAAGATTCTCTACCAACACATTCCCTACATGGGATCTTGCTCAGCCATTCCGTCTTCTGGGACACAATGGTGAGATCAATACAATCAGAGGTAACAGAAGCTGGATGGAGGCTCGTCAGAGCGTACTTGATCCGGGCTTGCTTGGAGGTATGGAAAATGTGACTCCTATCCTTCAGCCGGAAATGAGTGACTCTGCGTCGCTTGACAACGTGCTTGAGTTTTTCGTAATGTCAGGTCTGTCATTACCTCACGCGCTTTCAATGCTTGTTCCTGAAAGTTTCAACGACAAAAACCCTATCTCTCCGGAGCTTAAGGCTTTCTATGAATATCACTCTATTCTTATGGAGCCGTGGGACGGACCTGCCGCACTTCTGTTCTCAGACGGACGTTATGCAGGTGGTATGCTTGACCGTAACGGTCTGCGTCCTGCAAGATATCTTATCACTAAGAATGATATGATGGTCGTTGCTTCCGAAACAGGGGTACTTACTTTCGATGCTGCCGAGATCAAAGAAAAAGGACGTCTTCGTCCCGGTAAGATCATCATGGTTGACATGGAGAAAGGCGAGGTATATTACGACGCGGAAGTCAAAGAAGGTCTTGCTAAAGCATATCCTTACTCTGAATGGCTTCGCAAAAACCGCGTTCGCCTTGAGGATATCTCTTCAGGCCGTTCTATAAAAAATACAATCGACAATTATCCGGTGCTTCTTAAAGCATTCGGTTATCATAAGGAAGATATCGAAAAACTTATCGTTCCTATGGCTGCGGCAGGTGCTGAACCTACTGCGTCAATGGGTAACGATACGCCTCTTGCGATCATGTCGGATCAGCCACAGCGTCTGTTTAACTATTTCCGTCAGCAGTTCGCACAGGTGACCAACCCTCCTATCGACCCTATCCGCGAACAGCTTGTCATGTCGCTTACGGGTTATATAGGTTCGATAGATAAGAATCTTCTTAATCCTTCGCCTGAGCTTTGCAAAATGGTTAAGCTTAGCGAACCTATCATTACAAATCAGCAGTTAGACCTTCTTTGCAACCTTCGTTACAAAGGATTCCGCACACTGACGCTTCCAATGGTATTCCCGGTTGCCGAAGGTGCTAAAGGAATGCAGGCTGCTATCGAGGATATCTGCAAACAGGCAGAGAAAGCTATCGATCAGGATTACAACTATGTTGTTCTTTCCGACCGCGGAGTTAACGGCGAAATGGCCGCTATCCCTTCTCTTCTTGCTGTTGCGGCAGTTCACAATTATCTTGTTGCTGCTCACAAACGTACGAAGATCGCTCTTATCGTGGAATCGGCAGAACCTCGTGAGGTGATGCATTTCGCTCTTCTTTTCGGTTACGGAGCGAGCGCGGTGAATCCGTATCTTGCTTTCGCCGTTCTTGACGATCAGGTGAAACGTAAAGAGATCATGCTTGATTACCATTCTGCTGAGAAAAACTATATCAAGTCGATCTGTAAAGGTCTTCTTAAAGTGATGTCAAAAATGGGTATCTCTACCCTGATGAGTTACAAAGGAGCCAAGATCTTCGAATCGGTAGGTATATCTCAGGAATTACTTGACAAATATTTCGGTCAGACAGTTTCTAAAATCGACGGTATCACAATGGATGATATCACGAAAGAGGTTCTGACTCCTCATATCGAAGCGTTTACTTCGGATGCTGATCCTGATGAGATGCTATCCAATCTGGGACAGTATTCTTACCGCAAGGACAGCGAAAAACATTCATGGAACCCTGAAACCATCTCTACTCTTCAGCTTGCTACAAGACTTGGAAGCTACAAGAAGTTTAAGGAATATACTCAGCTTGTCGACGACAAGAAGTATCCTATGTTCCTTAGAGATTTCATGGATTACAAGAAAAACCCTATCGACATCAATGAAGTTGAGCCGGTGGAAGCTATCACCCGCCGCTTTATGACGGGGGCGATGTCGTTCGGATCTATCAGTAAGGAAGCTCATGAGGCTATCGCGATCGCAATGAATAAAATCGGCGGACGAAGCAACACGGGTGAAGGTGGTGAAGATCCTGTTCGCTTCAAACCGCGTGAAGACGGAAGTTCTGCAAGATCGTCAATCAAACAGGTCGCTTCAGGACGTTTCGGTGTGACAACAGAATATCTTGTGAATGCGGACGAAATCCAGATCAAGGTGGCACAGGGTGCTAAACCGGGTGAGGGTGGTCAGCTTCCGGGATTCAAAGTTGACGAGATCATCGCTAAGACACGTCACTCTATACCGGGTATCTCTCTTATCTCGCCTCCTCCTCACCATGACATCTACTCTATCGAGGACCTTGCACAGCTGATTTTCGATCTTAAGAACGTAAATCCTACTGCAAGAATCAGCGTTAAGCTTGTAGCGGAATCAGGTGTGGGAACTATCGCGGCAGGTGTTGCGAAAGCAAAAGCGGATATGATCGTTATCTCCGGAGCTGAAGGAGGTACGGGAGCATCTCCTGCAAGTTCTATCAAACATGCCGGTCTTCCTCCTGAAATCGGTCTTGCCGAGACTCAGCAGACTCTTGTGATCAACGGCCTTCGCGGTCAGGTGACACTTCAGACTGACGGGCAGATCAAGACAGGTCGCGACGTGATTCTTATGGCTCTTCTGGGAGCTGAGGAATTCGGTTTCGCAACTTCCGTCCTTATCGTTCTTGGTTGTGTCATGATGCGTAAATGTCATCTTAACACATGTCCTGTGGGTGTTGCCACTCAGAACGAAGAACTTCGTCAGCGCTTCCTTGGACGTGCCGACTATCTTGTAAACTTCTTCCAGTATCTTGCTCAGGAAATCCGTGAGCATCTTGCTGAAATGGGCGTACGTTCACTTCAGGAAATCATCGGCCGCACAGAGCTGATAGAGCCTAAGAAGTGGCACAATAATGAAAAAGTAGAAAAACTTGATATATCCAAACTTCTGTACAAACCTGCTGAAGCTGAATATTATGCGATAAGCAAAGTTAAAGATCAGGATCATCAGATTGAAGAGGTTAAGGATCGCGCTCTTATCCGTCTTTCTATGCCGGCTATCGAATCACGCATGCCGGTGCAGCTTGACTATAAGATTTGTAACACAGACCGTTCTGTCGGAGCTATGCTTTCGGGAGAGGTTGCCAAACGCTATGGTAACGAAGGTCTTGCCGAAGATACTCTTCGCGTAAGATTCAAAGGTTCTGCAGGTCAGTCGTTCGGTGCATTCCTTGCACATGGTGTACACTTCGTACTTGAAGGTGACGCTAACGACTACCTTGGAAAAGGCCTTTCCGGCGGTAAGATCAGTGTGGTCCCTCCACAGGGAACGACATTCGCCGCTGAAAATAATATCATCGCGGGTAACACACTTCTTTACGGAGCAACTTCGGGAGAGGTATTTATCAACGGTCGTGTAGGTGAACGTTTCTGCGTACGTAACTCAGGCGCAACCGCTGTCGTGGAAGGCGCCGGTGACCACTGTTGTGAATATATGACAGGCGGACGTACGGTAGTACTCGGTTCAGTCGGACGTAACTTCGCTGCCGGTATGTCGGGTGGTGTGGCCTATGTTCTTGACCTTGAAGGAAACTTCGATTATTTCTGTAACATGGAGATGGTTGAACTTACTCTGGTTGAAGAAAGTCAGGCAAGAAGAGAGCTTAAAGCTCTTATCTCAAAACACTACGAACATACGGGTTCTGTAAAAGCGAAAAAAGTGCTTGACAACTGGGAAGAGTATATTGACAGATTTATCCAGGTAACACCGATCGAGTACAAAAAGGTTCTTCACGAAGAAAAGATGAAAGAACTTGAAAAGAAAATCGGTGAAGTTCAGCGCGATTACTAACAGTCTTTAAAAAAACAATTATGGGAAATCCAAAAGCATTCTTAACTATAGACAGAAAAGAGGCAGGATATCGTCCTGTTGAAGAACGTAAATGTGACTTCGGAGAGGTAGAGCAGACTCTTAATCCCGAAGACCGCCGCCTGCAGGCATCTCGCTGCATGGATTGCGGCGTGCCTTTCTGCCACTGGTCATGTCCGGTAGGAAACAAACAGTCCGACTGGCAGGATCTTGTGTACAAAGGCAAATGGCGTGAAGCTTATATTTCACTTATCGAGACAAATGACTTTCCTGAATTTACGGGAAGAATCTGTCCTGCTCTTTGTGAAAAAAGCTGTGTACTTAATCTTACTACGGGCCAGCCCGTAACAATCCGTGAAAACGAAGCAGCTATCGCTGAACGCGCGTTCTCGGAGGGTTATGTAGTGCCTAAGACAAATATTAAAAGAACAGGCAGTAAAGTTGCCGTTATCGGTTCAGGGCCTGCAGGACTTGCATGTGCCAATCAGCTTAACCTGAAAGGTCATAACGTAACGGTGTTTGAAAAAAATGAATATTGCGGCGGACTTCTTCGTCTTGGTATTCCTGATTTCAAACTTAACAAGAATATCGTTGAGCGTCGTCTTAACGTATTGCGTGCCGAAGGTATCGAATTCAAGACAGGTGTCAATGTAGGTCAGGATGTCACTATGAAAGATATCCTTAATGACTATGACGCAGTATGTGTCGCTATCGGTTCTGAGGTTCCGCGTGATCTTAAAGCTGAAGGTCGTGAGCTTGAGGGCGTACATTTCGCTCTTGAAATGCTTCAGCAGCAGAACCGCGTTACGGCAGGTGCTACTTTCGACAGCAATGAAAGAGTTTCCGCAAAAGGCAAACATGTGCTTGTAATCGGTGGCGGTGATACGGGTTCCGACTGTGTTGGTACTTCGGCACGTCACGGAGCGGCTAAGATCACTCAGATCGAGATCATGCCTAAGCCTCCTGTTGGAACAAATCCTGACACTCCATGGCCTATGTTCCCTATGGTGCTTAAGACTTCTTCTTCTCACAAAGAGGGATGCGAGCGCCGCTGGAATCTTGATACCGTGCGTTTTATCGGTGAAAACGGTAAAGTGACTGGTGTAGAGGTTGAAGAAGTGGTATGGAGCAAAGATGAAAACGGAAAAATGTCTATCGCGCGTACAGGGAAAAAAGAAGTTATTCAGGCTGACCTTGTACTTCTTGCAATGGGATTCGTTCATCCGGTTCACGAAGGTCTTGTGGCTGAACTTGAACTTGAAAAAGACGGACGCGGTAATATCATGACAGGTGACTCTCAGCTGACTTCTCATTCGAGAGTGTTTGCGGCAGGTGATGCCAAAACAGGAGCAAGCCTTGTTGTGAGAGCTATCGCTTCAGGCAGAAGCGCGGCAGCCGAGATCGACAAGTATCTTAAAGAAAGAAAAAAATAAATATCTGATTCCGGAGCGCGGAGTTATATCCGCGCCTTCCCGGATGATTCTTTGGTTTATTGACTTAAGGGTCTTCCATGATTTAAGAGAGGACTTTTAATAAAGAATATAATTATCCTAAAACAGTTAGTGTCATTTTCAGGATGTGATATCTTGTGGGCATGGTATGTTTTTGATATTAAAAATGGTCTTTTTAAAAAAGACATTTTGATGTTTTTGCTATTTGAACGGGACATGCCGACAGAGGTCGGATGTCCCTTCTTTTTATTTTACGGTTATAGAAAAAGCCATAACCATAATAAGGAGGATTTGTTCGGAAATATGGTCATTATTATGCATTTTTTTATGCAAAAGCTTATACATAAAAACAATCAGAAAAAATAATACAGACCATATTGTTAAAAGGTTATCCGGGGTTAAAACATTGATAACAACAACACTATAAAATTTAAAGTATTTATGTTTAATTATATTTACAGACGATATTATTCGTATAGAAAGCAGCGCTTAAAGCCCTAAGAATGAATATTATGTAAACAAAGTACAAATTGAAAGCAGAAAATGAATATTTATACTATAATTGGCTTAAAAGTATAGAAAAATGGTTCAAAGGTCTTCTGTTTTTGAAATTTAATGTACATTTGTGCTCCAAAGTTTAAAAGCGCATTATGGCATCTAACAAAAGACTTCAGGTTAATCTGGAGAATGTAATAAAGAAGAAAGCACCAAAAGCACACAAAAGAATCCCATCATTTATAATCCGTATCATAGAAATGATTATTCGTCAGAAAGATATGAACAGGTTATTGTCGGATGCTAAATATTCGGAAACACCAAATGGTGAACTTCAGGGTGTGGATTTTGCAAGAGGTATACTCTCTTCCTTAAATGTAGAGGTGAAACTTCTGGGCGAGGAAAATATTCCGTCTGACGGAAAATTTATCTTTGCCAGTAATCATCCGCTGGGAGGACTTGACGGTATGGCTCTGATTTCTTTATTCGGCAGAAAATATAATAATAAAATAAAGTTTATCGTTAATGATATCCTGATGCATCTTGATAATCTTTCTTCCGTATTCATTCCTATCAACAAACACGGAGGCCAGGGAAAAGATAATGCAAAGATTCTTAATGATGAATTTGAATCGGATAATCAGATTCTTATTTTTCCGGCCGGATTATGTTCTCGACTTCAGGGAGACACGGTAAAAGACCTTGAATGGAAAAAAGCCGTCGTATCCAAAGCTATAGAATATAAAAGAGATATCATTCCTTTATATTTTGAGGGTGAGAATTCAAGTTTCTTTTATAGCTTTGCAAAGTGGAGAAAGAGACTGGGACTGAAAGTCAATCTTGAAATGGCTCTTCTTCCGGGAGAGATGCTAAATAATAATAATAAAACTTTTATTGTCCGTGTAGGCAAACCTATCTCATGGGAAACATTTGATAAATCTAAATCACAAAGAGCCTGGGCAGAATTCTTAAAAGAAAAAGTTTACCAACTGAAGCAATCAAATTGATATATGGAACAGATTATATCACCAATTGACCGAGTATTACTTAAGTCTGAACTGACTACTGAAAGACTACTCAGAACAACGAGAAAAGCAAATAACGAAATATACATTTTCCGTGCACAGGATTGTCCTTATCTTATGAAAGAGATTGGACGTCTGCGCGAAATAGCTTTCCGTCATGCAGGCGGAGGTACAGGACTGGATTGTGATATCGATAAATATGATGTCATGGAGAGACCGTACTGGCAGCTTATCGTGTGGAATCCTGATGCTGAAGAGATTCTTGGAGGTTACAGATATATTTTAGGTGAAGATGTGGCGTTTGATGAAAATGATCAGCCTCATCTTGCGACTTCGCACATGTTTCACTGTGCGGATAAGTTTATAAAGGAATATCTTCCTCATACTATTGAACTGGGACGTTCTTTCGTAACACTGGAATATCAGTCATCAAGAGCAGGTACTAAAGGTCTGTTCGCACTGGATAATCTGTGGGACGGTCTGGGTGCTCTTACTGTAATGCATCCGACATATAAATACTTCTACGGTAAATTCACAATGTATCCGTCATATTCAAGTGAAGGAAGAAATATGATCCTGTATTTCCTTTCCAAACATTTCCCTGATGCTGACAGACTTGTGACTCCTTATACTCCTCTTAAAGCGAATGTCGATATCGAACGTTTTAATACGCTTTTCTGTAATCAGGAGTTCAAAGATGATTACAAAGTGCTTAATCAGGAGGTAAGAAATCTGGGTTATAATATCCCGCCTCTTGTAAACGCATATATGAGCCTTTCACCGACAATGAAAATGTTTGGTACGGCTATAAATGATGAATTCGGAGATGTAGAGGAATCCGGTATCCTTATTACGATTGAAGAGATAACATCCGATAAGAAAGAAAGATATATAGAGACTTACGAAAAGTATCTTGCCGAGAAAGAAGCAATGGCAGGTGAGCTTTTTGAAGTGATATAAAATACAAAAAAAGAGACACAGGATGCTGTGTCTCTTTTTTTTTAAATCTCTCCTGCTTTCTTAAGCTCGTCGGCTACAAGAACAAGCTCTTTGTACCACTCTTCACCGAATTTCTTAATCAGAGGTTCTTTAAGGAACTGATAGAGTCTGACTCCCTCCTTTTTTCCAAGAAGTTCGGCGGCCTTACATATCCCCCATTTATGATAATTCACGGCAGTGAACGTAGGATACTTCTTGCATCTTATAGGGTACAGATAGCATGATATAGGTTTATAGAATGTCGTTTTACCGTCACGGTATGCTTTTTCGATAGCACAGAAACAAGTTCCGTTTTCTCCGTAACAGGTAAAGATACAGTCGCGTCCGTTTACTACGGGAGTGACCCATTCGCCGTCAGCGTCCTGAAAAGCCACGCCTTTTTCTTCAATGACCTGCTTTGCCTGCGGAGTAAGGTCATCCCATACGACAGGAAGAACTTCCTTAAGCAGTTCTATCTCTTCCTCTTCAAGAGGCGCTCCGGAATCACCTTCCTCATTACAGCATGCTCCAAGGCAGTGTTTGAGATCACAAATGAATTCTTTTTCAAATATGTCGAAGCTCACTATTGTATCACCGATCTGTATCATCTTTTTTCTTTTATAGTTATATTCTTTTCCGCTTTTATCAGTGCGGTCGGATGTCGTTGAAATTTTTGACGTGCAAAATTAACCTATTTATTCCGATAATGAAAACGGTTAATCAACTCTGTATCAGAGTTGATAATAAAAAAGATTAAACCGGGCATCTTACGGGGCAAAAATCTATAAAACAGAAAAATCCCGGCAGACAAATGTAGCTGCCGGGATTTTCCTTATATGAATATCTTTTAAATCGATAAGTGATTACATGTCGAATCTTACTGTTTTCTTAGTGTTATCTTTCATTATGATTTCAACTACACGTTTATCCTGAGAGATATGGAACGATTTCACCGGAGAAAGTTCTTTTGAAGACATTGATTTACTTCCTTTTTTCCAAAGCTGAAGAGTGATATAGATCTCCTCGCCATTGACATTGTCTGAAGACATAAGAGTTGCACACTCATCGCTGAGAGGATGTATATGTTCTGCTTTTACCGTTTTCGTATTTTCCCATCCCGCAAGAGGAATCATCGCAAGTTCATATTCTCCGTTATTGATAGTATAGGCATTATGATCCTTAACTTTCACAGTACCTTCTTTAACCGGAGCGTCATACTCAGGAAGAGAATAATGACCAAGTGTAATATCTGTCTTAACAGGAGATGAAACTTTATCTACACGAAGTATTCCGTCAGGAAGAGTGATATCTGCAAGCTGGAATTTGATATCGTGGTTTGTTTCAAGAACCGCATCACGGCGATAGATACCGTCTTCATAACTTTTGAAAGTATAAAGTCTCAGTACTTCCCACTCATTCTTCGCATTTTTCACACCGTAGTTCATTGATATCTCTCCGTTCGGACCGTCTGCCATCCACGGGAAATCGGTATTATATGCAAGTTTATTATAATTTTCCGTACTGCGGAATTTCTGCCAGTCGCCCGCTACAGTCTCATGACACCATGAACGCATCTCAGAAGATCCGCTGTTCGGATAGTTTGTGATCATAAGATTAGATCCCTCCTGGAACTTATTGTAAACATTATTCTTTTTAAGTTCTTTTTTCCATGGATCATTATTCTCTTTCGCATGCCAGAACTCATTCTCTTCAGGAAGAACAGAAAGAATAAAGAATGCTTTTCCTGCCCAGTAAACACTTCCGCGACAGCTGTATATCTGCACCGCAGGAGCGAATTTACCGTAGAATCCAAGAGTAGGGACATTATCTTCAAGGAAGTCAGGGTTCTGAAGGAACTGAAGGATAGTGCTTGAAGAGATATAACGAAGCCATCCCAGATTGGCATTTGCATTTTCGGCAAAGCTTAACAAAGGAAGCGGAGCAACAGCACCGAAGCGATAAGCAATACTGCGTCCCCACATATTCATGTGACCTTCTTCATTAAACATATAAGGATAGTTATCATTCATCTCCGCAAGATTGTTCATAAACATCTGCGCATATTCAGGATACTGCTTAAAGCCGTAAAGCTGTGCCCAAACCGGTCCGTACATCTGAAACGCCCACATACTGTAATAGTCATAAGCAGGAGAATCATTATACCATCCGCATCCGCGATAGAAGTCAAGAGCTTTTTCAAGATTTTCAACAAGACGTGCTTCATTGACAGGATATCCTTTTTCTTTAAAGAAACTTAGAACGAAAATGTTGAAGAATCTCCAGTTTGAGTTGATAGTCGGTCCGTCACCGTAGCTGATCATCATTGCGGCGATAGCATCCTGCTGCTCTTTGGTAAATGAGTCCCAAAGTACATGATCTGTAACGGAAAGAGAAATGGCAAGAGCTCCGAATTCAACAAGAATCTGGCTCGGACCACCGTTTCCGCGATGTTTGATATAGCTTGGATGAGTAGGATCAATAAGATTAAGTATCTGGCGACGATAATAGTCGGCAACATTTATATTGTTAAGGACAAGATCCGGCTGTTCTTTAAGAACGGGAGCGGCAATAAACAGAGTACGGCAAAGACCCTCAAGTTTTTCGGTAGGAATCTGTCCGTCGTTATTAGGATATGCCTTTTCCAGTTGTTTTGGAAATCTCATAGGATCGTCAATACTGTTGACATACGAGAAAGCACCGTTAAGAAGATATTTTGCAGCATCCATCCAGTGTTTTCTTCCCATACCCGTATAAGGATTAGTCTTATAATCCGGCTGGTCAAGGACAAAAATATTTTCTGTTGATTTCTGTGTTGTCTTTTTTACTCCGGCTGATACCTCTTGAGTATTCATGGAAAAAAGAGCTATAGCGGCAGCCGCTACAGAAAGAAGGGTTTTTCTTTTCATGTGTTATTCCTATATTTTGTTTAATGTATTTTCAAAATGAAAAAGTCATAAGAGCATCTTATAACATCCTCTGATTCCCAAAGTTATGATTTTTATCGTGTTATCCAAAATAAATAAGACAGCCGAAACCTTATTTGAAGAGCATAACTTAATATTTTTATTAATTCAATAGTGTATTTATTATTATGTCATACTGGAGCAACATATAATCAGTTCCTACGAACTTCATTATATAATATGTTGTTTATAATAAAGTTATGGTATGCACTGTCACAAATCCGGAGATCTCCGACAGAAAGTCAGTGCGTTATATTATTTTATCATTCGCAAAAATATTCGTATGAAAACATTCGTATTGCTAAGACATGGTGAAAGCATCTGGAATAAGGAAAACCGCTTTACGGGATGGACTGATGTCGATTTGACAGAAAAAGGAGTTGAAGAAGCCGTAAATGCCGGAAAGATATTAAAGGAAAGTGATTTTGTCTTTGACTACAGTTATACATCACTTCTGAAAAGAGCTATAAAGACTCATAATATAGTGCTCGACACGATGGATTTAGACTGGGTGCAGGCTGAAAAATGCTGGAAACTCAATGAAAAACATTACGGTGCTCTTCAGGGACTTAACAAATCGGAGACAGCAAAGCAATATGGCGAAGAACAGGTTTTACTGTGGCGCCGCAGCTATGATGTTGAGCCGCCTTCACTGGATAAGGAGGATCCGAGAAACCCCGTTTTCGACATACGATATAAAGGCATATCTCCGGATATCCTTCCGCTTACAGAATCTCTGAAAGATACTTATCAGAGATGTGTTCCTTACTGGAAAGAAATAATAGGACTTACCGAAGCTAATCAGAAAATACTTATAACAGCTCACGGCAATAGCCTGAGATCTATAATAAAATATATCAAACATATTTCGGATGAAGAGATTCTGAATCTTAATCTGCCAACGGGAATTCCATATGTTTTCGAATTTACAGACGATGATGAACTGATGCGGGACTTCTTTCTTGGAGATGAAGAGGAGATAAACAGAAAGATGGAAGAGGTAAAATCACAGGGTAAATCATCGTGACAGATAATAAGTTTTTATGGGATAATAGCTTTAAACTGCTCTCTTTAAGTGCATGCATACATGTATTTGGAGGGAGTAAGTTTTATGAATATATATATAAAAAAGCATTCCCTCTGTGGGGAATGCTCCTAAAACAATTATTAACACATTAAATATTTACCTTCACAGGCTTATTGTATAAAAAATATCGCCTTCACAGGCTTTTGAACTACGAAATTACATTAAATATCTTTGAAATCAAATGTTTTAGCACAAATATTAGCCCACCATGTGATATTTTATAACATATCAAAATTTTTTCAAATTTATTATCACATATTTTACAAATCACGGAACTTTTGAATACAGATATTCGTTTAAGAGCATAAATTTTTCCGGGGGTTACCTCTATGTTTTATTAAAAGGTTGATTGTTATGGAAAAAAATTACTGCCTGAACACTTTGATTATCTGTTTTATCGTGTCTTTATCATGCTTTAAAACAATTGCTGAGAGCCGTGAAACAACTGTTTTCTTCACTACAGGTTTTGAAGATGTGGATAGTGTGAAAAACGGTTCTTTCACGAGTGTAAATTATTATACTTCTTCAGATATCAAATGGACAATGATCAATGGAGATTTATCCTCAAGAAAAACACAGATCTCTCCTATCTCGGGAAAATATCATTACCTGGGAAAATGTCTGCAGAACACAACAAACGTTTCTGAATTATATAGTGATTATTTCAGTTTCGAAGGAGACACAGTAACATCACTTTCTTTTAAATTCACTGTTACTAACACTCTTAATCTTAATGTTATCATTGAAACGGAAGATGACAAGAAAGAGATTCTTTATAAGAACAGAAAAAAGGCCGACAGTATTGATTTTAATATTGACACTTTATCTGTAACAAAACCTTTCAGATTACACTTCAAAATATATCCGTCAACAAAATATCAGAATGAAGACAGATATTCGGCTATCGACGATATCAAGATAAGCGGTCTTTCATTCATTGAATCTGTAAAAAAGCCGGATATAAGTTCTGTTAAAGATATATTCACCGATAAAAGAGAAGTCTTCCTTTCTCAGGAAGAAGGCCGAACAATATACTATACTCTCGACGGAAATGATCCTGATATAAATTCCATGATATATGACTCTCCCGTCATACTTTATGAAAGTGCAATTCTGAAAGCTGTTTCATATTCCGATGATGGAATCAGAAGCCTTATATCCGTCCGGAGTTTTGAAAAGAAAACTCCCGTTTATACTATTAATGAATTTCTTAACGCCTCAAATACCGATAAAATACACTATTCTTTCGATTCTCTGATAGTGACAAGCGTAACGCCGGAGCTTATATTCGCAGAAAACGAAGAGGGAGCTTTTATTATGAAAAATAATAATCCTGAAATAAGCGCGGGAAATATTCTTGAAGGTTGGTTCTCAGGAAAATTCAATTCTGACAAAGGTGTAATGATATTTACTGCTGATGATTATATAGACGTTGAAATATCCGATTCTCAGGTACATGTTCTTCCTGCTACTTATGATATTGCTGAATTGAATTCGGCATTTCTCTCCTATCCGTCTTTTATTAAAATTGAAAATATCATAGTTCAGAAAAATGAAAATAATGGAAACCCATATTATTATTTTATCAAAGATGATGAAAAGTTAAAGATCGGAAAAGTAATATATTCCGATTTCTATGATGCACCATTACCTATTTACTGTGATATGATATGTTATCCGCTTACTATCAACGGAGAAAAAGCATTTATTATACCCGATGTAAATTATATCACAGACAAATCAGATGATGTGACTGTATTATTTCCCCCTTATTTCAGTTTAAGCGAAGGAAGTGAATCTAATCCTACAAAAGCAGAATACGGAACAAGGGTAAAAATCATTTCTTCTATACCTGATGTGATATTCCTTGATGAGAAAGGGAATACGATAGAGGATGAATTTATGATAACATCCTCTCTTCAGCGAATCGATGTATGCGCATATAAAGAAGGTTATGCAGTCAGTGCTTATTCTTCAGGTTGGTATTCCGCCTATCTTTCCGCTCCGATCATATCAGCTCCTTCTGATTTTGACAATAATACAAATGTGAAAATCACTTCATATCCGGGAGCTTTACTTATGATATCAACAGGCAATGAAGTTGAAACGATGGTATCGCCTGCGGTAGTAAACATTACTTCCGATGCTATCCTTAGCTGCCATGCGGAAATCGGTGATTTTATAAGTCCGGTTTCCACTCTTTCTCTGAAGAAGATTGAAAAATATGTGATAGGCGCATTTGATAATGAAGATAAATATATGGCGATGTCATCTGAAAAATACTCTACCGACGGCCTTAAAGCTTATGAGACAGAGATAGATAAAAATGATGAGGCCATAATTAAAAATAAAGATCTTGTATGGGATAGTTATAGAGCAAACATTGATACACTTGAACATCTGTTTTCAACGAAGGGATTTCTTAAATCTGAAATAACGAGTCTTTCATTATCATTTGCATCTTCTTCTTCAAATTCAACAAGATGGGTCTGGGGAGCAAAAATAAGTGAACCGGAATATTATGTATATAATTCGAAAACTTCAACCCGTGCTTTAAGGTTAAGCTTCACCGGTGGAGTTTTTAAAAATTACACCTCCGGTTCTAATTATTCAAAATCTATAAAGAGATATAAAGTTTCTCAGGCTATTATTTCAGGATCTGCTACCGCTGATGAAATTTCCGGTCTGTGTCTTAATCGTTTTATGAAATTTGCAGATTTTTCTGCCTGTACTATTGATGGCTCATTTTCGGGATTCTCTCCTGCTAATCCTAATTGTGTATTTGTAGTTCCCGATAATCTGTCTTCTCTGCCGGGTGCCAATATAATCAGTTTTGATGAAGAAGGTAATCTTGTATGTGATTCCCTGATACTTACCGATAATGAACCTTACTATTCGCCAAAAGACTTCTATGCCCGTCGCTCATCCTATAGCAGATATGCATATAATGACGGAGGATGGGAATCTCTGATTATTCCTTTCTCTGTCAGGGAAGAAGATCTTCCGGATGATTATATCTTTGAAATATTTTCTTCTGCAAACGATACGGAAATCTCTTTTACGGGTGTAAGAACGATCCGGGCAAATGTACCTCATATCATGAGACGTAAAGAAAATTTCTCAGATACGCAGACTCTTATTTCTTTTGTAAACAATGACGGCTGTTATATCGAATCTTACGACGATAATGACAATGAAGATCTGTTCCGTGGAACATATATAAAAAGAAGTGCCGAAAATGATTATATCCTTGTTATGGAGGACAATGAAAGCTTCTTTGCCATAGGATCGGATAAATCGTATGTCTGTCCCTTCAGGGCAACACTGAAACCTGTCTTTTCCTCCGCAGCCGGAAAGGTTTCTTTAAGACATGTTGAAAACACAACTGTCAACAGTGTAACAACCGATGAAAATGAACGTCTGATAATAAAAAAGAATACTGATGAATCCGTAATAATCGTTTCTCCGTCAACAAAGGAGATCACAGTCTACGACATTATGGGAAAAGCAGTAAAAAGATTAAAAGTCAATTCAGGCATAAATAATGTCATATTATCAAAAGGTGTATTTATAATCGAAGGTCACAAGGTAATATTATAAAGAAATCACGATAAATATCTAACCCTAAAAACCTTTACCGCTATGAACGATAACAAGATTAAAAATTCCGGTTCTTCCGTTTATCCGGCTCCGGAAGTAGTCAAAAGGGTTTATTCCAAACCCATTATCACTATTTTAAATATAATCTGTGAAGACGTTTTTGCCAATTCTGTTTCGAACTCAACAATTCCTGTGCGTCAGCAAACCTTTGACCGGGATGCGAGAGCTCCTCAGTTAAGACATCCTTTCGGTGAGTGGATGGATAACGACAAATAAATTTGCATTTATATGTAATTTGGGTAAATAAATTCACATATTTTTTATATATTACGGCTGTTTTGTATTGACTATTAAAAATTTAAACATTCCATACCGAAATCAGCCAATATCATGAAAAGAAATTTATTATTCTTTTTCCTCTCATTCATATGTATGATATCATACTCTTCTGAGCAGGCGGTATCTTTTATTAAAAACGGAAAAGATACTATCTTAATAGGTCTTGCTATGGATCTTCCTCCTTTTCAATTTATTAATGAGAAAGGGGCTTCAAGCGGATATGAAACGGAGCTGATGAAAACAATTCTTGACAATGCCGGCATATGCTATAAAGAAACTTTAGATTCATGGGAGAACATAAAAGACAGATTTCATAATAATGAAATAGATATGATTACGGGGAATATTTCCGAGAAAAATTCTTCAGATTATATTATGTCCGATCCTTACAGCGTATTTTCGAGTGTAATGGTTTTCCGTGAGGGAGAAAGATTTGACTGTCTTTCCGACCTTAAGAACAAAAAAATAGTCTATGTTAAAAGTTCTCGTATAGAAGACATTACTGATATATATTCTATTTCTCCCAATATTATCGCGGTAAATAAATTATATGACGGACTGCGAATTATTGTATCCGGTGTCGCAGATGCCATGATATGTTCTGAAAGTACTGTTCTGAATATCATTGACCGCTATCAGCTAAAAGGTGTTGCTTATAAGAAAATCGATGAAATAGAGCCACGTGGAATTCACTTTTTTGTTTCTTCGGGAAATTCATATTTACTTAATGATCTTAATGCAAGTCTTGAGAAAGTAAAAAATGAAGAGACGGAAGAAACAATCCGTAAGAAATGGTTTAACATAGGAAAGATAAACTCTCTTTCTCGTGAAGAACAGAGAGTGGTTTATATTATTATCTTTTGTATTTCCCTTTTATTCATAACCATTGTCTATATGGGACTTAAACTTTATAGTAAGAATAAGGAAATACGTGGGATGTATCATAAACTCTCACTTGCTATCGACAGCAACAATCTTATAATATGGCTTTACGATAACAGAAGCAAAAGATTCAGACTTCTTCACGGCTATACTCCTTTCTTCAGAAATAATATTTCTCTTGACGCAGTAGTAGATATGGTTTCAGAAAGACACAGAGCGAAACTTTTCAACCTTATAGAAGAGCTGTGCAGCCTTTCCGTAAAAAAAGCGACAATATCTTTCCCTTTATTCTGCAAAGACAAGAAGATATATGGAGAATTCAATCTTATCTCAATTGTAAAGGACGGTAAACTTGATCATATCGTGGGAACATTCAAGGATGTTACTCAGAAATACGAAAGAGATATGGAACTCTTTAATGCGAAGTCCAAACTTGAAGAATATAAATTCCGTCTTGAGAAATCAATCGCCAAAAGCGATGTCATGATGATTGAATTCAATAATCAGACTCATAAGATCAAATTTTTCAATAATCCTCTGATAAGCGAAAATACTCTCGTTACTCCTTCTTATTTCGAAGAGTTTATTCATCCTGATGATTTTACCACATTCCTTAGCGTATTCGAAAATATGGATAAGGGTGATGTAAGTATACCGTCTATTGAATATCGGATAAAATATGTTAAGGATGATAATGAGTATAATTATAAAAGCATCCAGATGAAACCGTTCGAAATGAAAAAGGACGGACAGATAATAGGTTACGTAGGCGTCGTAAGCGATATAACAAGATGGAAAAAAGAGATTGACAAACTAGGGCTAAGTGAAAAAGATTTTATCTATTCCAATCCGGCTTTCCTTGCAAATATGAGTCATGAGATAAGAACTCCTCTTAATGCTATCGTAGGATTCTCCGAACTTGTTCCGGATGCCGAAAGTGCTGAAGAAAGATCAATGTTCATCGATTCGATAAAGAGCAACAGCAATCAGCTTCTTAATCTTATTTCAGACCTTCTTGATCTTTCAAAAATAGAAAAGGGATCCCTGAATTATACATATACGGAATTCTCTGCAAATGAAATTTGCGCAAGACTATATAAAGAACATTACCAGAACTGTTGTGCTGACGTCACAATGGTCCTTAATACCAATAAGGAAGATATCAGAATCTGTTCCGATTATGACAGAATAAAACAGGTCCTTGATAATCTGACTTCAAATGCCGTAAAATATACAGAAAAAGGCATTATCTCTATTTCTTTTGAATCTGCAGGAAATGATTCGGTGAAGTTTATCATTGAAGATACCGGAATAGGAATCCCCGCTGATCAGAAAGATTTCGTTTTTGATAAGTTCACGCGCTTTAATGCTCCGAATGAAAGTTCCGGCCTAAGCCTTTCAATAACAAAAAATATTGTCGAATCTCTCGGAGGCAGGATAGGTGTGGATTCAGAGCTTGACAAAGGATCTACATTCTGGTTTACAATTCCTTGCAATCCGGATAAAGACGCTGTCATTTCAGAATCTCTTTCGTCTGAAGAAAAGGAGATTATTTAATCCCGTAATTTTAAATTTGAACGGATATATTGAGAAAAAGGTGACCCACTGCCATGCAGAGGTCACCTTTTTCATTATTATTTTTTCCTTATAATACACTTTCTTAATAATGTATTATTAAAAGTTATTATCTGTCGAAATATTGCGATTTTCCTGTTATGCCTTCTTAAGAATAGCAAGAAGATGATTATAGAACTTCTCTACCGCAGGTATATTAAGTTTCTCGTCAGGAGAATGAACTCCGGTCATCGTCGGTCCGAAAGATATCATATCAAGACCCGGATACTTCTTAAGGAAAAGTCCACACTCAAGGCCTGCATGAATAGCTTTGATCTTAGGGGTTATACCGTAAAGTTCCTCATAAGCCTGTACAGCAATCTTCATTATCTCTGAGTTTAGATTCGGTTTCCATCCCGGATAACCGTCACCATGTGTTACCTCCGCTCCTGCAAGAGTGAATACGGCATCACAAGTATTGGCGATATCATATTTCTTCGACTCTACAGAACTTCTCTGACTTGTTGCGACAACAATCTTATTATCCGGTTTCATCTTAACGGAAGCAAGATTTGTAGAAGTCTCAACAAGACCCGGCATATCTTTGCTCATATCAACGACACCGTGAGGACAAGCATAAAGAGCATTGATAAGATGCTTGGTTGTAGACATATCGATACATACATTCTGTTTATCGATTGACTCCATAAGAATCTCCATATTAGGTTCTGTATCTCCGTATTCCCCTTCCATTTCAGCAATGAAAATGTTAAGGTCGATTCTAAGCTGCTCTTTCTTTGAGTTAGGTACACCGATCACTGCCGTACATTCACGCGGAATGGCATTGTGAAGATTTCCACCTTCAATAGAGCAAAGCACCATATCCGATTTATTCATCGTCTGCCAAAGGAAACGGTTAAGAATTTTATTTGCATTTCCGCGACCAAGATGTATATCTCCACCTGAATGTCCGCCAAGAAGATTCTTAACTTCCAGTTTGCAGTAGTGATAATTTGCAGGTGACATTGTATTGCGGTAAGAGAATATCGCCTTAGTGTCGATACCACCTGCACAACCGATAAATATTTCTGCCTCATCTTCAGAATCAAGATTCAAAAGAGTCTTTCCTGTAAAGAAACCTTCTTCAAGAGCGAAAGCTCCGGTAAGACCGGTCTCCTCATCAACAGTGAACAGAGCCTCAACAGGACCATGCTCAATAGTATCATCTGCAAGAACCGCAAGCTGTGCCGCCATACCGATACCATTGTCAGCACCAAGTGTAGTTCCGTCAGCTTTTACCCACTCTCCGTCGATATATGTTTTGATCGGTTCGTTTTCGAAATCATGCTCAACGCCATTATTCTTTTCGCATACCATATCCATGTGCGACTGAAGAACTACCGGTTTTCTGCCCTCAAATCCGACTGTAGCAGCTTTTGAAATAAGTATATTTCCGGCTTTGTCTTCCTTATAGGTAAGTTTATGTTTTTTTGCGAAATCAATAAGATATTCTCTTATTTTCTCTTCTTTTTTAGAAGGACGGGGCACCTTGGTGATTTCGTCAAAATATTTCCATATCAATTCTGGATGTAAGTCTTTTATCTCCATAAAGTTTATTTTTATTTCTGTGTATTTATTATTTCAGCACTTCGTTTGTGACAACAGGATAAATATACTAAATACACTTATTGTTTTTATTAGTTTTAAAGTATTTTTAAGGTTATTGTATTTAACTTCAATAATTGTTAAAAGCACACTCATTCTGTTTACATATCTTTATTATAATTCTAAATAGTAATAAGATTATTATATTTGCCTTAGTCAATTTAAGGTATGCGGAATAATCTAAAAAATATAATCAGGTTTATTCTGCCATGTATATTCATTTCATACATGGTAGGCATAAGCTTTTTCATGCATACACATATTGTCAACGGAGTAACGATAGTCCATTCTCACCCGTATGACAGCGATATAGCACATGATCATAACACGTCGGAAGTAGAACTTATCCATAGCCTCAACTCTGCCACGTTTACTGACAATATCATAGACAATGATTTCGGAATTCCTTTTTTCCGTCTTCTGTCGATCCTTGATAATTTTCAGATCATATCTGAAATTCCGGTCATCGCTGCCGGAAACATTATACCGCGGGCTCCTCCCGTTGTTTAACCTCTCTTTTATAACTTACTGTTTCAGAATCAAACAGTTCCGCTTATAATATGTTCTTTATCAACATCATTATCCGGAATTAAGACGTTGTGTGCATATAAGATTATGTATACACCAGATTGTTGCATTATGGCTAAAAAGATATAACGGCACTTTTCATATACGTAAGTTATTTTCATTTATTTAAGCGGGAGTTCGACTCTTCCCGTTCTATTTAGCTTCGGATTATAAGATATTAACGTGCTCATAATCCGTCGTATCATCTTTTTTCGGTTAAACAACTATCAATATCATCCTTTATGAAGAAAATTTTATTACTGATGGTCGGCATTTGCTGTACCCTTATATTTCCATATACACTAACGGCACAGAAATTCACTGATGCAAATATATTCGGACATGTGGTTGACAAAAATTCAGGCGAACACCTTTCATATATAAACATCGTTGTAAAAGGTACTTCCGTAGGAACAGTCACAGACAACAGCGGTCACTATTTTCTTAAAAACATTCCTGAAGGAGAACTTGTCATCGAGGCAAGCTCACTGGGATATAAGAGTGTTACAAAAACCATAAACATAAAAAAGAACCAGTCGCTTGAAGTAAACTTCGACATCGAGGAAGATCAGATAGCGCTCGACAATGTTGTGGTATCGGCAAATCCTATTATGGAAACACGTAAGGTATCTCCGACTCTTATCAATGTGCTTGACATAAAAAGTTTCGAATCGACAAACTCTGCCAATCTTTCTCAGGGTCTTAATTTCCAGCCCGGAGTAAGAGTGGAAAACAACTGTCAGAACTGCGGTTATACACAGGTACGCATCAACGGCCTGGAAGGACCCTATACCCAGATTCTTATCGACTCACGTCCTATCTTCAGCGCTCTTTCTGCAGTCTACGGTCTTGAACAGATACCGGCCAATATGATTGAAAAGGTAGAAGTTATGCGCGGAGGCGGTTCTGCCATCACGGGGGCTGCAGCCATAGCAGGCTCTATAAATATCATAACAAAAGAGCCAACTAAAAATACCGCGCAGATTGCCCATACCCTTACCTCTATCGGAGGCGGTGGTGCTATCGACAACAATACTACTGTAAACGCTTCACTTGTTACCGATAATCAGAAGGGTGGAATATACGTATTCGGACAAAGCCGCAACCGCGATTCTTACGATCACGACGGCGATGGTTTTTCAGAACTTCCAAAACTTAAAAACAATACTTTCGGATTCCGTTCTTTTGTGAAAACAGGCAGTTATTCCAAGATAACTCTTGAATATCATAACATGCAGGAGTTCCGACGCGGAGGAAACCTGTTCAACCGTCCTCCACATGAAGCCGATATCGCAGAGCAGGTAGAAAGTTCGATTAACGGAGGAGGTCTTAAATTCGATATGTTCAGCAAAGACAGCCGTCAGCGTTTCACTGCTTATACTTCGGCTCAGTATATACATAGAAACAGCTACTATGGCGGCGGACAGGATCCTAACGCTTATGGCGAAACAACAAATCTTACTCTTCTCGGAGGTTTACAATATTCATATAAATTCAACAAATGTCTGTTCATGCCTGCCGAACTTACTGCCGGTACCGAGTTTACGGCCGACAATATCGACGATGATATGTGGGGATACGACCGTTATATCAAACAGAATGTACGTACTTTCGGTGCATTCGCTCAGAATGAATGGAAGAATGACCGCTGGGGTTTTCTTATAGGCACAAGACTGGATAAGCATAATCTTCTTAAAAATCCTATATTCAGCCCCCGCGCCAATCTTCGCTATAATCCGACGGAAAACATAAATTTCCGCGCCACATATACAGCCGGCTTTCGTGCCCCTCAGGCATTTGACGAAGACCTTCATATCGACAATGTAGGCGGAACAGTCTCTATGATTGAGATTGATCCGAATCTTAAAGAGGAGAAATCCAACAGTTTCAGTTTCTCGGCGGATATGTATAAATCATTCGGTGATTTCAGCACAAATCTTCTTCTTGAAGGTTTCTATACACGTCTGAATAATGTTTTCCTGCTTGAAGACATAGGCTTCCGTGATGAAGTTCTTATAAGGCAGCGACGTAACGGCGAAGGAGCTAAAGTTTACGGTGCTACGATAGAAGGGAAAATGGCATATAAGAATAAATTCGATCTTCAGGTCGGTGCTACTATACAGAGAAGTTTCTACGACGAGGCCGAAGTATGGAGCGATGATGTGGAAGCTGAAAAACGAATGTTCAGAACTCCTGATATTTACGGTTACTTCACTGCAAACTATACGCCGTTTACTCCCCTTACACTTTCTTTTTCCGGAACATATACCGGCACTATGCTTGTTCAGCACCGTGCGGGAGCAGAAAATGTCCCTACAGACTGTAATGTGGAAACACCCGATTTCTTTGATATAAATTTCAAAGCCGCATATAAATTCGCAATCTACAGAGGTATAGATATGGAAATAAATGCCGGAGTACAGAATATATTCAATGCATATCAGAAAGATTTCGATAAAGGAGAGAACCGTGATTCGGGATATATTTACGGACCTGCAGCTCCACGTTCTATCTTTGCGGGAGTAAAGCTTTCGTTTTAGGATTTCCGGCTGCCGATCGACCGATTTCCGGGCAGTGCCAGGTCGAACGGCAGCCGCTGTCAGACCTGCCACCGCCCGGCAACCGCAATAAGAATCCGGTCTTATCAGAATCCGGTCTTATTAAAAACAACATTGTATTAAAAAAAATATTCCCATAGGGATTACAGTATTATATAAAAAAAGCAAAAGCGGTGATCCCTCTGAGGGTCACCGCTTTTTTAAAATTCAAAGCTTGAAGTCATATTTAATAAAAACAGACTCTGTTAATTATATACTCCGCAATATATATTTTACACGCTTTTTTATTATGGATAGAAATTTAATTATTCTTGATATAATTCACAATCCACTCTCCTACTTCTGAAGTAGAATATTTTTTGTTTCCTTCTTCCTGAATATCTCCTGTTCTTACCATCTGATCCATAGAAGCGTCAACAGCGTCACGGATAAGTTTTGCTTCTTCTTTAAGAGAAAAAGCATAATCAAACATCATTGCAGCCGAAAGTATAGTGGCAAGAGGATTAGCGATGTTCTGTCCCGCAGCCTGAGGCCATGATCCGTGGATAGGTTCAAATACTGAAGTATATGTACCGATAGAAGCAGAAGGGAGCATACCCATAGAGCCTGTAATAACCGAACCTTCGTCAGTAAGGATATCACCGAACATATTTTCAGTAACCATTACGTCGAAATCTTTAGGCCACTGAATCATACGCATTGCAGCATTGTCAACAAACATGAATTCAGTTTCAACTTCAGGATAGCGAGGTGCTATTTCTTTTGCTATCTCTCTCCACAGGCGTGAAGTGGCAAGAACGTTTGCCTTATCTACGATAGTAAGTTTTTTTCTGCGTTTCATTGCATATTCGTAAGCAAGAGTAACGATTCTCTCAATTTCCTCACGAGAATAGACACAAGTATCATAAGCAGTATTGCCATCTTCAGAACGGCCCTGAGGACGTCCGAAGTACATACCACCTGTCAGTTCGCGGATACACATGAAATCTGCTCCGTCGATAAGATCGGCTCTTAGTGGTGATTTGTGGATAAGGCAAGGGAAAGTCGTTACAGGACGGATATTAGCGTAAAGACCAAGTTTTTTTCTCATTGCAAGAAGTCCCTGCTCAGGACGCACTTTCGCAGTCGGATCGTTATCGAACTTAGGATCACCTACGGCACCGAAAAGCACCGCGTCACTCTCCATACAGATCTGATGAGTATCATCCGGATAAGGATTACCTACTTTATCGATAGCATCCGCTCCGCAGATCCCATAAGTATATTCAATTTCATGATTGAATTTCTCACAAACTGCTTTTGTCACATTCAAAGCCTGTTCGATTATTTCCGGTCCGATTCCGTCGCCCGGTAATACTGCGATTTTTAATTTCATTTTTATTGGTATTTTTTTTTGAATAGTTGTCAGCAGCATAGCTTATACTGCATTCTCCTATCCGATTCTTTTTATTTTTTCTGTAAAAGCATTAAAAAAAATGCCGGGCTGCATATAGAACATATCTCCTTTTGCCCTTTAAATATCTCTTTCTTCTCAAAGAAATATTTTAAAACTGTTTTTATATTAAAGCGATTGTTTTCTCTTCAAAAAGAGGTCAGCCTTTCTGCTGATCATAAACCATTTTCTCAAGTTTATTAAGCATTTTGATTGTTGCTTTGATAGCGGCTTCACTCTGGTCGGCATCAAGACCTTTTGTCTTGAATGTAAGTCCCTCATAATCCCATGAGATCAGTGCCTGCACAAGTGCGTCGGTACGTCCTCCCGGAGGAATAGTGATGGAGTAATTCGTAAGTTTCGGGAATTTACGTTCCAGCTGTTCACTGTAAATCTTTTTCAGAGCCTTCATAAAAGCATCATACTGTCCGTCGCCGGAAGATGAAGACTCATAAACCTTATCATTGATTTCGATTTTCAAAGCAGCGAAAGGTTTCAGTCCGTGAGCCAGTGAAAGTGAATAATTAAGAATTCTGATATGAACTTCATCTGAATCCTGCTGAAGAACGTCGGCCATGATATAAGGAAGATCTTCCTGTGTAACGATCTCTTTTTTATCTCCGAGCTCAATGATACGCTGAGTCACTTTTCTCATCGATTCATCATCAAGACTTATACCGAGAGCTTCAAGATTCATACTGATATTTGCTTTTCCTGATGTTTTTCCAAGAGCATATTCTCTCATTCGACCGAAACGTTCCGGCAAAAGATCATTGAAGTAAAGATTGTCTTTGGAATCTCCGTCGGCATGAACTCCCGCACATTGTGTGAATACGTTTTCTCCTACAATCGGTGTATTACCCGAAATGCGTACTCCCGAATATGACTCTACAAGACGGCTGGCCTGATTAAGTTTCTCTTCATTAATTCCGGTCTCCGCATCCAGCATGTCATGAAGCACAGCGATAAGACTCGAAAGTGTGGCGTTTCCTGCTCTCTCACCAAGACCGTTGACGGTACAATGCAGACCTGTCACTCCGACTTTTGCAGCCGCAAAAGCATTGGAGACAGCAAGGTCATAATCATTATGTCCGTGAAAATCGAAATGTAGTTCTGGAAAACGTTTAAGAATACGTGTACAAAGTGAAAATGTCTGATAAGGAGAAAGAATTCCCAGAGTATCGGAAAGCATAAATCGTTTGATACCTGAATCTTTCAGAGCCTCGATCATTGAGAAAACATATTCCGGAGAATGAAGCATTCCGTTTGACCAGTCTTCAAGATACAGATTTACTTCTATACCCTGCTCATTGGCAAGTTTCACGTTGCGTTTTACATCTTCGAAATGTTGTTCCGGAGTCTTACGCAGCTGACTTTCGCAATGTTTCAGCGATCCTTTGGCAAGCAGATTCATTACTCTTGCGCCTGCAGATTTTATCCAGTTAATTGAAACACCGTTATCAACAAAGCCGAGAACCTCTATCTGCGGTATGCGTCCTGTAGATTCCGCCCATTCGATAATTCTTTTCACTCCCTGATATTCACCGTCGGAAACTCTTGCCGAAGCGATCTCAAGACGATCTACTCCGACTTCCTCAAGCAGAAATCTGGCAATGTTAAGTTTTTCATTCGAGTTAAAAGCTACACCTGATGTCTGTTCTCCATCTCTCAGGGTGGTGTCCATTATTTCAAATCTCATAACAAGGTTTTAAGTAATTCATATTAGAAAACCGGAAAGAGAAGGAGTGAAAAAACACTTTCTCTTTTCGGTCAGTATTGTGTCGATAACAAATTTATACCGCAGGATGTTGAGTCTCGTAATTTACTATCTCATCTTTTTTGCTCAACAGATAATCGATATCGTCGTATCCGTTAAGAAGGCAGTTTTTCTTATAAGAATTAATATCGAAATGCTCTTTATTTCCTGTTCCGTTATTAGTTATTGTCTGAGTCTCAAGATCGACAGTCACAGTATTTTTAGCGTCTTTCTTGTTTGATTCGAAAATCTCCGCAAGGAAATCTTCACTTACGACTACCGGAAGAACCCCGTTATTCAAAGCATTGTTTTTAAAGATGTCGGCAAAGAAGCTCGATACGACAACTCTGAAACCAAAGCCTGCTACAGCCCATGCCGCATGCTCACGGCTTGATCCGCTACCGAAGTTTTTTCCTGCTACAAGCACCTCTCCCGAATAATTGTCATTATTCAGTACGAAATCAGGGTTCTTATCTCCTGACTTTGTATATCTCCAGTCAAAAAACAGATTGTCGCCGAATCCCTCTTTATCTGTCGCTTTAAGAAAGCGTGCAGGGATAATCTGATCAGTATCGACATTTTCAATAGGAAGAGGATAATATGATGATGTTATTGTAGTGAATTTCTGTTTCATAATAATTTCTTTTATAGATTTTCTCTAGGATCAGTGATATAACCTGTTACTGCTGCCGCAGCTGCCACAAGCGGTCCGCAAAGGATCGTTCTTGCACCCGGCCCCTGACGTCCTTCGAAATTTCTGTTTGATGTCGACATAGCATATTTGCCGGCAGGCACTTTATCATCATTCATCGCAAGACATGCGCTGCAACCCGGCTGACGGATTTCAAATCCTGCTTCGTTAAGTATCTTGTCTAGTCCTTCTTCACGGATCTGCTGATCAACACCCCATGATCCAGGAACAAGCCAGCAAACAATGTCTTCAGCTTTTTGCTTTCCTTTCACAAATTCAGCGAAAGCTCTGAAATCTTCGATACGACCGTTAGTACAGCTTCCAAGAAAGACATAATCGATTTTCTTACCAAGCATCTTTTCTCCCGGTTTGAAGCCCATATAGTCAAGTGATTTCATATAAGTCTCTTTTCCGGCTTCATCGATAGTGTCAAGAGAAGGAATCTCCGAGTCGATTGCCATACCCATACCAGGATTAGTTCCGTAAGTCACCATAGGGCTGATATCTGCCGCGTCGAAATAAAGCTCTTTGTCAAACACAGCATCATCGCCTGAATAAAGAGTACGGTAGTAAGCCTCAGCCTTATCCCACTCTTCTCCTGTCGGAGCGAATTCTCTTCCTTTTACATAATCGATAGTTGTCTGGTCAGGAGCGATCATACCTCCGCGCGCACCCATTTCGATACTCATGTTACACACGGTCATTCTCTCTTCCATACTCATGTTACGGATTACGTCACCCGCAAATTCGATGAAATATCCGGTTGCTCCGCCTGTTGTAACTTTCGATGTGATATAAAGTACAACATCTTTTGCCGTTACGCCTTTACCCAAATTACCATTTACATTGATACGCATCGTCTTAGGCTTAGACTGAAGGATACACTGCGACGCAAGAACCATTTCAACTTCCGATGTTCCGATACCGAATGCTACTGCTCCGAAAGCACCGTGAGTGGAAGTATGAGAGTCTCCGCATACGATAGTCATTCCAGGACGGGTAATACCGTTTTCAGGTCCGATGATATGGATGACTCCGTTTTTAGGATTTCCAAGTCCGTAGTATGTCACTCCGAACTCAGTTGCATTTTTCTCAAGTGTATCAACCTGATTTCTTGAAACCGGATCAGATATAGGCTGATCCTGATTGATTGTAGGTATGTTGTGGTCCGGAGAACATGTAGTCTGTGCCGGACGGAATACTTTAAGACCTCTTTTTCTTAAACCTTCAAAAGCCTGTGGTGATGTTACCTCATGACAGTAGTGACGGTCAATGTATAATTGTACGGGACCGTCGGATACTGAACTTACAACGTGTGAATCCCAAATCTTATCAAATAATGTATTCATCTTAATTTTATCTGTAGTTACTCGTTTATCTTATTAATTGCATCTATAAATGCTTCAAGAGAAGCTGCTATAATGTCGGTATTGGCACCGAATCCATAATACACCTGACCTTTATGCTCAACCTGCATATGCACCTTACCTATATCGTCACTTCCTTTTGTTATTGCCTGGATTACAAACTCCTGCACTGTCATCTGACGTCTTATAATCTGTTTTACAGCTTTAATCGCAGCATCGACAGGTCCGTTACCCTGAGCTGCCGCTTCAAAACTCTCACCTGCAATCTCAAGACCGACACTTGCTATAGCTTTTACACCTACACCAGAAGTTACCTGAAGGTAATCAAGTTTTATACGGTGATATGAAGTTCTTTCCTGACCGGCAAGCATAAGGATATCATCATCATTGATATCTTTCTTAGAGTCGGCAAGGCGAAGGAATTTTTCATAAACCTGATCAAGATGCTCTTTATCAAGGTTTACTCCATTCATCTCAAGGCGGTATTTAAGAGCTGCACGTCCTGATCTTGCTGTAAGCTGAATTGAGTTTTCATCAAGACCTACATCTTTAGGATCGATGATTTCATAGCTTTCGCGATTCTTTAATACACCGTCCTGATGAATACCGGAACTGTGAGCAAAAGCATTACGGCCTACGATAGCTTTGTTTGCCTGCACAGGCATGTTCATAAGACCTGAAACCATTTTGCTGACACCTGAGATACGCTGTGTATTTATGTTTGTCGAGATATTAAGGTCATGATGACATTTCATAATCATTGCTACCTCTTCAAGTGACGTATTTCCCGCACGTTCACCGATTCCATTGATAGTAACTTCTGCCTGACGAGCTCCGTTCATAATACCAGAAACGGTATTGGCGGTTGCCATACCAAGGTCATTGTGGCAGTGAGTAGCTATCACAACATTGTCAATCCCTTTCACATTTTCTTTAAGGAAAAGAATTTTCTGTCCGAACTGTTCCGGAAGACAATAGCCTGTCGTATCCGGAATATTTATTGTCGTCGCTCCTGCTTTGATAACAGCCTCTACAACACGTGCAAGATATTCATTATCAGTTCTTCCCGCATCTTCAGCATAGAACTGGACATCTTCTACATATCTCTTTGCATATTTTACAGCAGCTACAGCTCTTTCGATAATCTCTTCTCTTGTAGAATTGAATTTATGTCTGATATGATAATCCGATGTTCCTATACCAGTATGTATACGACCGCGTTTCGCATATTTAAGCGCTTCGGCTGCTACATCGATATCTCTTTCCACTGCTCTTGTCAGGGCACATACGACCGGCCAGGTCACCGCTTTAGATATTTCTACCACAGAGTTGAAGTCTCCCGGGCTGGAAACCGGAAAACCTGCCTCAATAATATCTACCCCTAAAGATTCTAATGCTCTTGCAACCTGAATCTTTTCTACCGTATTCAACTGACAGCCCGGCACCTGCTCACCGTCACGTAAAGTAGTATCAAAAATGAATAATTTATCAGACATATATTTAAATTTTTCTTATTGGCACATCAAAAAAAAAGCCTTTCATTACGTTAGTAAGAAAGGCCCGAATATTATTTTTATATCCTATGTTTCACTTTGCACACAACCTCCTTACTACTCATCTCCAGAGAGCAGAATAATAATTAAATTAATATTTAGTGAAATATTGAACATATTTTTAATTATTTATCGGTATTGTTTATTTTACGAGTGCAAATATAAACAGTTGCCTTTACATTCCAAAAGTTTTAGGAATTATTTTATTATGAAATATAAGTTTTCAGCTTTTATTAGTTTCATATTATAAGAAAGACTCACAATTATCTACCGGAGGCATCCGTAAACGCTTTTTATTAAAAATTATCTACGTTAATTAAGTAATATATAATATATTTATCACTTGAGTTTACTGTTTTTTATTCAATCAAGTACACAAATAATCAGCATATTACATGGTAAATACCGGATGATGATAACCATCTGATAATTTACCGGCATAACCTCATAATTTACTATAGTTAAAAACCAATTTTCCGGATAGTGATCTTTCATTGCATAATTTTATCTTTATATAGGTTTTAATTCATAAAACAGAAGCGCTTTTATGCATATAAATAAAAAAAATATCAATTTCAATTTTTAATAGTGATAAGGGATAAATTAATGATGACAAATTACTTACATTTGGAAAAAGAATATAGAATCACATTTAAATGCAATATTTATTAGTATCTCTGTTATTAATAATAAATTTAGGTGGCCATAAAATATTTGCAAATACTGAGGACGTTCAGCAAAAAATAGCTCTTTTAAAAGAAAAGATTAACACAACAAACGATAAAGAGTATAAACTGGAACTTATTGGGGACTTATTTAATACCGATTTCTCCGCAACACGCAATATTTACTGGTACAAACTGCAGGCTTCACTTGCAGACAGTCTTGGCTATGATAAGGCAAAAATTAAAGCTTATGCCAACATATCAAGGATTTATTTCAATAATGAGAAAAAGGACAGCCTTTTTTACTGGATCGACAAAACGGCAGAAGCTTGCCGTAAAGCAGATAATTACGAGTATTATTTCGATACACGTATTTTTGGCTGCATGTGGTATATCCGCAATAAAAATTTCTCAATGGCAACAAATATGGTAAAAACTCTCCAGGAAGAAGCTGAGGAAAAAAACAGTTATGAAGGTAGAGTAAGTTGCTGTCAGGCTTTAGGTATGATAAATCATCAGACCAACAACAGAGAAAAAGCAATAAGCAGTCTTGAGGAAGGTATAGCCCTTCTGGAATTTCTTCCTCATCGCAATCCCCTTAAATGTCAGATGTATCTCTATCTTCTTATGGTAGCATTCGATGGCAATGACATTGATAAGAAAGAAAAGATTATGAATGGTTTTGCAAGTTTTCTTGAAGAGGAGGAAGCCAGACCAAAGCCGACATTCGCTTCCAGTAAAGCAAAATGGTATAATTATTACTATCATTTTCTTTTTCACCTGCAACAGAAAAATATTGACAGTACACGCTTTTACTTCAAAAAAACGGAGGAATATTCCCGAAATCTTTCTAATTATAATATTGATAAATATCATTATGATAAATCTCAATACTATGAACTTGAAGGTAACTATGAAAAGTCTCTTGAGGAAATCAATAAGGCTATTGATATGAGTCCTTCTCGCGGTGCTGAAATATACCTTAAACAGAAAGGTGACGTATATTCCAAAATGGGAAAACATGATATGGCTTATACTCAGTATTGCATGGCTCAGGATCATCTTGTTCAGACATGGAAAGATTTGCATGCAAAAGAGTTTAATGTTCTTAAAGAAAGGTCAGATCTGTTTTATGCTCAGATGGAAAAAAGTGAGTTGGAAATAAAATCAAGTCGCAACAGCATCCGCAGAATGTGTATATGTCTATGTATTCTGGTTATACTTCTTGCTATCATCATCATCTTACTTATTAACGTCAACAAGTATAAAAAGAAACTTGCTCTTTCTACAGAAGCACTTAAAAATGAAAAAGAAAGACTTGAAACTATAAAGGAGCATCTGGAAGAGATGCTTAGTAAGGCAGAGGAAAGTAATAAGAAGAAAAATGCATTTCTTGCCTCCATGAGTCACGAAATCAGGACTCCTCTTAATTCGATAATAGGTTTCAGTGAGCTTATTGTTGAAGAAGAGTATGGAACTAATGAAGAAAAAGAATTCGCATCAATAATACAGAGCAATTCATATCTGCTTCTCAAGCTTGTGAATGATATAGTAAATCAAAGCAGAATGGAGTCTGAAACAATAAGTATCGAACTTGAAAAAGCAGATATAATAAAATGTGCGCGAAATGCGGTTCAAAGTATAGGGAAACTTATCGGAAATGATGTAAGAATAAATTTCACATCCGATTTTGAGGAACTGATAATAGATACCGACATATTCCGAGTTCAGCAGATTCTTACTAACCTGCTTGGTAATGCCGCAAAATTTACTGAAAAAGGAAATATATATCTTGACATAACTCGGGCAGAAGGATATCTTAAATTCTCTGTATCGGATACCGGATGCGGAATCCCTGCAGATAAGCATCAGAGCGTATTTCTAAAATATGAAAAACTCAATGAAAATATCTGCGGTACAGGTTTAGGTCTTTGGATATGTCAGGCTATAACCGAAAAACTTAAAGGAAGAATTTATATTGATTCATCTTATATGGATGGCGCAAGATTCGTCTTCGAACATCCGATAAAATATTAATGCATTCAGAATGAAAAAATATATACTGCTATTACTGATTATTGCTTTTAATATCATTGATTCAGTTGCTTTGCCTGTTTCTGATCATGCTATTGCCGGACTTCAGGAAGAACTAAAAACAGCCGAAACATTTGAAGAAAAGAAAAATATCCTTAGTAAGCTTGCAAATCTTCATTTCAACACCTCTGAGGAGGTGGATTATTATCTGGAATTAATCCGTCTGTGTAACGATAAAAGTAATGTGAAGATAAAAATCAGTTCTTATGGTGCTATAACAAGAAATTATTATAACAGGGGAATAAGAGACAGTATAGCATATTATGCTGAAGTTCTCCGGCCTCTTGCTATGGAATACGAAGAATATAATGAATACAGTTATACTTTCGCTTATTTATGCTATAATCATATTGCTGATAATAATTTTGAATATGCTCTTGATATCGTTAAACAGTTGCAGCAGCTTACAAGATTAACAGATAACTTTAATTTCAATTTTACCTATACAGTCATAATGGGTAAGATATATACAAAGATTGAAGAATACGCCAAATCTCTTGAGTATTACCAATCTGCTCTTGATATTTTAATTGAGAATTGTAATGAAAGGATAAGTACTAAAGGTCAGCTATATTTCTATATCACCGAATTACATCTCAGAATGAATAATCCGGATTCGGCTCTGGTATATGTAAATAAGCTTGATGAATTGCTAAATTATGACATGACTCAAAATGTACCTGCTCTTCCGGAAATAAGATGCAGGAAATTAAATACGGTATATTCTCTTTTCGCAAATATCCTGAGAAACGATGCGGATGCAGCAGTAGTAGATATTGAAATTCTCAAAAATATGCCGGAAGTTGATGACTGGTATGTAGAGAAAAGTACACATTTCGCTTTTTTTGAATTTTATATCCGTCTTTTTGATCTGGAAAAGGCAAATTATGAGTTACATGAGGCATTAAGAAACCGGCCAGATGATATTATTTTACTCCGTCGCCTTTATACTCTTTTCGGTATTCAGGGAAATTTTGAAGAAGCGAATAAGATATTGGTTGATCTATATGAGAGACAGCGTAATGATTATGAACGCAGAGCAAGAATAGATGTCGACAACTATTTTATCAATGAGGAAATAAATAACCTGAAATCAGATTCCGCTTTTCTGAAAATAAAAGAACAGGAAAACATTTTCTATATCACTATTGCTATGACAGCAATTGTAGCAATTATCATTATTATAATGATTCTGATATATTTCCGTTCCAGAAAAATGAAAGCTAAGCTTGAAGTTACACGTATCGAACTTTTACGCGAAAGAAATGATCTTCTTAAAACTAAGGAGATGCTGGAAAGCGCACGTGATAAGGCAAATGAAAGTAACAGGTTAAAAAGCTCTTTTCTTGCCAATATGAGCCATGAGATACGCACACCTCTTAATTCCATTGTTGGCTTTAGCGATATCATAGCTTCCGTCTCTAACGATGAAAGTAAGGAAAAACAGTATGGAGAGATAATAAAGATGAATGCAGATCTGCTGATGAATCTTATTAATAATATACTTGAATTAAGCCGTATTGATTCGAAAAGGGTTAATATCGAACCTTCGGAAATAGATATTACAGACTTCATGTATAAAATATTCGATTCCTTCAGGTCTTCATTAAAGAATAAAAATATCACATGTTCTTTTGTATCCAAAGAAGAAAAGATCACCGTGGTAAGCGATCCTATTAAGCTAAAACAGGTTGTAGTCAATATTCTTGACAATGCCTACAAGTTTACCTCACAAGGTGAGATAATGATGGAGATTATCAGAAATGAAAATTCTGTAAGAATCTCAATTAAAGATACCGGTTTCGGAATTCCGGATGAAAAGAAAGATCTTATATTCGAGCGCTTCGAAAAACTTGATGATTTTACTCCGGGAGCAGGCCTCGGACTTTCTATTTCCGGTTCGCTGATGGATAACCTCGGAGGAAAGATATGGCTTGATACTTCTTATACTTCCGGAGCTGCTTTTAATATTGAAATACCTTTTTCTTTTATCAGGCTTCCGGATTAATGAATACAACATAAATTCCGATCATTGTAATATCCTGTTAAATATATTGCCGGATTTAATAATATAGCTCTCTTTATTATTAAATCCGGCCTTTTCATATTCAAATATTAACAAACTCACATTACTTTGCAAAATATAGTTAAACAAAGTGTATTATTAGGTACTTTGCGTTGCATAGTACCTAATAATATATATCTTTGAACCATAAACCTAATGAGGGATGAATACTGAAAATGTAAAATCGCAGATGAGAAAGGGTATACTTGAGTATTGTACTCTTCTTATTCTCAATAAAAGAAAAGCTTATGTCTCCGACATTATACAGTCGCTTAAGGACGCAAAGCTGATCGTTGTTGAGGGAACACTCTATCCTCTGCTGACCAGACTTAAAAATTCCGGTCTCCTGAATTATGAATGGGTTGAATCAACACAGGGTCCTCCTCGTAAATATTACGAGCTTACCGATAAGGGAAGAATGTTCTTAGACGAACTTGAGAGCTCCTGGAATGAACTGAACTACGTCATAAATCACATAAGAGATAAAGAATAAAAAAGCAGCTTTATGAACAAGACATTTACAATAAACCTGAATGGACGCGTTTACAATATAAACGATGATGCTTATGAAGTTCTTAACGAATATCTTGATTCTCTAAAGAACATTTTCGCATCCGAAGAAGGCGCAAGCGAGATAATGGAAGACATTGAAGCTCGCATCGGAGAACTTTTCTCAGAAAGAATGCGCTATGGAATGCAGGTAATAGGTGTTTCAGATGTTCAGGACATGATAAAGATCATGGGTAATCCCGGGCAGATTGAAAATGAAGACAACACCGACATCGATATTGATGATTCTAAAAATTCTTCTTATTCAGGAGATGCTTCTGTAGAACCTGAAGAAGAAACGGCAAATAAACAGACAGGTAAGAATTCTGAAAAAAACGGAGAAAAAAGAATCAAACGACTTTTCAGAAATCCTGATAACAGAGTTATAGCCGGAGTATGTTCCGGATTAGGATGCTATCTTAATGTAGATCCTATAATTATCAGAATCCTGTTTATAATATCTCTGATTTTCAGTTTCGGGATGACTCTTTTGCTTTACGCTATATTGTGGGCAATAATGCCGGAAGCTAAAAGTGTAGCACAGAAACTACAGATGAAAGGAGAAGAAGCAAATGTTGAAAATATCAGACAGGCAATAAACGAAGGAGAAATAGCCCAGAGCGGCGGAAACCACAGTACACTGGGTGTAGTGCTCGGTTTTATTGTAAAACTCGTTGCAATACTTGCAATTGTAACAGTCGTGATCACTCTTTTACCGATGTTGTTTTTTCTGATTCCGTTCCTCTTCATTTTCGGAATAGGCGATGGATTCGGTCCCGGCGGACCAATAGGACCTATGGGGCATATGCCTTTCGGAAACGGAAGTTTCACATTTTCAATGACCACACTGCCGTTCATGCAGGTTATATTCTACATTGCATGCGTATTACTGGCATTGATTCCGATAGCAACTTTGGTTCAGTTTATTCTTGTAAAGAATAACAAGAGCAAACCGATGAACGGTTCACTTAAACTGACAGTGGTTCTGATATGGATTGTGGCTCTGATATTCGTGGTATCACGATTCATCATTAAATGGATACCATTTATGATGTAAATAAATAGAAATTCTTAGTTATAAAAAATAAGCATAAATATTTCATGATTTTGAGTGTTATTTAGGTAATAAGTTCTTAGTTAGATGAAGATGGAAAAGGCGGCTCGTGATGAGTCGCCTTTCATTTTTATATTATGTCTTATTTATTTCAGCCTGCATTGTGCTTAAAAGACTGACATTTATTTGTGAGTGAAATTAGCAGCTATCCTTGTAGCGATCTCTTTCATCTGTTCCGGACTAAGCTGAAGTTTTTCTTTTCTGAAGTTCATGTCTCCTTCATTATTCAGAGGAATAAGATGTATATGCGCATGAGGAACTTCGAGACCCATTACACACTCTCCTATCCTCTTACACGGTACTGATTTCTGAATTGCAAGAGCTACTTTCTTTGCGAATATGCTGAAAGCAGCAAGCTCGTTATCCGGCATATCAAATATATAATCTATCTCCTTCTTCGGAATTACAAGAGTATGTCCCTCAACAATCGGATTTATATCAAGAAAAGCATAGAAGTTTTCATCTTCCGCTACTTTATAAGAGGGTATCTCCCCCTGTACGATCATAGTAAAAATTGAAGCCATAATAATTAAGTTTTTATTATATACAAAAAGACCTGTCTATTTACATAAACAGGTCCTAAATTATAAAAAAACAGATTCAAAAATCATTTTTATAAAAATATTATGTCCGTTTTCCGGATATGGGAAACGGACATAATATTTTAACAGGATATCTCTACGATTTCAAAAGTCATCATTCCTGAAGGAACTTTGATCTCTACCACATCACCTACTTTCTTTCCAAGAAGTCCCTTGGCTATTGGTGTGCTTATTGAAATCTTTCCTTCTTTAAGATTAGCTTCAGAGTCTGAAACAAGAGTATATGTCATTGCAGCGTTGTTCTTAAGGTTCTTAATTTTTACTTTGTTAAGAATCTGTACAGCGTCTGTGGAAATTTTGCTTTCGTCAATAATTCGTGCTTTTGACAACAAATCTTTAAGCTGAGCGATCTTCATTTCCAATAACCCCTGAGCTTCTTTTGCAGCGTCATATTCTGCATTTTCTGAAAGGTCGCCTTTATCACGAGCTTCAGCTATTTGACGTGAAATCTCAGGTCTTTTTGTTGTCTCCAAAAAGGCTATCTCCTCTATGAGCTTTTTGTAGCCCTCTTCTGTCATATAACTTACTGCCATACTAGTATATTATTTTATAGGTTAATTTTTTAATTAATTGATTCTTTTAGTATATATATTAATAAAAAAGAATTCCGGCTTTTTTGACTTTGCCGGAACTCTTTTCTAAATTTCTGTATATTACAAATATAATAAAATTTTGTTCCGTTGTCAAGAATGATACCTTGACAACAGAGTTAAATTGTTATCAAAGTAGTTTTCCTATCTGATTTTCTGCTTCATTAAGATCTGATATTCTGATTATGACCGATCCGTCTTTATCGAGCAGATAGGCCGTAGGCAATGAAGTTACATTATAATTTTTAGCCGCTTTAGAATAAACCGATTCCTTATCATTTACAGTTATCCAAGGCAGATTTGAAGCAGCGTTCTTCCATAAATTCTCATCAGTATCAAGTGAAACCTGATATATCTCAAAATTTTTATTTTTGAATTTATTATAGATGGAAGCAAGCTGCATATTGTATGCCGGAGAGTATTCTGCTCCGTACATAGTAAAATCCAAAAGGACAACTTTACCATTCATATCTGAAAGCTTGATTTGTTTCCCGTTTATATTTGGTAAAACAATCTCAATCATATTTTGTTCTTGAATATTTTCAAGCTGTTTGCTTGCAATTTTCTCATTACGTCTTCTCTGAAGAGCAAGATATACAATATCTCTGATAGGCTTTGTGCTTGTATGAGTTTTATTATATGTATCCCAGCTTGTTGCTACGGCTGCATATGCGACATAATCATTCTTATCATTGGGGTCAAACACAAGCAGACCGTTAACTTTCTGAAGCACTGTAAAATAAGCTGCCGCACTTGCAGGATTTTCAAATATATACGGTGACACGACATTCTTATATGAAAGGAGTGCCAGTCGTACTGAATCTGCAAACTGGTCGGCATTTATCTTATGCGTAAGATACATTGCATCATATGTATTATATGCCTGTTTAAGTTTCTGTCCCTCAAGAGAGACTTCTTTTATTTTCTGACTTTCATGCGAACCTTCTATAATATAATTTGATGCAAGATTATTGATATCTCCTTTAATAGAAATTCTCTCAGCTGAGTCAACTGCAAGATTTATAATATTATTATCAATATTAAGAGTTATGAATTCCGGATACTGAAGTGGAATTATATTGGTTTTAAATTCTCCATTCTTATTAATAGTAATGGTATCAGTCTTGATTCTTTTATCGTTAGATTCAAGAACAACAACTTTTCCTTCAGCGCCTTCTATTTTTCCTTTGATTTCAACTCCGTTATTTCTTTCGCAGCCTGTGATTATGACAAGAGCAAATATAAATAAGGAAGCAAGATTTATCTTATTTTTCATCATTAAGCATAATTGTTATAAAATACAATATAGTATATAGTATAGGTTGGCAAACATTATTATAAAGTTTCAAAGATAGTTATAAGATATCAGTTTGTTATCTCACCACTTAAAGAAATGTTATAAATATATCTATTTTTTAACATAAAACCAAGCTGCAACAATCTGATATTATAATAACTATGAATTCTGTTTTTTATTATTATCCGAAGTTTCGTGGTAATCATTTTCAGTATTGACCGACCATATCTCTTCTTTATTATTTGTACCTGCATTAATATCGTCAACTGCCATCATTGCCGTAAGCATCGAATGATCCATATTGTTGTAGCGATGTTGTCCATTACGTCCTATGCAGTAAAGATTGTCTATGCCGTTAAGAAACTCTATTACTTTATCAAGCTGATAATAAGTACCGTGATAGCCAGGATAAGCTTTTTTTATCTTGACATGTACAGAATCAAGAACATCGGCAGAATCAATCATTCCAATCTTTTCCAGCTCTTCGATTGCCATTTTTCTGAATGAAGCCTCATCCATTTCCCACATCTCATCTCCTTCTGTACAGAAATATTCAAGACCAAGCCATATCGTATTTTCATAGTCGTTCACAAGATATGGCGACCAGTTATTAAATACCTGCAGGCGTCCTATCTTAACATCTCTTTCCTGAATATATATCCATGTATCCGGTATACGGTTTTGGAAAGTTTTGATCTTTGTGGAATTGTTGATTTTCATTTTTTTCATCAACAGTCCCACCGTAATGAAATCACGATAAGGAAGCTCATTACTTATTTTCCTTATCTCTTCAGGAACTTCAATACCTTCCAGTGCAGGAATAAGATCTTTAATCGGCATTGAAGAAAGAAAATAATCGCACGGATATTCTTTTTCTCCTTCTTTCGCCTCAACGACGACGGAAGTAACTTTCTTATTATTGACTTTGATCTTTTTTACTGGAGAATCCATATATAATTCCCCTCCCTTTTCCTTTACATCATCGGCTACTGATTCCCATAGCTGACCAGGTCCGAGTTTAGGATAGACAAACTGTTCGATAAGCGATGTCTCTACCTGAGAATTATCTTTCTTTCCGCCTAAGTTTTTTGAAATTACATCTTTCAGGATCGCAAAGACCGATAAGCCTTTCACTCGTTGCGAACCCCAGTCTGCTCCCAGTTTAGAAGGATGCACTCCCCAAACCTTTTCTGTATAATCTTCGAAAAACATTTTATAAAGCGGTTTTCCGAATCTGTTGATATAAAAATCTTCAAGTGAATTTTCTTCTCTTTTCGAAATAAGAGAACTGCAATATCCTAACCCCGCATTAACGGTATTTGAAAGTCCCATACCGGTAAATGTCGACAGTTTAAGAGAAATAGGATAATCGAAAAAGTGACGGAGATAGAATATTCTTGATATTCGCTGTCGTATCAGCATAACACGGTTTTCAAGTTCCGGATCTGGTCCTTCCTTTGCAAACTCCTTGAATGTATTTTGCAGAAGTATATCATCCTGTGAAGGTTTTGCCTGCAGTGGCATTATTTCATCCCAGAAATCCTTCACTCTTTCATTTTTTGAGAAAAAACGATGACCGCCTATATCCATTCTGTTGCCTTTATATTTTACAGTCTTGGATATACCTCCGATTTCATCGCTGCTTTCAAAAACGATAGGATGAATATTATTATTTCTGAGAAACTCGTATGCTGCCGTCAGACCGGCAGGACCGGCTCCTGCAATTATTGCGCACCTTTGATCTTTTTCCATCAGGAGTATTTTTCTTAAGTTAGTTAGGTTAATTAATAAATATTGCGTTGAGATTCCCTTCTTAATCCGGTATCACACTTCAAACAATAGTAAAATGAAACCTAAGAGAAAGTAAAGATATGAAATTATAAAGAATTAAAAAACCGCCATTATACCTAATCAACTATTATCAGAGAATGATTATTCCATTCTTTATATCACGTTATAAAAGATAGTGATATCTTACAGTTTCAGTTCCCTGACTTATCGCTTACGGATCATTATACCTTTTTTAAAACTTACATAATCAGGAATGATAAACATTTATACTTAAAAAAAATCCTTCTGTCCGTAAAGGAAGAAGGATTTTTTATTATCTGTATTTATCTTGAATTTCCGGATTAGAATTCCGCATTATTAGGAGTTCTAGGGAAAGGAATTACGTCACGGATATTCGACATACCTGTCACGAAAAGCAGAAGTCTTTCGAAACCAAGACCGAAACCTGAATGAGGCGCTGTTCCGAAACGGCGGGTATCAAGATACCACCATATATCCTTTTCAGGAACACCCATCTCCTGTGCTCTTGTTCTTAGTTTTTCAAGATTTTCTTCTCTCTCAGAACCACCGATGATTTCTCCGATCTTAGGGAAAAGAACATCCATCGCTCTTACTGTTTTTCCGTCTTCATTCTGTTTCATATAGAATGATTTGATTTCCTTAGGATAATCAGTCAGGATAACAGGACATTTGAAGTGTTCTTCCACAAGATAACGCTCATGCTCAGATGCAAGATCCGCACCCCAGAAAATAGGGAATTCGAATTTCTTACCGTTAGCTACAGCTTCTTCAAGGATTTTCACACCTTCTGTATAAGGAAGTCTTATGAAGTTATTATCAATTACGAAATGCAGACGTTCGATAAGCTCTTTGTCATACATATCGCTAAGGAACTTAAGATCTTCCTGACAGTTGTCAAGAGCCCACTGAATACAGTGTTTGATAAAGTCTTCAGCAAGGTCCATATTATCACCGATCTCATTGAATGCGACTTCCGGCTCAACCATCCAGAATTCAGCAAGATGACGCGGAGTATTCGAGTTCTCTGCACGGAATGTAGGTCCGAAAGTATAAACAGAACCAAGTGCCATTGCCGCAAGTTCACCTTCAAGCTGTCCTGATACTGTCAGAGAAGCCTGACGTCCGAAAAAGTCATTACCATAGTCAATAGATCCCTGCTCATCTTTTTTAAGATCATAAAGATTCATTGTAGTAACCTGGAACATCTGTCCGGCACCTTCACAGTCAGAAGCAGTGATAATTGGTGAATGGAAATAGAAGAATCCTCTTTTGTGAAAGAAATCATGAATAGCCATCGCCATATTGTGACGAACACGAAACACCGCACCGAAAGTATTCGTACGCGGACGTAAATGCGCTATTTCACGAAGGAATTCCAGAGTATGTCCCTTTTTCTGTAAAGGATATGTATTAGGATCCGCTTCACCAAGTACTTCAAGTTCCGTTGCCAGAACTTCGCATTTCTGCTGTCCCTGAGATTCCACAAGTTTTCCGTTTACGCTTACGCATGCTCCGGTTGTTATTTTCTTTAATGTATCCTCATCAAAGTTTGCTACATCGACTACAACCTGAATATTAGCCAGGCCTGATCCGTCATTTATAGCTATGAAGTTTACGTTTTTATTTCCTCTTTTTGTTCTTACCCAGCCTTTCACGTTAACGGGTGCATCAAATGCATCGCTTTTTAAAAGGTCGGCAACCTTAGTTCTGACAATCTTTTCCATTTTAAGCAACTTGCTATTTAAAATTTTATTCAAATGCTCCCATACGAAGCATGTTCACTTCCTGTTGAGTTAAATAACGCCAGCGTCCTCTCGGCACGTTTTTCTTCGTTAAGCCGGCAAAGTAAACTCTGTCTAATTTTATCACTCTGTAACCAAGATGTTCGAAAATTCTTCTTACGATACGGTTACGTCCTGAATGGATTTCTATTCCTACCTGATTTCTGTCTTCCTCATTTGCATAGCTGATAGCATCTGCATGGATTTCTCCGTCTTCAAGTGTTATACCATCAGCAATCTTAGCAAGATCGTCCTCCGTAATATCTTTATCCAGCCATACATGATAGATTTTTTTCTTCACAAACTTAGGATGAGTAAGTTTAGATGCAAGATCTCCGTCATTTGTAAGAAGAAGCACTCCTGTTGTATTTCTGTCAAGACGACCTACAGGATAGATTCTTTCAGACGCAGCATTGCGAACGATATCCATTACAGTAAGGCGTCCGTGAGGATCTTCAGATGTTGTTACGCAATCTTTCGGTTTGTTAAGAAGAACGTAAACTTTTCTTTCAAGGTTGATAGGCTGATCATTGAAAAGCACGCTGTCATTTCTATGGATCTTAGTTCCCATCTCTGTGATAACCTCTCCGTTTACCTTAACCGCACCGTTTGCGATGAACTCATCCGCTTCTCTTCTTGAACATACACCTGCATTAGCAAGATATTTGTTCAAACGGATTGGTTCGTTTGGATCAGTCAGCAGATCTTTATATTCAAGCTGTTTTTTCTGACTGTATTTATCATTAGGATTGTATCTGTTATTGTTGTTGCTGTAACCACCGCCACGATTGTTGTTATAACCACCGCCACCACGGTTGTTATTGTAGCCGCCGCCACGATTGTTATTATAACCACCGCCGCCACGGTTGTTGTTGTAACCGCCGCCGTTGTTGTCTCTGCGCTGGTATCCGCCTTCGCGTTGCTGATATCCACCGCCGTTATTATCTCTGCGCTGGTATCCGCCACCGTTGTTGTCTCTGCGCTGATATCCGCCTTCACGCTGCTGATATCCGCCTCCGTTATTATCTCTGCGCTGATATCCACCTTCACGCTGCTGATATCCGCCGCCGTTATTATCTCTGCGCTGGTATCCGCCTTCACGCTGCTGATATCCGCCCTGACGTGGCTGATAACCGCCTTCACGCTGCTGATATCCGCCCTGACGTGGCTGATAACCGCCTTCGCGCTGCTGATATCCACCCTGACGTGGCTGATAACCGCCTCTGTCCTGATTGTCATATCTGCGAGCAGGCTGTTCACCGTCGGATTCTGATCTGTTAACTTTGATTACGCGTGGACGAGACTGTCCTTCGGTTCTGTTATAATTTACTCTCTCATAATTTTCTGAATTGCCTTCTCGGCCGGGACCTTCACTTCTTGTTATACGAGGTCTTTTTTTACCTTGTTCTCTTTCCATGGGAAATAATATATTTGTTTTGGAATTTAGCCTCGCGGCTTTTTCTATGCTCTCTCTAATTTTTAAATCACTTTATTTTTTACCTCTTCATAAAAAATAATTCTTATCTGAATTTGCTTTTTTATTTATTAAGTCTGCCAAACAAAGATAATTAATATTTTGAATTATGCGCCGAGGTGTTTGTCTTTAAGTATCTTAAATGATTTCTTCTAAGTATCTGTTGAACGTTTAAGTTTAATCTATGGTTGTTTTTTTATTTCAGACTATTTATTTTAATGCAGATACGAATATTACAAGCAGACTATCAGTCCGTTCAGTTAAAATTTATAGTAAGTTTTTATATCCTACAAAGAAATAAATTATTTCAAATTACCGGTATTATAAAATCAACACTAAAGTTTCCCTATTGGTTTTCCCTGATATATATCTATTTATAAATATTTTGCACTAAAGTTATAATTTTTAATTAATCTGTTATCACTTTATGTTATTAAAATTCACGTCATTCCGCTTATTTTTACAGTTATGGATGTCATAATTTATTTATTGCGAAATATTTTTCTTAAACCCAATCGGAAACCCGTTTACTATGGCGGGAATCACTGTATTTACCATAAAAGAAAAGAACTATAATCTGAGGTATATATAAAAACAAAGGAGCTCCAGTGGAACTCCTTGTGCGGATGAAGGGACTCGAACCCCCACGCCTCTCGGCATCAGATCCTAAGTCTGACGTGGCTACCAATTACACCACATCCGCAAGGGATCTTTTCTTTCAAAAAGGTGGGCGTTGACGGATTCGAACCGCCGACCCTCTGCTTGTAAGGCAGATGCTCTGAACCAGCTGAGCTAAACGCCCCTTTCGGGTTTTCGAAAAACAAAGTATCGGTTTTTTTTAGTGGGCGTTGACGGATTCGAACCGCCGACCCTCTGCTTGTAAGGCAGATGCTCTG